>JBGSVH010000001.1:0-2416 GCA_041753055.1 Parvularculaceae bacterium
GTCGACAGCTGCCTGCGGCGCCGGCTGATTTTGAAGACGTTCAAGCGCTGCTTCCGCGTCGGGGGACGAAAGATCAATTTCCGCCGGCGCCTGTACATTTGGCGTCAGCAGCTTCGCCGCGTCTTTCGCCGCGTCCTGAAGCGCGTCATTGCCGCTTGTCGCCGCAGGGGGCGGCGGCAGTTCGGAAATTGTTCCGGGTTCGGATGAAGTTGAGCGGATGACTGCTTCTGCGCCGGCTTTCAAGGTGTCGTTCGCGGTGTTGAAGATCTTGTCAGGCGCCGGCCCGTCGCCGGCGAGCGGCGTGCCGGCCTCGGCCGCAGGGGGCTCGATGACAATTGGCGCCGGCGGTGTTTCAGCGGCCGGTTCAGCCGCAATGTCCGCCGCTTCCGATGCGTCTTCTTTTCGAAGCTGCTTTTTTGCGAAAAAGACGCCCGCGGCAACGACAATGATGACCAGAAATGCGGCGAGCAGCATCGGCGTCGCCCGGCGCGCCGGAAAGGCCGACGATCCCTTCACGCTCCCGGCCCCATCCGCCTCGGCCCCATCAACTGCGGCGGCGGGCGGCTCGCCGCCGACAACTTCCGACTCGACGTCAATCAACCCAGGTGCGTCGGGATCTGGTTTGCCGGTGTCAGGCTTGCCGATGTCAGGCGTCTGGCTCATCTCGCTGTGCATCGCCGGGTTACAATCCTTGTTCTTATAGAATGCGCCCTGCCGCTTAACGAGACGAGCCAATGCGGCCTTTCCGCCCGGAAAGCGCCGCAGCAACTAGCTGCGCCATCGCCTCCATTTTACGCGACGGGGCAATTTCGACAGCGTTCCAGCCGGTTTCGCACGCCGCGGCCGCCACATCAGCGCTGAGACACAACGCCAGAGCCTCGCGAAGCTGTCCGGTCAGGCCCGCTGACGCAACCTGCTCGACAAAAAGACGCGCCGAGCGCGGCGAAAACAGGGCGACGGCGACATCGCGGGGATTTTTCAGCAGCGCCGCCTCGGCCTCGGGCGACAGGCGGGCGATTTTTTCCGCGTCGTAAAGGACCGCGCGGCGCGCGGCGACGCCTTTTGCCGCCAGCAACGCGGCGAGATCGCCGGCCCGTGCACTGCCAGCAAGATGCAGAACTACGGACGATGGTTTCGCCATCGCAATGAGCGTCGCAAGGCTTTCGACGTCACTCTTGGCGGCGCTGACATCGGCAAAGCCCGCGGCCGTCGCGGCCGCCGCTGTCGCCTCGCCGACAGCGAAGACCGGATGGTTGCGGGTGCTTGAATTTGCGCAAAAGGCGCGCACGCCATTCGCCGAAGTGAAGGCAAGCGCGCCGACGCCGCCAAGATCAACCGGCGCCCTGCGCATGCGTATGGCCATCACCGGCGACATCACAGGCTCGGCCCCGAGGCGCGAAATCTCCCCGGCGAAAACTTCCGCGTCCGGTGACGGCCGAGTGATGATGATCTTCATGCCTCCACCATAGCGCATGCGCCGCGAGATGAGGCTTGAATTTCTTGTCGCGGCGCGGCCATGGGTAGGGCCGGATTGATTTCATGGAGATGCAATGGCGATCGGCGGCGCTACCGGCGACCTTCTGGTGCTTGGCGTTGAATCGAGCTGCGACGACACCGCCGCCGCGGTCGTCCTGTCGCGCGCCGATGGCGGCGTTGAAATTCTCTCGAATGTGACTCTCGCCCAATACGACCGTCATGCCGCTTATGGCGGGGTCGTACCGGAAATCGCCGCCAGGGCGCATGTCGAACGGATCGACGGCATCATCGCGCAGGCGATTGAAATCTCTGGGCATGCTTATGCTGACCTCAGCGCCATTGCGGCGACGGCGGGGCCGGGTCTGATCGGCGGCGTCATGGTCGGCCTGACCGCGGCTAAGGCGCTCGCCATCGCCCATGGCAAGACGCTCATTCCCGTCAATCACCTCGAAGGCCACGCACTTTCGGTGCGTATGACCGAAGCGGCGGCGTTCCCTTACCTGCTGCTGCTGATTTCAGGCGGACATACCCAGCTGATCGAGGTCTCCGGCGTCGGGGCCTACCGGCGGCTCGGGACGACCATCGACGATGCCGCGGGTGAGGCCTTTGACAAGTCGGCGAAGCTCCTGGGGCTGGGTCAGCCCGGCGGACCGGCGATCGAGGCGGCGGCGGGGCGCGGCGATGCCGACCGGTTTGACTTGCCAAAACCGCTGGCGCGCCGGGAGGGCTGCGATTTTTCATTGTCCGGGCTGAAGACGGCGTTGCGCCTTGAAGCCGAGGCGCTCGCCAGCCCTACCGGACAGGATGTCGCCGATCTGGCGGCGTCTTTTCAGGCGGCAATCGCCGATCACCTCGCCGATCGGAGCGACCGCGCGCTGGCGATGGTCGCCGGCGAAACTCTGGTGGTTGCCGGCGGCGTCGCCGCCAACAGCGCCATCAG
>JBGSVH010000002.1:0-10856 GCA_041753055.1 Parvularculaceae bacterium
AATCTCATCGAACGCGCGTTCTGTTTCCTCAAGGACTACAGGCGCATCGCAACAAGATATGATAAGCTCAAACGGAACTTCGAGGCCGCCGTCGCCCTCGTCGCCGTCAGAATGTGGTTCCTGATTTGAGTCTACACCCTAAAGAGAAAATGCGGGTTCAGTTGATAGCGCAACATCTTCAGCTGCGCCTGGTCGGCAAGGCGCGCCGACATCAGCGCGCGTTCCGATTCGTCGCGAAGCTTCAGATAGTAATTGATGCCGAAATAAAACCCGCCCCATGACATCAGCAGGAAGAAGTTCGGCGGCAAGACCGGGCGGATCAGCATGAAGAGGTTCGAGCTGCCAAGGTCTGCGCCGCGATTGAGAACCCACTCTTCGCCGAAAATCAGGACGAAAGTCTGAAGCTTTGCAATCGACATCGCGACGGTCGCCGCCGCCGTTGTGCTGATGCCGATAAGCAGAAGCGCCGCCGGGTGCTGGCGGCGGGCGAGGCGGTAAATCGGTCTCAGGACAATTGACGTCGTCAACAGGCCGACAATCGACATCGCGATCGAGTAGGCGACCGATTGCTGCGACCAGCCGGCGACCAGCGAGGAAACCGCAAGGACGTGGAAGACAAAAAATCCGAGCCAGCCCGAAATCTGCAGGAACCAGAACAGCCGCTCCTTCTCGGCGAAGAACCAGTTCATCGCCCGCCTTGTCGGCGCGGGCGAGGAAATAAAAGGTCCAGTCTGGCCTGTGCTGATATCGAGCGCGGTCATCGGTCGCTGTTGCATTTCTAAACTATACCACACCCTTGGACGGTCGCGCCAAACAAGGCCATTGCGGCGAAAGGCGGGCCTGATGCGGCGAGCGGGGTCGGCGGGGCCTCATTCCGGCAGCGATAGCAAGCGCACGTCGCCGCCCGCGGCGGTCGTGTTAATTGTTAACGTTCGCTCGACCGCATAGCGCCAGGGCTGATCAAGGCTGCACAGCAAGGGCGCAATTGCACCGCTTCGTCGCGCAAGCGCCGAACGAACCGCCTTTCGCGACCCGGCGTCGCCATCAAACGAGACCGCTCTGATTCTTGAATCAAGGAGCACCGCTTCGTGTATCGCATGGCCGGAAGGCAGCCCCGTCACGAGGTCGTCCGGCGCGCCGGCTTTTGACAGCGCCTGCGTGATACGATCGCTTAACGTGGATGGACAGATGACCGCGTTGCCCGCTGCGAGCGCCAGCGCGATCTGACGGCGGTTTGCGCTGGCAGGTCCGCCGCCGAGGCAGGCGATGATCCCGCGGCCCTTCATTCTGAGCGAGTTTGATTCTCCGGTGGGTCCCGGCAGATCGACCGTCTGTTCGAAGTTTTCGCTGTAGAGTGCACTCGCAAGCCTGAAGAGATCGGCAAATTCTCCCTGCGCATTCGCCGCGGCGTTCGCAAACACGGTGCGGCGATCGAAGTCAATGCTCCAGCGTTTGAATGCGGTTTCAGATTTCCTGAGTTGCTGATCAAAAAGCGGCAACGGTGCATTGGCGACGACGCTGACCGACACGCCGTTCGCGGGCGTTGGCGACTTCTGCATTGCCGAGAGGTAATGCGGACCGCCTGCTTTCGGTCCTGTTCCAGACAATCCCTCGCCGCCAAAGGGCTGAACCCCGACAACAGCGCCAATTTGGTTACGGTTTACATAAATATTCCCAACACGCGCGCGGCCGACAATCATGTGCATCGTTTCATCGATGCGTGAATGAACCCCCATCGTCAGTCCGTAGCCGAGCGCGTTGATGTCATCGACAAGCTTTTCAAGATCGCCGGCGCGGTAGCGTAAGATATGCAGAACCGGGCCAAAAACTTCTCGTTCCAGTTCGGAGATAGCGCCGATTTCAAAGGCGGCTGGCCTTGCGAATGTGCCGTTTACGTCGCTCGCAATTTGAGGCGCCAGCGTAATAAGCCTGGCGCGTCGCGTCATGTCGGCAAGGTGACTGTCGATCGTCGTCAACGCGTCGGCGTCGATAACCGGCCCGATATCTGTAGAAAGCAGCGCGGGATCTCCGGTGGAGAGCTCCGCCATGGCGCCCGTCAGCATTTCATTAAACCGGTCAGCGACGTCTTCTTGAACGCAAACCAGTCTGCAGGCTGAGCATCGTTGGCCCGCGCTCTGGAAGGCGGAAGCAAGCGCATCGCGAACGGCTTGCTCGAGAAGCGCCGTTGAGTCGATGATCATGACATTAATACCGCCGGTCTCGGCAATCAGCGCAGCATCAGGCTTGCCGCTTTCGCAGAGCGTGCGATCGATAATTTTTGCAACTTCGGTTGACCCGGTAAAGACAACCCCCTGAACCATCGGATTGCCAACCAACGGGCCGCCGACCGTCGGGCCATCGCCCGGGAGGAAATGAAGAACGCCCGCCGGAACGCCGGCTTCGTGCAGCAGCCTTACGGCCTCGCAAGCGATAATTGGCGTTTGCTCGGCGGGCTTGGCGATGACGGCGTTTCCTGCCGCGAGCGCCGCCGATACTTGTCCAATAAAAATGGCAAGAGGAAAGTTCCACGGCGATATACACGCGACAACGCCGAGTGGTTCGCCGGAAAGATTCTCCGCCTCGATTGCATAATAGCGGAGAAAATCGACGGCTTCCCGTATTTCGGCAATGGCGTCCGGAATGGTCTTGCCGGCTTCGCGGGTTGCGAGCTGCATGAAGCGCTCGGCGCGAGCCTCCAGCATGTCGGCGGCGCGGCGCAAGATTTCGCCGCGGTCTTTTGCCGGTAACTTAGCCCAAGCGGGTTGAGCCGCCGCCGCAATGCTGCAGGCGAGTGAAATGTGAGCCGGCTCTGCAAGATCAACCCGGCCAATGATTTCGTCGGTCCGGGCGGGGTTGATCGATGGGGTCGTGTCGCCCTTGGGGCTGGCGCCATCGATGATGGGTCCATAGGCGCGCGTGCTTTCGAGCGCCTGTCCGACCGCTAGTTGCAGTTGTTCCGCCGTGTCGGGATCTGTTTCATCCCAGCCTTCAGCCAGCAACCGTGTTTCGTTAAACATCTTGCGTGGGGCCGGAATGGCGGCATTGGGAATCTGATTAAGCGCCTTGGCCTCTTCAACTGGGTCGGCGACGATATCGTCAATCGAAAGATCAGGGTCGAATAACTGATTGACAAAAGACGAGTTGGCGCCGTTTTCGAGAAGCCGACGCACGAGATAGGGAAGCAGTTCCTTATACCCGCCGACAGGCGCATAGATGCGTGACCGCAGTCCGGCGTTCAAGAGGCTGTCATGCAGCGCTTCACCCATGCCATGCAGGCGCTGGAGTTCGTACTCCTTGCAGTCGCCGGCCATCTCGCGCACAAGCGCGGCGGTCAAAGCATTGTGCGTCGCAAATTGCGGGTAAATGATATCGGCGTTTGCAAAGAGCTTTTTTGCGCAGGCCTGGTACGACACATCGGTCAGCACTTTTCTGGTGAAGACTGGATAGCTTTCGAGCCCCATCGTCTGGGCGCGTTTGATTTCCGCATCCCAATACGCGCCCTTGACGAGGCGCACCATGATGCGGCGATTGCATTGGCGGGCGAGTTCCGCAAGCCAGTCGATGACAAACGGAGCCCGCCTTTGGTAAGCTTGGACGACCACGCCAAAACCGTCCCATCCGTCAAGCTTTGGATCGCGCATGAGCGCTTCGATGAGATCAAGCGACAGGTCAAGCCGCGCCGATTCTTCCGCATCGACGTTGAAGCCGATGTTTGCTTCCTTCGCCTGAATTGCAAGTTGCCTGACCCTTGCGCCCAGTTCTTTTAAAACGCGTTTGCGCTTTGGATATTCATACCTTGGGTGAAGCGCTGAAAGCTTGACGGAAATTCCCGGGTTATCGATCGAACGCGCCTCGTGCGCATCCTTGGCGATTTCAGCAATCGCTTTTTCATAGTCGTCAAAATATTTGAGGGCGTCATTTTCCGTGTAGGCAGCCTCGCCCAGCATATCGAAGGAAAAGCTGTAGCCTTTTCGGGCAAAGTCGCGGGCTCGGCGCTGCGCGTCAGCGATTGTTTCGCCAAGAACAAAATGTTGTCCCATGATCTTCATCGCTTGCGCAACGGCGCTGCGGATGACCGGCTCGCCCACCCTGTCCAGAAGATCCTTTGTCGCCCTGACGACCTTGCGGGTAGGGTCGGCGCCCTCAATCTCGTCCAGCCAGACGGCGGTCAGCATCAGCGCGCGGGTCGAGAAATTGACGAGCGGGAAGGGGCTTTTGCCTTTGTGGGCCCCCCAGTCGCCTGCCTCGACTTTGTCCCTGATGAGGGCGTCAGCGGTCGCCGCGTCGGGGGTTCTGAGAAGCGCTTCGGCAAGACGCATCAGCGTCACGCCTTCCGCGGTCGAGAGCCCATATTCCTGCAGGAATTTGTCGACCAGACTCGACCGCGACGATTGCGCGCGCGCGTCGCGAACGAAGGCCGCCGCATTCTCCTGCGCCACGCGCCTGATTTCACCGGAAACCGCCGCCTCTTTCAGTAAGTCGGCCACCCGTTCGGACTCGTCCACGAGCGTATTGACGCGGATCAATTCGCGGTGCTCGGGGAGTGTCATGGGTTGTCCTTGGGGCTGGGAGAAACTTGCCCCGCAATAGCCCGAAGCTATTGGTCTGTCATGCCTTCCATGACACGAATCCGCGCGCACTGCATCGCAACATTGCCTAAGGCCGGGCTGGTGCTTAGGTAGACCATTCTAGAATGACTGGCCTAGGCTTTTCGAGACGCCCGTCCCCATCCGGAAGAGGATTTTTCCCATGACTGAAGCGTATGTTTTCGACGCCGTTCGGACCCCGAGAGGGAAAGGGAAATCGGACGGGACCCTTCATGAAGTCACCCCGGTCCAGCTGGCGACTCAGGTCCTTGAGGGCATCCGGGATCGCAATAAGCTTGACACAGCGCAGGTGGAGGACGTTGCCATGGGGGTTGTTTCCCCGGTCGGCGAACAAGGCGCGGTCATAACCCGAACCGCCGTCCTGAATGCCGGTTTTGCCGAAACGACTGCAGGCATCCAAGTTAACCGGTTTTGCGCGTCCGGCCTTGAGGCGATCAACATCGCTACCGCGAAAGTGAAGTCCGGCGAAGCCGACCTCACCATAGGCGGCGGCGTTGAATCGATGAGCCGCGTTCCGATGGGCTCCGATGGCGGAGCATGGCCTGTTGACCCGTCGGTCGCCTTCAAAACCTATTTCGTCCCGCAAGGTATTTCGGCGGACCTCATTGCAACCAAATACGGATTTTCACGCGATGACGTCGATGCATATTCAGTCGAAAGCCATAAGCGTGCGGCGAAGTCGTGGAAAGAAGGGCGGTTCAAGAAGTCGATCCTGCCGGTGAAGGATGTGATGGGCGCCGAACTTCTTGCGCAGGACGAAACCATTCGCCCGGAAACTGACATGCAGGCGCTCGGCGCGCTGGCGCCGTCATTCACCATGCTCGGCGAGAATTTCGGTTTCGATTCAGTTGCCATTCAGAAATACCCGGAAATCGAGAAGATCAATCATGTCCACCACGCCGGTAATTCTTCCGGTATCGTTGACGGTGCGGCGGCAGTCCTGATCGGCACCAAGGAAGCGGGCGTCAAAAACGGGCTTAAGGCGCGGGCGCGGATAGTCTCGATGGCATCCATCGGCGCTGAGCCGACGATCATGCTGACCGGGCCTGAATTCGCCGCTCAAAAGGCGCTGAAAAAAGCTGGCATGACCGCCAAGGACATCGACCTTTGGGAACTGAATGAGGCGTTCGCGTCCGTCGTGTTACGCTTCATGCAGGCGCTCAACATTGACCATTCCAATATCAATGTGAATGGCGGCGCCATCGCCATGGGGCACCCTCTTGGCGCTACTGGCGCGATGATCTTCGGAACCATGGTTGACGAGCTTGAGCGATCAGGGAAATCGACAGCGCTTGTTACCCTGTGCATTGGCGCTGGAATGGGCACCGCAACAATTATTGAACGCGTATAATCAGGCAAGCGAGAGAAACACCATGTCCGACCAAGCGATGACAGTTGAAATCGACAAAGACGGCGTAGCGCTTGTCACGATTGACCTAAAGGGTCAGTCGATGAACGTCTGGAACGAAGCGCTGATGACCGAGTTTGCAGCGTTCGTAGAGCGGCTCTGCACCGATGATGCGATCAAGGGCGCTGTCATTACTTCGAATAAGGCATCCGGTTTCCTTGCTGGCGCTGATCTTCGGATGCTTGGCGGCGGCGGCATCAGCGCTGGCGCCAAAACACCGAAAGACGTTTTTGAACGGCTTTTTAATCTGAACTCGATGCTGCGAAAGCTTGAAACAAGCGGCCAGCCGGCAAAAAAACTGATGAAAGGCGAGGCTTCGGCCAAGCCTGTCGCTGTGGCGGTTAACGGCCTCGCCCTTGGTGGCGGACTTGAGTTGGTTCTGGCCTGTCACTACCGCGTTTGCGCCGATAATCCCAAGATTCAACTTGGCGTACCGGAAGTCAAAGTCGGCCTCCTTCCGGGCGGCGGCGGGACACAGCGTCTGCCGCGCCTCGCTGGACTACAAAATGCGGCTCTCATGGCGACGCAGGGAAATCCGATCGACCCCGCGACGGCTAAAGGATATGGGATCATTCAGGAAATTGCGCCAGCAGGTGAAATCGTCGCAAAGGCGATCGCCTGGGTAAAAGCAAACCCCAAAGTTACCCAGCCATGGGACAAGCAGGGCTTTAAATATCCCGGCGGCGCCGGCCCGACCAATCCTGCGGCGGTGCAGTTTCATGTTGCATCAAACGCGATGGCGCAGCGGGAGACGCAGCACAATTACCCGGCGGTCCAGTACATCCTGTCCTGCATTTACGAAGGCTCGGTTGTGCCCTTCGATACTGCGATCAGGATTGAATCTAAGTATTTCGGCAAGTTGTTGATGAGCCCGCAGGCGCGAAACATGATTCGCACGCTCTTCATCAACAAACAGGCGGCGGAAAAAGGCGAGCAGCGCCCGGCGGGTGTCGCGAAATCGAAGATCGCCAAGGTCGGCGTTCTCGGCGCCGGCATGATGGGCGCTGGCATTGCCTATGTGACCGCCAAAGGCGGCGCGGACGTTGTGTTGCTTGACCGGGATCTCGCCTATGCAGAAAAGGGCAAGGCTTATTCCGCCGGTATCGTCGAGAAGGGCGTTTCACGGGGAAAAGTCAGCAAGGAAAAGGGCGCCGAGCTCCTCGCGCGCATCAAGCCGACAACTGATTATACCGACCTCAAGGATGTCGATATGATCATTGAAGCGGTTTTTGAGGATCCCGACGTCAAGGCCGACGTCATCAAGAAAACCGAGGCGGTGATCGGCAAGGAAATTATCTTCGCGTCAAACACGTCGACGCTTCCGATTACCGGTCTTGCGAAAAATTCGGCGCGGCCGGATCAGTTCATCGGGATCCACTTCTTCTCGCCGGTCGACAAGATGCCGCTGGTAGAGATTATTCCGGGCGAAAAAACCGGCGACCGGGCGCTCGCGACGGCGCTCGATTATGTTGGCCTCATCAAGAAAACGCCGATTGTTGTCAAAGATACGCGCGGTTTCTACACCAACCGCGTCGTGCCTCCCTATCTCAATGAAGCGATGCTGATGGTAAAAGAGGGCATTTCGCCGGCGCTTATTGAAAACGTGTCGAAGGCGCTGGGCATGCCGGTTGGGCCGCTGGCGCTGGTTGACGAGACGTCGCTCGAACTTGGCAAGCGAGTGATGGAATCGACCAAAAAGGAACTCGGAAAAGATTACAAGCCGAGCGGCGTTGAAGACCTTCTGAATGTAATGGTCAATAAACTCGGGCGCCTTGGCCGCAAATCGGGCGGCGGATTTTATGATTACCCAGCTGACGGCAAGAAATCCCTTTGGAAGGGTATCGCCGACTATTTTCCGCCGGCGGGAACGCAACCAGGCGCCGATGAGGTCAAGGAGCGAATTCTTTATGCGCAGCTCATTCCCGCAGCGCATTGCTACGCCGACGGCATCGTTCACGATCCGCAATCGGCGGACCTTGGCGCGATTTTCGGGTGGGGATTTGCGCCGTGGACTGGCGGCCCTATGAGCTACATTGATACAATTGGCGTTGACGCGTTTGTGCGCAAGGCGGAAAGTCTCGCCCAGAAACTTGGCCCGAGATTCAACCCGCCGCAAAAGTTCCGCGATATGGCGGCGAAGAAGGAAACACTCTACAAAGCGGCGTAACCTTCCGGATCGGGGCCGCCCTTGATTATCCATCTTCTGCAAGGGTTGTTGGCCGCCGCCGGCGGTTTGCTCGTTCGCTTATGGGCAATCACTTATCGGGCTAGCGATAGTAATCCGACGACGACTGCGTCGGCAGTTGCGACCGGCGCAGTCACAAATTTCTTCGATACTCTGGGTATCGGATCGTTTGCGCCGACTACGGCGCTGATCAAATTTTTTCGATTGACATCCGACGAGCAGATCCCCGGAACTTTGAACGTCGGTCACGCATTGCCAACGATTGCTCAGGCGCTGGTTTTTATCTCCCTGATCAAAGTTGACATAAGCCTGCTCATTACCTGCATCGTTGCGGCTATCGCCGGCGCCCTCCTGGGCGCGAATGTTGTATGCGGACTTCCGATTCGACAAATTCGAATTGGGATGGGCGCCGCTCTATTTTTTGCGGCTTGCCTTTTTATCGCGAGAAATCTTGGTCTGATGCCGGGCGGCGGCGATGCCGTCGCCTTGGCGGGGGGCGCTTTCGCTATTGCAGTCGGCCTTCATTTTCTTTTCGGCGGATTGATGACGCTCGGCATCGGACTTTACGCGCCGTCGCTGATCTCTCTCAGCATTCTAGGGATGGATCCGCGCGCAGCCTTCCCGATAATGATGGGTGCATGCGCATTCCTGATGCCCGCGGCCAGTCGTCAATTTATCAGGGCGAGACGATTTGACTCAAGGCTTGCCCTGGGGCTTGCGATCGGGGGCGTGCCTGCCGTTTTGGTCGCCGCGTTTGTTGTCAAGGAAATGCCGCTTGATGCGCTTCGTTGGCTGGTCTCGGCAGTCGTGCTTGTGGCTGCGATGATGTTGTTGGCTGGCGGACTGATTGAACGCTCACCTGACGCCGACAGGGCAGACCGTGCGGGGGCCTAAATGCTGCGATCGGTGTTGTCGGTAGTGATCGGTGTGCTTCTCGGGTCGGTGCTCATTCTTGTCGTCGAAATACTCGGTCATGCGATGTTTCCGCCGCCGCCGGGACTGGATCCCGAAAATCCGGAATCGCTCAGAGCGACCCCGGCAGGCGCGATGCTCACGGTCATTACCGCATGGTTTGCCGGCGCCTTTGGCGGAGGTGTCGCCGCGTCGCTGATCGCCAAGCGCTGGGCCCCGGCCGCCTGGGTGGTGGCTGCGACAATTCTTCTACTGGCTGGCGCCACCATGGCCGAGCTTCCGCATCCGCTGTGGATGATCGCCGGGGCAATCGTATCGACCGGGCTCGGGGGCTATTTGTCTGTCAAACTGACTCACGGATATTATGGCCAGCCAGCGACCAGCGGACCCAAGGCAATTTTGTAGTGAGCGTGGTCTGATCGTGACTGATACCCCCATTGCGGCCGCTACCGTTTTGTTGTTGCGGGACACGCCCGCCTTTGAAGTGCTGATGATTGCCCGCCATGAAAATTCCGCGTTTGCGGGTGGTGCGCTGGTTTTCCCGGGCGGCAGAGTTGATCCTGGCGACCATCTTTCCGAATGGCGGGGTATTTCCGATGGGCTTTGTTCTGATCCCAACATTGCGGCTGCCCAGATTGCCTCCATACGTGAAGCGTTTGAGGAATCGGGAGTTCTGCTCGCTACCGACGCAACCGGACGTCTTGTAACCGGTGAGCACACTTTGACGCTTAATGATTGGCGGGACCGCGTTGAAGATAATGACCTTTTGTTCCTGGATCTCATCAAAAGCGAAAAGTTGCGGCTCGCCTGTAACGAGCTCCACCTGTTCGCGCACTGGATCGCACCGCCCGGATTGCATCGCCGGTTTGACACGTTGTTTTTTGCCGCCAGATTTCCGCACGGCCAAATGGTGATTGAGGACGGCAACGAAGCGACAGAGGCCTTGTGGATCACGCCTGGCGCCGCTCTGAAGGCGCGCAAGACCGGCGCTCGAAAAATCATTTTCCCGACGGCGTGCAATCTCGGCTTGCTGGACGTTTCTTCTAATACCGCTGAAGTCTTCGACTGGGCGGCGCGACGCGAAATCCGGCCGGTCATGCCCGTCCTCATTGACCGCGACGGCCGGCCGTTTTTGAAGATTCCGGACGGCCTCGGCTATCCGGAGACTGAAGAGCCGCTCGATTTCGCGCGCCCGTTCTGACTTGAGGTTCTCTGTTCAGCGATCGCACGGCGCGCCCATTCAAGCGCAATATAGTCGTACGCCGCGTGGGTGACGATCGGGGCAAAGAGGCTGCCGGTTCCCCAGAACAGGATACCAAAATAGGCGCCGGCGATGCCTGCCGCGACAGCATAGAATAATGTTCGTGCATGCAGCGCGCCGAACAGGAAGCTCGGCAAGGCAATGGCAACAAGGACCGGGAAGTGACGATCGAGGGCGGTCTGAAGAACGCCGCGAAAGAGTAACTCCTCACCGATCCCCGCCACGATTGACAGCAATGCCATTCGGAATGGCGTGAGATCGAATCCAAGCTGTGAAAGAAACTCTATCTGTGAACGGCGAAACTCCGCCAATGGTCGCCATCGCGCTCTCATGAAACAGGCCATGTCCGGCGTCAGCAACCTTGGGACATTTGACGGGATGAACTGAACGGAGGATTTCTGGCTCATCGTAGCCCATTGAGGGAGCGAAGATGAGACAGAAATCCGGGCCGCCAGAGTCGGCCGAACAGCATATCAAGACCAT
>JBGSVH010000003.1:0-4063 GCA_041753055.1 Parvularculaceae bacterium
CCGGCGCCCGCCGTCGCCAGTTCAAATGGCGCGTTGGTGTTGATGATGGCGCGGCCGTCGGGCGCCGCAATAATGGTGTCGGGCCCTTTAAGGACGACCACCGCTTTTGCCGCCGCCGCCGCGGCCCGCGCTGCTGCAAGCCGCGGCTGGTCTTTCATCTGCGGAAAGAGGCGCACAAATTCGCCGGCATGCGGCGTCATCACGTCATCGGGTCTTAACGCCGCGAACAACGCCGCCGGGTCATTTTCAAAACTGGTCAGCGCATCAGCGTCGAGAACGCCGGCGGCGGTCGATCGCAAGATCGCCAGCACGCTTTCTTTTGTGGCGCCGCTGACGCCGGCGCCCGGCCCGATCAGCGCCGCGGTGAAGCGTTTGTCGGTCAAGATTTCGGCAATCGCCGCAGCGCCCTCGGTGTCGCGCACCATTACAGCGGTCAATTGCGCGGCATTTTCGTCCGCCGCCTCTTTGGGCGACAGCATTGTCACCAGCCCTGCCCCGGCGCGCAGCGCCGCCCGCGCCGCAAGCCTTGCAGCGCCGGTCCTGAGCCGCGGTCCCGAGATGATTGCCGCATGGCCGCGATCGTATTTGTGGGTCAAAAACGTCGGACGGCGCCAGCTTCGGCCCCACAGCGCTGGATGATTTTCAAAGGTCGCGGGCTGAACGCTCGCCACCGATTCGTCCTTGACGCCGATATCGGCGAGCGCGACCTGTCCGCAAAGCGCGCGGCCCGGGTAAAGAAAATGCCCTGGTTTTTTTGCAATGAAGGTGACGGTCGCCGACGCCTCGATCGCCGCGCCTAACACCCCGCCGCTGTCAGCATCGACGCCCGACGGAAGATCAACCGCGAAGATCGGCGCCGGACTGGCGTTCGCCGCCGCGACAACACCGCGCAAGGCGCCGTCGATCGGGCGCTGCAGCCCGGTGCCGAATAACGCATCGACGATGATCCCGGCGCCGTCCAGCAAAGACGGCGACAACGGCTCGACCGCGCCGTCATAGAGACTGGCCATCAGCGCCGCGTCGCCTTTGAGATTTTGTTTTTCGCCATAAAGGCCGACGCGCACCGTCCAGCCCGCTTCTTTCAGCCTGCGCGCAACCACAAAACCGTCACCGCCATTGTTGCCGGGGCCGCAAAGAACAGCGGCGGGCGCCGGCGCAATGCTCCGTATAATGAAATTTGCAACCGCGGCCCCCGCCGCTTCCATCATCGCAGCGCCAGAAAGCCCGCCGGTGATCGCAGCGGCCTCGACACGGCGCGTCTCGTCGGCGCCAAGAAGAATGAACGGAGGGATCAGTTGACTTGCTCCTCAAGAACCGTTGATCTGCCGCGCTGCAGCTGCGCGCAGGACTTTTCCGATGAAAAAAATCGAAGCCATCATAAAGCCGTTCAAACTCGACGACGTAAAGGAGGCGCTGCACGAAATCGGCCTGCAGGGGATGACCGTGACCGATGTTCGCGGCTTTGGCCGCCAGAAAGGCCACACCGAGCTGTACCGGGGCGCTGAATATGTCGTCGATTTTCTCCCCAAGGTGAAAATCGAGATTGTAACGACCGACGCCCTCGCCCCGAGCGCCGTCGAGGCGATCGCCAACGCCGCCCATTCGGGACGAATCGGCGACGGAAAGATCTTCGTCTACAACGTGGAAAACGCCGTCCGAATTCGCACTGGCGAGACCGGCGAGGACGCTGTTTAGCGAAAACACCCAGCGTTCGTAGCAGTATGATCCAATTACGTGGACGAATATGGCAAAATGCGCTTGAATTTATTGCAGTGCAAAAAATCCTGTTGATTTCTTTCGGGTCGGACCGTCATCCTGCATTCATCATTGATTAAGGCCCTGTGCGGGGCCCACTCCCTGCCGGAATTCCGCATTGGGCGCTGTCGCGGCAACCCGAAGAAGGAGCTTTCCCCAGATGTCATCTGCTGATGCGGTCCTGAAACGCCTCAAGGACAAAGATATTCGCTTCGTCGACCTGCGCTTCACCGACACGCGCGGGAAATGGCAGCACGTCACTTTCGATCGCGACATGGTCGACGCCGACCTGTTCGAGGAAGGAACGATGTTCGACGGTTCTTCGATCGCCGGCTGGAAGGCGATCAATGAGAGCGACATGATCTTGATGCCGGATGCGACGACGGCGTTTGAAGACCCGTTCTTTGCCGTACCGACCCTGGCGATCTTCTGCGACATTCTCGATCCGGCGACCGGTCAGCCCTATGGCCGCGACCCGCGCACGACGGCGAAAGCGGCGGAAGCCTATTTGCAGTCGACCGGCATCGGCGACACCGCCTATTTCGGCCCGGAAGCCGAGTTCTTTGTTTTCGACGACGTCAAATGGTCGACCGACCAGCACAATCTCGGCTTCTCGCTCGACAGCGACGAAGGCCCCTACAATTCCGCAACCAATTACGAGGGCGGCAACCTTGCGCACCGCCCCGGCCCCAAAGGCGGCTACTTTCCGGTGCCGCCGGTCGACTCAGCGCAGGACATGCGCACCGAAATGCTGTCGATCATGGGTGATCTCGGGCTGAAGCCTGAAAAGCATCACCACGAAGTCGCGCCGTCGCAACACGAGCTTGGGATGAAGTTCGCCAATCTGACGACGATGGCCGATCGCATGCAGATCTACAAATATGTCGTCCATCAGGTCGCGCACGCCTATGGCAAGACAGCGACGTTCATGCCGAAACCGGTGTTCGGCGACAATGGCTCGGGCATGCACGTTCACCAGTCGATCTGGAAAAACGGCAAGCCGCTGTTCGCGGGCGACCGCTACGCCGATCTTTCGGAAGCTTGTCTTTATTATATCGGCGGCATCATCAAACACGCGCGCGCCATCAACGCTTTCGCCAATTCGACGACGAATTCCTACAAGCGCCTTGTCCCCGGCTATGAAGCGCCGGTCTTGCTCGCCTATTCGGCGCGCAACCGCTCCGCCTCGATCCGTATTCCGTGGGTTCCCTCGCCCAAAGGCAAGCGCATCGAAGTCCGCTTCCCCGATCCCGCCGGCAATCCGTATCTGACTTTCGCGGCGCTGATGATGGCGGGCCTTGACGGCATCGAGAACCGCATTCATCCGGGCGAGCCGATGGACAAGGATCTCTACGACCTGCCGCCGGCGGAACTGAAAGACATCCCGCATGTCTGCCCGTCCTTGCGCGATGCGCTTGAAGCGCTCGACAAGGACCGCGCCTTCCTCAAGAAGGGCAACGTCTTCAATGACGATCAGATCGACGCCTATATCGAACTGAAAGAAGCCGAAGTGAAGCGTTTTGAAATCACGCCGCACCCGGTCGAATTCGCGATGTATTATTCGTCGTAAGAAATTACGCGATATGGGGGAAAGGCCGGGAGCGATCCCGGCCTTTTTCTATTTCGAAAATTCAGTGAGGCTGAGGAGATTGCCGTCGGGGTCCTTGAACCATGCGACGCGCGCTGATTGATCCGGCGCCGTCCAGACGCCGCTGGCGTCGTGATTGAATCCCGGAAAGCGGACGAAGACGACGCCCCTTTCCGCCAGCGCGCTCACCGTCGCTGCGACATCGTCAACGCCGAATCCGAAGATCGTGTGGTCATGCGCGGTCCAGTCGGCGACCGTCGACAGCCGCAAACTTGCGCCGTCGAGCGCAAAGACAGCGGCGAAAGCGTCTTCCGAAATCAGCGCAAGACCGAGCGTGTCGCGGTAGAACGGCGTCGAGAGAGCGCGGTCGCGCGTACAGACAATAACGAGCGGCTTCGCCCGAGCGAGTGATGGCATGGTGATTTTCCCTGATTTGCGCCGGGGCCTGCCGCCGCCGCGCGCGGACGACGATAGCAAAGACCTGAGGAGGCCTGTCAAGCCCGACGACGCGCCTTAACCTGCCGGCGCAATGGGCTATAGGGTCAGCGCCGTTCCTGGCCGCAACGACCGGAAAGCCGACTGTCCGGCGTCAGCAACCTTGGGACATTTGACGGGATGAACTGAACGGAGGATTTCTGGCTCATCGTAGCCCATTGAGGGAGCGAAGATGAGACAGAAATCCGGGCCGCCAGAGTCGGCCGAACAGCATATCAAGACCAT
>JBGSVH010000004.1:0-7340 GCA_041753055.1 Parvularculaceae bacterium
GCCGAACCCGCCGCGCCGGAACTGATGGCCGAAGAAGTGACGGAGGCGGCAAGGCCGGCGCCGATCGGGTCGGCGACGGTCACCATCGGGCTTGATCCAGCAAACAACAACGCGCCCTATTTTGCGAGCGCTGGCGCCGGCTTTTGCAATCCAGGTGGCGGCTGCGCCGGGGGCATCGCCAAGGACACCGGCGATATCGATCTGTCGGGCTTTCCACCCGGCGACGTGACCGTGACGGTCACCCTGGGCGACGACGCCTATAATGCAGGCTATCGCTTCCCGTCGCAGCCGTTTGAGGCGATCGGCATCGCCACCTGGCCGGCGGGCGCCACGACCGAGCCGCCGGATTTCGAGCCGCTGTTCGGCGCCAACGCCTGGCCGCGGCAGGATTTCCAGCCGCCATCGGTTTCCGGCGACAAGCGCAGCGTCACCTTCCTTGACGAGGAAAGTGATGAGGATGCCTATCAATACGCGGTCGCCGTCGATGGGCCGGGTGGGCGCACAATCCTCGACCCGGAAATCAAGAATGGCGGCAAGAACAAGTAGAAGTCGCGGACAGGCTCGGCCTATGCTGGGCCTGTCCAAAATCAACGGACTTTAAGCGCGGCGCCTTCGGGCGGCGCGCTCTTTCTTTTGGGGCGCGAACAGACGATCCTTGGCGGTATGAGTGTCGCGCGCGACCATAAATTTGATCCTTCAACCGCGCGGCCCGGCGCCATTCGCGGGGTCTTCTCCGAAGCCTGGCGTCTTCTCTGTACGGCGTATCTGGCGCTGGCTGGGTGGGAGATGCGCGGCGACTGGCCGCGCGATGTGCCTAAAATGGTGCTGATTGCAGCGCCCCACACTTCGAATTGGGACGGGATCAACATGCTGGCCGCCGCCGGCTTTTACCGCGTGGCGCTGAAATGGATGGGCAAGAAGGAGCTGACGACCGGCCCATTCGGCGGGATCGTCAAATGGCTCGGCTGCGTCCCCGTCGACCGCAAGGGCGGCGGCGATCTCGTCAAACAGATGAAGGCGGCCTTCGACGCCTCGCCGCGCATGGTGCTTGCGGTTGCGCCCGAGGCGACCAGAGCCGCGACGCGCGAGTGGAAATCCGGGTTTTATCACATCGCCCATGCGGCGGGCGTCCCGCTCGTCGTCAGCGTGCTCGATTACGGAACGAAGACAATCACGCTCGCCGGCGCGGTGACGCCGTCGGGCGATTACGCGGCGGACTTGCCGCTGATCAAGGCGTATTATGACGGCGCGAAGGGCCTGCGCGAGGGATCGTTCGTGCACGAAGGAAAGGAGCATGCGCCATGACCGACAAGTTTACCGCCGAGGGCGGATGCGCTTGTGGCGAGATTCGCTATCGCCTGAACGACCGGCCGCTGTTCGTTCATTGCTGTCATTGCCGCTGGTGCCAGCGCGAAACGGGCTCGGCCTTTGCGCTGAATGCGATGATCGAATCGGACCGGGTAGCGACGCTGAAAGGCGCGCCCGAAATGGTGCTGACGCCGACCAATTCCGGCAAGGGGCAGAAATTCTTCCGCTGCCCGAAATGCCGGATCGCGATGTGGAGCCATTATTCGGGCGCCGGCGACAAGGTCAAATTCATCCGTGTCGGAACGCTCGACAACCCCGACCTGTTGCCGCCGGACGTTCACATCTTCACCGCGTCAAAACAGCCCTGGGTCGTAATCCCGCCGCGCGCGCTTCATTTTGAAGACTATTACGACTGGCGCGAGGTCTGGCCCAACTATGCCAAGGCCCGCCGGGCGGCGATGAGCGAAAAAAAGGCGTAGCGTGCGCCGGCGCCGCTTGGCGCCCGCTGGCGACCCGGCGATAATGCCGCGGGGTTTTCCATGGAGAAATTCTGATGTCGGCCAATGTCGGTCCTGTCGGAGCGGCGCACGCCGTCAATGCGCCGCGCGCCAAAGAGCGCCCGGGCGATGACGCCGGGTTCTATCTGGCGATGGTCATCCTTTCCTCGGCGCTGATCTTCGCGGGGTTTGCGCCATCGTTTTATCTGAAGTCCGTCATCAACGCGCCGCCGCCGCTGACGCAGCTGACCATCGTGCATGGCGTTGTTTTCACCGCCTGGATGATCGTCGTCATCGCCCAGTCCTCTTTCATCGCCATGGGAAAACCGGCGCCACACCGCCAGCTTGGCATGGCGGGCGCAATTTTGTTCGGCGCCGTCGTGTCGGTCGGCCTGTCGACGGCGATCACCGCGGCACGGCTTGGCCATGCGCCGCCCAGCGCGCCCGAGCAGCCTTATTTCATGGCGCTGCCGATGATCGGTATTTTTGCCGTGCTGATCCTCGTCGCCGCCGCATTGTGGTTGCGCCGGCGCAGCGACTGGCACAAGCGGCTGATGGCGGCGGCGTTCTTCATGATGACGCAGCCAGGCGTTGGGCGCCTTGCGTTTCCGCTCGGCGTTCCCGAGCGCGGCATCGCTCTGTCATTCATTGTGATGGAGCTGCTGCTCGCTGTAGCCATGGTTTATGATTTTCGCAAATACGGGCGGGTCCATCCCGCCTATTGGTCGGCGGCGGTCCTCTACGCCATCATGCACATCGCCGTTTACTGGGCGTTCGCCAGTCCCGTCTGGCTCGCCTTTGCAAATTCGATCATCACGGGATGATCACTACCCCGGCTTGCGCGAATGCTGGCCGGGGCAAAAATGGATTCTAAAAAAGTTTCACCGGTTCGTCGGCGGGGCGCGGTTTGACCACCCATTTGCCCGCTTCCTTGCAGGCGACGCCGTCCCATAAATCGGATCGTCCGCCATAGGACAATCGCTGTTCATAAGCCCTGCAGTAGACCGCCTGCCGCCTTGGCCCGCCGGCAAGGTCGAGTTCGGTTCCCGGCGCCTTGATCATCAGGCTTTCATGCACATAGCCGGCGACGGCGCCGTCCACCTCCACGAGCATCCATGGCTTGCCGACAACCTTGCCGATGACGGTTAGGGCGGTTCCGGACACCAATTGCGCGCGTACCGGAAAATCGGTCGAGGCGCCAAGGCGGACATTGGCGTTGCGCGTAAGGGCGTAAAGCCCTTGCTCGGTCTCGTAGGATTCAGAAAGATCGAGACCGTCAGGGATCGCCGGCCGGTCATTGGGGTCGGCCTTGAGATTGCCGACGCGCGCCTCACGCGCCTTGACCCAGCCGAAGGCCGACCCGCCCCGCCAGTCAAAGCGCTCGCCAGTCGCGCCTTTGTCGACGGCCTGAATAAAGGCTGGCGCGAGCGCCCGCGCGTCGCCTGACGGCAATTCCGCCCCAAGGATCGAGGCGGCCGCATAATTGTCGCTCCCGCCAAAATCGAGGCCCGGTCCGCTGGCGCAGGCAGCAAGGGCGATGGCGGCAACAGCAGCGGTAAGACGCATGGATTCACTCCGGTCTGAAAAGGAAATGAATTCTTAACCCTGACCCTCGCCGGCCGCAAACCGGCGCTGGCGCATTTCCACCGTCTCGAAAGCGAAATTTTTACAGTTATCGGTCAGTATCGAAAATTAGCTGAGGGAAAACTGGGTATGACTGCACCGACGGGGAACGTCTCGCGTCTCAAACAGCTGATTGAGGTTGCACGCGAGGGGTCAACGGAGAAGCGCGCCGACCTGTTGCGCGAAATCACCGACGTCTTCATGGCGGCGCCCGACCGCTATACCTCGACCGAAATGCAGCATTTTGACGTGATCCTGTCGAAGGTGACGGAATCGGTCGAAATGGCGCTGCGTGTCGAGATCGCCGAGAAGCTCGCCGACACGCCGAACGCGCCGAGAAATCTTGTGCGGCAGCTGGCGCATGACGAGATTTCCGTCGCCCAGCCGATTCTCGAGCGCAGCATTGCCCTGTCCGAAGAAGACCTCATCCGCGTCATCCGCCAGCGCACGCAAGACCACATGAAGGCGATCTCGCGCCGGCGCGAATTGCCGCCGACCGTGTCGGCCGAACTCGTCGAGCGCTGCGACAAGGAAGTCCTGGTGACGCTGGCAGAAAATCAGGGCGCCAAATTCACCGGCGAGACGATGACGCGGCTGGTTGAACATTCAAGAACCGTGACCGAGCTGCAAGGGCCGCTGACCGAGCGCTACGATCTGCCGCCGCATCTTTTGACGCAGATGTACTTCTTTGTCTCGTCGGCGCTGAAGCGCGAAATCCTCAAGCGCTCGGACCTGCTTGATCCGGCGCTGATCGACGAAGCGATCGAAGGAAATCGCGCCAAGATCCTGAAAAACGCCGTCGACGGCGCACAGGCTGATTTCGCCGCAGCGCGCAAGTTCATTGAGGAAAAAATCAACGCCGGGCTTCTCAACGAATCGCTTCTGAAGGAATTGGTCGAGGGTCGGCGCACGACCGAATTCCTGCTCGCCTTCGCGCACCATGTCGGCGTTGACACCTCGACCGGCAAGCGCATCTTGCAGGACCGGTCGTTTGAATCGCTGGCGATCGCCTGCCGCGCCGCCGGACTTGAGCGATCAACCTTCGCCAAGATCGTATTTGGACTGCAACGCGGCGAAAGCGAGCAGCAAAAGGCGCTGAGAATTCTTGATCTCTATTTGAAAGTTCCGCAGGAAGCGGCCGAGCGCGTCATGCGATTCTGGCGGGTCCGGACCGAGGCGAGCGTCGCCGAAAAACCAAAAGCCACCGGCATTCACGCTATTGCGGAACGCGTCGCGGCGCAGCGGTAACAAAGAAGCCCGGCGATACCGCCGGGCTTTTCCTATCAATGTCGCCGAAACAACAGTGCGTCATGCAAGCCGCATTAGGCGTAGACCCTGATTTCCGCGCGCCGTGAACAGTTTCTCTCTGCAATCGAGCGAAGCTGGCCGTAAGGCACATAGCGCGCATCGGGTCCGCGCGCCGTCACGGTGCAGACGAGGTCCGACCCGCGCCGCCCGGGATAGATTTCTTCAATCAGGACAGCGTCGGCGCGATAGCCGCGAAGATTGTACGTCTCGCGATTGACGACGCGTCCGCTGGCGCGGTAACCGCGCTGATCGTAATAGGGTTGCCTGTAATAAGCGCCGCCGCGGTCGTAATAGCCATTACCGAAATTCAGCGAGATCGAAAAACCGGGGTCCGACCGATAATAGCGGTCATGCGGGTAATAATTGTAATAGCTGCGATCATGATAGCGGTGATCGTGATCGAGCGCACAGCGCACCGGCCGGTAGGAACTTGAATAACGCTGATTGCTGCGATGATCATCGCGGCGTACGACGGTGCGGCGGCTGTTACCATCGTCGTAACGCCGGGTGTTTGATCGGCGATTATCGTCGCTGCGGTCGTCGCCGCGACGGTGGTTGTCAGCGCGGCGATCATCGTTTCTGTCGCCGGCGCGATGATCGCCATCGCGGCGGCCATCGCTGCGGCGGTCGTGATCGCGACTGTCGCTTTGGCGATGATTGCGGTCACGATCGTCCGCTGAGGCTGCGGTCAGCCCGAGGGCGCCAAGCCCCACAAGCAGCACCGCCGCCGCCTTTGCAAAGTTATTCATTCTAACCTCCGAGCCTGTTGCCCCAGCCGGATTTCAGAAGCTGCGACTATCACGGCGGATTGCGGCGAAAATAGCGCCACGTGTGGTCCGGTTTGCGCCACAATTGGACGGTGTAACATCACAAATACTGGATATTCCGGTCGACAACGCGCATGACTTGGCCATGCAACCGGACCCGAACAGCACCCTCGATCAGCCCGCAAGGCACAAGAGCGCCGCACGGCGCGCCTGGCGATTTGGCGCCATTGCAACCATGCTCCTGACCGTGACGATCGCCGCAGTCGCCGCCGCGACGCGGCTCGACATTTTCAGCGCAGGGTTTCACGTCAGCCTTGCGATGATCCTCGGGATCGCCGGCACGGTCCTGCTCGGCGTCGGGCTGATGGCGCTCAGTTTCTATTCGGATCGTTCGGGCGTCGATGACGGCGTCCTTGGAATGAACGACGAAAACTGGGGCGACGATCAACCGCCGCGATAACCGGCTATTGCGGCGCCGGATTTGCGGTTGGATCGGTTTTTTCAAAGACAACCATGTAGATGTCCTTGAGGCCCTCGACAGCCGGTTCGTCGATCAGCCGGAAGCCAAAGCCTGAGACCTCGTTGACGAGGCCCGCTTTGCCGAACCGCACATGCGCGCGCGCCGGATCATCCTTGTGCGTCTCATCGAGCGTATAATCGAGAATGATCAGACGACCGCCGTCGCTCAGCGCATCGCGGACGGTCGCCATGATCGAGGCGCGATCCGAAAAATAATGATAGGTATCGGCGATAAAGACGACATCGACCGAATTCGGCGGCAAGGTGATGTCGGTATCGCGGCCGAGAACCGCAACAACATTGCCGGCGTCAACGTCACCGGCGCGCTGGGCGATCAATTTCAGAAAACGCGGCTCGATATCGACGGCGTAGACGATGCCGCGCGGACCGACGGCGCTGGCGAACATCAGCGAATACAGCCCGGTGCCGGCGCCGATGTCAGCGACGCGCGCGCCGGCCGGAATCTTGGCGGCGGCGAGCACCTGATCGCGCGCGGCATAAAGCTCGCGGCTGCCGACTTCCATGGTATCGAGGAAGACTTCGGGGTTTTCCTCTTCCTCGCCGTAAGAAGGCGCGGGCAGGGCGTCGGCGACGTCCGTCTTCACCGCGTTCTGCCCACAGCCGTAAAGCGCCAGCAGCGCGGCCGCCCCAGCCGCCAAAAGGTTTTGTTCGCACGCCCGCATATCGCCCCTTAAACGCCAGACCAACTAATCTTGTCTTCGAATTCAGGGGAAATTTCAACGGGTTGCCGGCCGCTTCCGGGCAAGCGGCCGGCAAAGGTGAGGATCCGCACTCGAGAAATGGCAAAGATTGGCGCGTCCGGCCCGAAACGCAAAAACGCCGCCTCTTTTTGAGGCGGCGTTTTTGATCACTGAAGAAGGGGAATTCTGTCGGCTTGGCAGGCCTGGCGGCGACCTACTCTCCCACGCCTTAAGACGTAGTACCATCGGCGCTGGGGACTTTAACGACCGAGTTCGAGATGGGATCGGGTGGAGGCTCCCCGCCAATGCCACCGGGCCGGCAAAGACGACAGAATTGCGAGAGTCTTGTTTAACGCTTCACTATAAGCGCGTGGCGTTGATCCTTAAACGGACCGATCGCCGCGCATAAACTTTGTCCCATGCAGTTTCTTGCCGAAGCCATCGACATGCATGAGGACGATCAAGCCAATCGAGCTATTAGTACCGGTAAGCTTCACACATTGCTGCGCTTCCACACCCGGCCTATCAACGTCGTGGTCTTCGACGGCTCTCAAGGGAATTCTTGTTTTGAGGCGGGTTTCCCGCTTAGATGCCTTCAGCGGTTATCCCTTCATCAC
>JBGSVH010000005.1:0-13636 GCA_041753055.1 Parvularculaceae bacterium
CCAACGATCGTCCTTGGCGTCAATCTGGGCCAGCATGCGCCGGTGGCCGGCCTCAATGACGCTCGCGACGATGGCGTGGCCAGCGCCTATCAGCGCCAAATCCTTGTTGTCTCGCGCTTGCGGCGATCGCCTGACGAACCCCCGTCGGTTGACGCGGCCGTCGCCGAACTCGGTGAATTCCTGTCGAACCCTGCGCACCGGGAAGCACTCTACGCTGGCCGCGTATTTCCCCAGGGACCGGAAATCCTCCGGCCCTGAGCCCCGCGCATTGGCGAAGCACCACGACTGCGCCTAATTAGACCTGTATGAGCGTTCTCAACGATATCGATGCGCGGGCCCGCGAGATTTTCAGGCAGATCGTCCAGTCCTATATCGAAACCGGTGAGCCGGTCGGATCGCGCACGCTTTCCCATGACCGCAGACTGCAGGTATCGGCGGCGACGATCCGAAATGTGATGGCGGATCTTACCGATCTTGGCCTTTTGCACGCTCCGCATATTTCGGCCGGGCGCCTGCCTACCGAGCTTGGCCTTCGTCTTTTTGTCGACAGCCTGCTGCAGCTTGGCGATATCTCTGATGATGAGCGGCGGGCTCTTGATGTCGCCGGCGAGGAAGACGGCGAAGGGACGGTCCTTGAGCAGGCGGCGGCAAGACTATCCGGCCTGACCAGAGCCGCCAGCCTTGTTGTTGCGCCGAAGTCGGAAGCGCCGCTGCGTCATATTGAATTCGTTGCAACCAGCCCCGGTCAGGCGCTTGCGGTGCTCGTCTTCGAAGATGGGCGCGTTGAAAACCGGGTGATGAAAACGCCGGCGGGCCTTCCTGCGTCAGGTCTCGTCGCCGCCGGCAATTACCTCGCCTCACGCCTCCGTGGGCGGACGATCAGCGAAACCCGCGATACGATCCTCAGGGAAATCGAAACCAACAATGCGGCGCTCGATGAGTTGACAGCCCGCCTTGTCAGCGACGGCGTCGCAGAAATTTCAAGCGCCGAGCGAAGCGCGCTGATCGTGCGCGGCCGCGGGCGCCTGCTCGACGAAACCGCCGCACACGACATCGAACGCGTCAGGATGCTGTTCGACGACCTCGAGAAGAAGCGCGATGTCATCGATGTCCTGAACGCCGCCAAGGAAGCGGAAGGCGTCAAGATCTTCATCGGTTCGGAAAATCGCCTGTTCTCGCTGTCGGGCTCATCGGTCGTCGCCGCGCCCTATCGGGACGCGCAGGCCAACATTGTCGGCGTCCTCGGCGTCATCGGCCCGACGCGGCTCAATTACGCCCGGATCATCCCGATCGTTGAATATGCCGCAGAGGTGGTGTCGCGCCGGATCAAATAGCCAGGCCGGGCGCGGTTGAAATGCCCCGCCGCGGCGTTTACATGGCGGCTGACCCTTCAAACCATCGCCGGAAGAGACATGAGCAGCGACACCTATCCGCCAAACAGTGACCAGCCGGAGACGGCGCCTACGGCGGACGATCAACTGGACGATGCAGCGCCCGCCGAGCGCCTCGCCGAACTTGAGGCGGCCAACGCCGAACTCAATGACCGCGTGCTTCGCCTGGCCGCCGAAGTTGAAAACACCCGCCGCCGGGGCGACCGCGAAAAAGCCGACGCCAGCCGCTACGCCATTGCGTCCTTTGCGCGCGAACTGCTGGCCGTCGCCGACACCTTCGAGCGCGCCCTCGATACCGCGCCCGCTGAAGGCGTGGAGACGAACCCGGAGGCCATTTCTAGTTTTGTCACCGGCGTCCGGATGACCGAACGCACGCTCGCCGCCGCGCTTGAGCGCCATGGCGTCAGGAAGATCGATCCCAAGGGCGAAAAATTTGATCCGAACCTGCACCAGGCTGTCGCGCAAGCGCCGACCCCCGGCGTTGCCGCAGGGTTCGTCGCCGAAACCGCGCAGCCCGGATTTGTCATCGGCGACCGGGTCCTGCGCGCCGCAATGGTCATCGTTTCAACCGGAGAACCGCCAGCGGAAACGCAGGCCGGCGCGCATATCGACACCAGCGCCTGAGACTGCTGCTCGCCTATGCGCGGTTGTCAAGTTGCGGCCGCACCGCGATGCGCCCGTCATAGGTAATGCGATAGGGCCCGCCATTCACCGATGCGATGAGGCGGCGTTTCCTCAACTTTGCAAATACCGCAAGCGTGCAGTCGTCGAGCGACCAGCCTTCACGGGTTGCGCAGTTTACCGCGATGATTTTTCCGCGGTCGTCTTTTTCGACAAATATCGCGCCGCCTCGCGCGAGCGCATGGAGCGTTCTTTGCTCCGCCTTCGAGATATTCATGGAAGTGTCCGGGAGTCTTGAAAGACTCAGTCTGAACGGAAACAGCCCCGCGCAATTCCTGCGCAAGGCGGCGGCGTCGTTCAGATGGCGGCAATCCCGGTCATGGTTTCCTCGTCAGATCGCGGTGACATTATTCGTCAACGCCGCGCCTGTCAAAGGCAGGCCCGCAAGGCGTCGAAGCGGCGGCGATCCTTGTCGCGCGCCATGGTTTCCAGAAGCGCGATCTGTTCGGCGGCCGACGGTATGAAAACCCCGCTTCTGGTTTCTCGCGTCAACGGCAAGACGGCCCGCCAGCGCCCGCGCACCTTCATTTCGAACCCCCCAAATGCCTCTATCGCCAGCGGCGCATGATCAAACCGGCTGAAGACCGCAGATCGAAACCGATCGCTCGGCGGCGGCGGCGCAGGCGCGGCAGGCCACGCCGCCAGAAGACGCCGGGCGTCGCCTTCGCTGAGCAGAAGATCGACGTCGCCAATGTCAGCGATGTCAGCGCCAGCAAGCGCCGCGGCGGCGCTGCCGATCACCCACCATTCATCATGGAAAGGCGCCGCCGCATTGCTGATGATCGCCAGCGTTTCAGCGAGCCTTGGACGCCAGTGCGCCGCGCTCATTGCTGGCCGAGCGAGAGGCCGGCGCGTTCATTGTCCCAGACAATCGACATGATCTTCCACGCACCGCCGTCGCGAACGAGATTGTAGAAATTGACGCCGCGCCCCTCGCGCGCTTCGCCGCCCGATCCGTAGACGGACCGATAGACGCTGCGGACGCGGGCGATATTGCCGAAGATTTCGCATTGGTGGTCGAGTTCTTCTTCGAGGAACGCCATGGCGACAAATTTCCTGTCGACATCGGCGTGATGATCGTCGACCGTCATCACGGTTGCGAAGGGCTTGCCTGCTTCATCTACGCCAGTCCTGACCATGCGCGCCGCCGGGTGATAATGATGTTTGACGGCGTCATAGGCCCGCGGACCCGGCGGGCCTGACAGCATCGCGTAATCCTCGGCGATCATCGCCTTGATAATTTTCCTGTCTTCTGCACTGGTCATTTTCCGATCTCCTCGAGGACGAAGGCTGTACGCGCCGCGGCCTGACGCGCAAAGCGCAGGGTGATCGCTTTTCGCCGCGCCGCCGCCATGACGCGATCGACCGACGGGCGGATGACGGCCCCGCCGAACCCATCGGCGATGATGAGGCCTTCGGCCTCGGGCAAGAGCCTCCGCGGAAAATCGGCGTTCACGGCGAAATAGAACTCGTCGCAAAATCCGAGATAATCTTCCCACTTCTCATCGGCGGTGAAATCGGCCTCGCAGGATTTTATCTCGGCGATGACAAGCCGGCCCTTTGGACAAAGGCCGGCGATGTCGGCGCGGCGCCCGTTCGGCAATCGGAATTCCGCCATCGGCGCCAGACCAAGATCGCGAAAAAGCCGCGAGACACCGCGCGTCAACGCCAGCGTAATGTCCGGCCGACCGTTCGCGGCGGAAAAATCCGACTCGGCCAAAACAGGCGATACGTTCTCCATATGTTCATGGAAGCGCGGAGAAGGCGAAAGGTCAAGCGCGGAATTGTTACCCTTGAAATTCCGGAAGACGCACCACCAGGCCGTCGAGATCTTTCTTCACCGTGATCTGGCAGGAAAGGCGCGAATTCTCCTTCGGCTCGTAGGCGAAATCGAGCATCGATTCTTCCATCGCTTCGGGCTTGCCGACTTTGTCCGCCCACGCCGCATCGACATAAACATGGCAGGTCGCACACGCGCATGCGCCGCCGCAATCGGCGTCGATCCCGGGGATCATGTTCTTGACGGCGGCTTCCATTACGGAAATGCCGCTTTCCGCCTCGACGACATGTTCTTTTCCGCTGTGCTCGATATAGGTGATTTTTGGCATGGTGGTTTCTGTCCGGCTTTCAGGAAACGAGTGATTTAAGGTCTGTGGCGGGATCGGCAAGGGCTTTGGCGTCGACGACGGTTCTTGCAGCGATGAGACGTTTTGAAATCGCAAACGCCGCCGGATCATTGATCGCGTCGACCGCGAGCAGCCTGCCGACATTAAGATACCAGACCGAGAATTTCTTTGCATCAGGATCGCCGCGAACAACCGTGCGGTCGGCGCCTTCGCCGAGCCCGACAGTCTGCAGTTTGACGTCGTACTGGTCCGACCAGAACCACGGGACTGCGTCATAGACAACCTTGCCGCCCGCCATGTTGGCGCCTGCGACTTTCGCCTGTTCGATCGCGTTCGGAACCGATTCAAGCCGGAGCCGCCGCTCGTACAGAGCGGACGGATGGCTGGAGCAGTCGCCGGCCGCGTAAATGTCCGGGTCGGAAGCGCGCGCGTATTCGTCGGTCCAAACGCCATTGGCGATCCTTAAGTCCGCGGCTTCTGCGAGCGCTGTCGCGGGCGCGGCTCCAACGCCGACCAGCACAGCACTGCAATCGATCCGTTCGCCGGATTTCCTGACCAGCGCCTCAAGCCGGGTCTTGCCCTCGAAATGATCGAGGCCCGCGCCAAGACGCAGATCGACGCCCTGATCGCGGTGGAGTTTTTCAAAAAAGGCGGAGATTTCCTTGCCGGCGACGCGCGCCAGCACCCGGTCCGCCATCTCGATGACGGTGACGTCAAGTCCGGCCTTGCGGGCCGAGGCGGCGACTTCAAGACCGATATAGCCGGCGCCGACAATGACGATCCGTCCGCCCTTCTTCAGCGCCGGCCGCAAGGCGTCGCTGTCGGCGATCGTACGCAGATAATGAACGCCGGGAAGGTCTGCGCCCTGACAGGTCAATTTGCGCGGCGGCGCGCCGGTCGCGATCAGCAGCTTGTCGTAAGGCAGCGTGTCGCCGCGATCGGTTTCGACGGATTTTGCGGCGCGATGGATGACGGCGACGCGGACGCCCAGACGCACGTCAATCTTTTGCTGCTCGTAAAACGCCGGGGGGCGAAGATAGAGCCGGTCAGCGCTGAGCTCGCCTTGCAGATAGGCTTTCGACAAGGGCGGGCGCTGATAAGGCGGTTCGGCCTCTTCGCCGAACATGACGATGTCGCCGTCAAACCCGGCTTGCCTGAGGCTTGCCGCGCCTTGCGCGCCAGCCTGTCCCGCCCCGATGATGATTGCCCGTCCGCCCATGCGGCCCTCTCGTTGCCAAAGCGCGCACCGCCGGTCAATGCAGCTAGCCGCGACGCATTGCGCATCGGCGGGGGCGGCCTATCTTTACCGACCATGGAATTTTCTGTCGCCCTGCCCGACGAACCAGCGACCGCGCGCTTTGGCGGCGCCATCGCCCCGCTTCTGCGCGCCGGCGACATCATTGCGCTATCCGGGCCCCTGGGCGCTGGAAAGACCACGATCGCCCGCGCCATCATCAGCCGTCTGACCGGGCGCACCGGGGCGCCAAGCCCCACATTCACCCTCGTGGAGACGTATGAAACCGAGACTTTTACGCTGTCGCACTTCGACCTCTACCGTGTCGAAAAAGCCAGCGACGTCTGGGAGCTCGGATTTGAAGAAGCGCTGGACGGCGTCTCGCTGATTGAGTGGCCCGAACGGATTGAGACGCTGCTACCGGCTTCAGCGCTGATCATTCGGCTGACCATGGACGGCGGCGGGCGGCGCGCCCTAGTGCGGGGCGGCGGGGGATGGCCCGCAAGATTGAAGAGCCTTAACCCGGCTTAAGGAAGCAAAAGCGTAATTTCGCCCAATGTCATCGCCCATGCCCAAACCCGAGATCGCATCCGCCCGCGCCGAAGCCCGCCGATCGTTCCTTGACCGCGAAGGCTGGGGCGCGAGTATTGCCGAACCGATGGCCGGCGACGCGTCGACGCGCAGCTATGAGCGGCTGAGGCGGGGGCGCGACCGCGCCATTCTGATGAACGCCCCGCCTGCGGCCGAAAGCGCCGCCTGTCCGCCGGACGCGAGCCCGGAAGAACGCCGGCGTCTTGGCTATAACGCCATGGCGCGTCTTGCCGGCCCCAACCTTAACGCCTTCGTCGCTGTCGCCGCGACGGTGCGCGCCGCCGGATTGTCAGCACCCGGAATAATTGCCGCCGATCCCGCGACCGGCTTCGCCATAATCGAAGACCTTGGCGATGATCTTTACGCCCGCGCCATTCCGTCCGGCGCGCCTGAAAGCGAGCTTTATGAGACAGCGATCGATGCGCTTCTAGCCCTGCGCGCCGCGGCGCCCGCGGCGCCGAAAATCGCCGGCTACCAGATGCTCGCCTATGACGAAACGGCAATGGAAGCCGAAGTGATGCTGGTCCCGGACTGGTACTGGCCCCACCTCAAAGGCGCGCCCGCCAGTGACGCCGTCAAGCGCGATTACCTTTCGGCGTGGGCGCCCGTGTTGGCGCAATTGCAGCGACCTTCAACGATTGTGCTGCGCGATTATCATGCGGAAAACCTGCTCTGGCTGCCTGAACGGCGAGGTTTTGAACGCGCCGGCATTCTCGATTTTCAGGACGGCTTATTTGGCAATCCTGCCTATGACCTTGTCTCGCTGCTTGAAGACGCCCGCCGCGATGTGCCGCCCGCCCTCGCCGCGGCGATGGTCCGCCGCTATGCAGTCGGCGCGTGCGCGCAAGGATCGTTTGATGAAACCGCGTTCCGGCGCGACTACGCCATCCTCGGCGCGCAGCGTAATGCGAAAATACTCGGCATTTTCGCCCGGCTGATCCACCGCGACAGAAAAATGCGCTATGCAGATTTCTTCCCGCGCGTCGAAGCGCATTTCCGCAACGACCTCGCCCATCCGGACCTTGCGCCGGTCGCGGCGTTTTTCCGCAGCAATTTCGGTGACCGGTTTTGACAGGCGCGCCTGACACCGCAATGGTCCTTGCCGCCGGCCTTGGCACGCGCATGCGGCCGCTGACCGACCATTTGCCCAAGCCTTTGATCCCCGTCGCCGGCAAAGCGCTGATCGACTGGACGCTCGACCGTTTTGCCCGCGCCGGCGTCAGCCGCGCTGTCGTCAATGTCCATTACCGCGCCGACCAGATGGAAGCGCATCTGAAATCCCGAACGAAGCCGGAAGTCGTCGTCTCTGACGAACGGACCTTGCTGCTTGAAACTGGCGGCGGCCTTAAAAAAGCGCGCGCCAGTCTCGGCGAAGCGCCGGTCTTTTGCACCAATACCGACGCAATCCTCGTCGATGACGGCGCTGACCCGTGCGACGCGCTCGCTCGCGCCTGGCGCGACGACGCGATGGATGCGCTGCTCCTGCTGGCGCCGATTGAAAAGGCCAGCGGCTATGATGGCGCCGGCGATTTTGGCGTTGGCGGAGACGCCCGCCCGCTCTGGCGCAAGGGCGCCAGCGCCCCTTTTGTCTTTACGGGCTTGCAGATCATCCGCCCGGCCTTGCTTGACGGCGCGCCCGACGGCCCATTTTCAATGCGCCTCCTGTGGGACAAGGCGATGGCCGCCGACCGCATGCGCGTAATTATCCACAATGGCCCCTGGATGCATGTCGGCGACCCGCGAGGGCTTGCGCTCGCCGAGGCTTTTTTCGACAACAGGGCGAATGGCAAAAAGCCCCCGCACCGGATCTCTGTTTGACGCGCCGGCGCCGCGCGTCTTTTCGATTGATCCCGGCCGGCCGTTTCTTTCCGACCTCGCAGAAGGCCTGATTGACGCGCTCGGCGATGCGCTGCCGCACGCCGAGATTTTCTTTCCGACAAGAAGGGCTGTGCGTGCGGCGGGCGACGCCTTGCTCGACGCCTATCAGCGCCGCGGCGTCAACGCCGCCTTGTTGCCGCGCTTTCGCACCATTGGCGACATTGACGCGGACGAGCTGATCGCCTTTGCCGGCGACGCTGATGACGAGATCGATTTTGCGCCCGCCTTGTCGCAAACCGAGCGGATGGTGACGCTGGCGCGCCTTGTCGCGGCGCGCAAAGGCGTCTTCGCAGGACAGGAAAACTGGCCCGCCGCTATCGCCGCCGCGCGCGAACTCGGCAAGCTTCTTGATGCTTTCTATACGGAGGAAATCGACCCAGCGGGGCTGCGTCAGCTGGACGTCGCGGACGCCGCGGGACATTGGGCGAAATCGCTGGAGTTCCTGACGATTGTCACCGATGTGTGGCCAGCGCATCTTCGCGAGATCGGGCGCATGGACGCGGCCGACCGACGCGCAAAACTTATCAGCGCAACGGCAAGACGCCTCATGGCATCGCCGCCGGCGCATCCCGTCATCATCGCCGGAACAACGGCAAGCGCGCCCGCTGTCGCGCGCCTAGTTCGGGCGATATCGGCGGCGCCGGTTGGCGCAGTTGTTCTTCCAGGTCTAGACCGATCGATGGACCGGCGCGCCTGGGACGCAATTGACGACGCGCACCCGCAATCAGGGCTGAAGGCGTTGGTTGATGCGCTGACGCTGCCGCCGGACGGCATCACGCCGTGGCCGAAATCCGGCGAGGGATCTGCGCGCGCGCAGCTCCTGACCCTGGCGCTGCGTCCCGCCGAAGCAACCGACGATTGGCTGTCGCTTGTCGGCGCCATGACCGCAGACGACAAAGGACTTGCGGCGGCGGTGCAGGGCCTCTCTCTGATCGAAGCGGATAATGAAGAATCAGAAGCAGCGGTGATCGCCGCGCTGTTCCGCGAGACGGCCGAGACGCCCGACAAAACCGCCATTCTGGTGACGCCTGACCGGCATTTGTCGCGCCGCGTCGCACTGAAGATGCGGCGCTGGAACATTGTTATCGACGACAGCGCCGGCGTTCCCTTCGCCAATTCCGCTTGCGGCGTTTTCCTGCGCCTGGTTGCGCTCTATCTCGAAGACCCCGGCGACCCGGCCGTGCTGCTCGCCCTGCTGCGTCATCCGCTGTTCGATCTGGGGCCTGACCGGCAAGTCGGGGCGCGCGCCATTGATGCGCTTGACCACGCCTTGCGCGGAACACGGCCGGCGCGCGGCCTAGCGGGCGTCGAGGCAAATCTTACCGCGAGCAACAGGCTCACACCGGAAGTTCAGGCTGTGATCTCCACGCTCAACGCCGCAGCGGCTGATTTTCCAAGCAACCCGGCCGCGTCGTTTGCTGAGCTTTTTGACGGCCATATCGCCGCGGCGGAGCGGCTGGCGGGGGAAGAGGCTCTTTGGTCAGGCGATGACGGCGACGCCGGCGCCGCGCTGCTCGCCGATCTCGCCGCCTGCGCTGACGACATTACGCTCATCAATGGACGGCGTTACGCTGATGTCTTTGCATCGCTGATCGCCGGCGCCGCGGTTCGCCCGCGCCATGACACGCATCCGCGGCTTGCCATTTTGGGGCCGCTCGAAGCGCGGCTGATCAGCGCCGACCATATCATCCTCGGCGGACTTAACGAAGGCGAATGGCCGGCGGATACGGCGGGTGATCCTTTCTTGTCGCGCACCATGCGCAAGGGCCTGAATCTGACCTCGCCGGAGCGGCGAATCGGGCTTTCCGCGCACGATTTCGCCGCCCTCGCGGCGCAGCCGCGTGTCACCCTGACGCGCGCCAGGCGCGCCGGCGGCAAACCGTCGAACGCCTCGCGCTGGATCGTCCGTTTGAAGAATATATTGACTGGCGCCGACGCGATTGGCGCAGCCGACCACTCCGCTAAATGGCTTTCTATCATCAACGAACTCGACAATCCCGACACCGTGCAGGCAACAATGCGGCCTCGGCCAAAAGCGGGTCCCGGTCGCCGCCCGGACAATGTCTCGGTTACGCGCGTCGAAAAATGGCTGCGGGATCCCTACAGCATCTATGCACTTTACCTGCTGAGGCTCAGAAAACTTGAAGAACCCGGCGCATCGTTTGGCGCGCGCGAAATGGGTTCGCTGCTGCACAAGGTATTTGAGCGCGCAGCGCTCGAAACGCATTTTCCGACACCAGAGAGGCTGCGCGCGCTTTACGATTTTCTGGCGCCGGAATACGGGCTCAGCGCCGCCGACCGGCGGTTCTGGTCGGCGGCGGTTGTTGAATCCTTCGCTTGGTTTGCCGACTTCGACGCTGAACGGCGCCAGCAAGGCCAAATCGCCCTTGCCGAAGCCGCCGGCGCATGGACCCTGCCGGACATCGATCCACCGTTCACGCTGACCGCCAAGGCAGATCGCATCGATATCATCAAAGACGGCCGCGCTGCGATCTTCGATTACAAGCTGAACCGCGTGCCGTCGGAAAAGCAGATCAAATACTTCTCCCCGCAACTGTCGCTGACCGGCGCGATCGTCGAAGCTGGCGGCTTTAGAACGATCGGCGCGCGGCGGGTTGCCTCCTACGCCTATTGCCGCCTCGCCAATCGCAAGGAAAAGGAAAGCGAGAACGCGCTTGTCCAGGCAGGCGATGACGCCGCCGCCGCGATCGCCGAAGCAGCAGATGGCCTGATGGCTTTGGTCCGCAGTTTCGATGATCCGCAGGCAGTCTATCACTCCCAGCCTCGCCCCGAATTCACAGACGATTTTGGCGAGTATGACCAGCTCGCCCGCCGCAAGGAATGGGGTGCGGCGGAAGACGGCGATGGGGGCGACGAATGAACGCTGCGGGACGCATTGCTGAAACCACAGAAGCGCAGCGCCTCGCGGCTGATCCGTCTCTTTCGGCGTTCGTTTCCGCGAATGCCGGCGCCGGCAAGACGCGCGTCCTCACCAATCGCGTCGCGCGGCTCTTGCTGGAAGGCGTCAATCCGTCGACCATTCTCTGCATTACCTTCACCAAGGCCGCTGCGGCGGAAATGGCGACCCGGCTGTTCGACCTTCTTGGCGAATGGGCGCTTGCAAACAATACAGCCCTGCAAGAAGCGCTGTCAGGTCTTGACGGCGAAAGCCGCGTCAGGAGCGCCAGCGACCTTGGGCGCGCGCGCCAGCTGTTCGCCCGCGCCCTTGAGACTCCGGGCGGACTAAAAATCCAAACCATTCATTCGTTTTGCGAAAGTATCCTCAAACGCTTTCCGCTGGAAGCGGGCGTCGCGCCGGGTTTTTCAGTGATTGAAGAGATGCAGGCAGGTGAGTTAAAGCGCGCCGCCATCGACAGCGTCGCTGCACGCGCGGAGGGGCGCGTGGCGGACGCCTTCGCGCATCTCCTGGCGAAGACGCCCGGTAAAGCCCTACGCGCGCTCCTTGAAGATGCCGTCGGCAAACGCCGCAAATTCGTGCGCGCTGAGACGATCGGATGGCACGCGCTTGGCGATGAGGTCGCCGCCGCCTTGAGTATCGATGACCCTGCTTCCGCGTCGATCGAGGCTATTGTCGAGTTGATCGCCGCATTCGATCTTAATCGTCTGAAAGAGCTGATGCTCGCCGGATCGCCGACAACCCAAACCGCGTCAGCAAAGGTTGATGACTTCTTCGCGGCCGCGACGGCGGCGGAGAAATTCGACGCAATCAACCAGATTTTCCTGACCGCCTCGTTCGATCTGCGAAAGGACGTTATTTCGAGCAAGATAGCGAAATGCGAGCCTGCTTTTGCTGATGCGATCAGATTGCTTCAGAACAACATCACCGCCATCCTCGACCGCATCCGAGCCGCCGAAGCACTTGCCGATACGCGCGCATTCTTCGCCATCATCAACCAATGTTTTGCCGACTATGATGCGGCGAAGGCGGCGCGCGCGGCGCTTGATTTCGATGATCTCATCGCGCGCACGCGCGCGCTGTTGCGCGCTGAGGGCGGCGCAGGCTGGGTCCTTTACAAGCTCGACAAGGGCCTTGCGCATATTCTGCTCGATGAGGCGCAGGACACCGGTCCCGACGCCTGGGACGTCATTGAGGCGCCGCTCGATGAATTCTTTTCCGGGGCCGGCGCGAGAGAGAGCGTCCGCACATTCTTTGCAGTCGGCGACCAGAAGCAGTCGATCTATTCTTTCCAGGGCGCCGACGCCGCACTGTTCAAGGAAAAGGAGGGAGATCTCGGCAAGAGGATCAACGCGACGGAGAGATACGAAAACGTACCGCTGAAAGCGTCATTCCGCACGACCGCGCCAGTTCTTCAATTTGTTGATGCGCTCTTCGCACGCGATGAGGTCATCGAGAACGTCAGCGCCGAGAAGTTGCTGCACTATTGCACGCGCGAAGGCGACGCCGGCCTCGTTGAATTGTGGCCGCTGGTTCCAAAACCTGAGAAGGCGACGCCAAAGCCATGGGACGCGCCGCTCAACGCAACACTCGCCGAAAGCCCGCCTCGAATTCTCGCCAATGCCGTTGCGGAGATGATCGCATCATGGCTCGACCGCGGGGAATTCCTTGAATCACGCGGCCGTCCGATCAAGCCCGGCGATATCATGATCCTCGTGCAGAGCCGCGGCGCGCTTTTTTCAGAAATGATCCGGGCGTTAGGCGCCAAGCGCGTCCGCGTCGCCGGCGCCGACAAGATCAAGCTGATGGACGATCAGGGCGTTCTCGATCTTGTGTCCTATGCGCGCGCCGTTCTTTATGAAGGCGACGATCTTTCGCTGGCCGAAACCCTGAAAAGCCCGTTTTTCGGCGTCGACGAGGAAAGCCTCTACGATCTTGCGGCAAATCGCGTTGAGGCAAGGCTGTGGTCAGCGCTACGCGTGCGGCGCGCCGAGCGCGCGGAATGGGCGCGCGCCTATGACGAAATTTTGTCGGCGCGCGCCGTTGGCCTGACTGAGGGCGCCGCGGCGTTTGTTACGCATGTCCTTGAAACCGGCGCGCCGTCCGGCTGGCGGCGCCTCGCGGAACGACTCGGCCGTCCCTGCCGGGAGCCGATCGAAGAGTTCCTGCGGCAGGCGCACGACTTTGAAATGCAGCACCCGCGGAGCCTGCGGTTGTTCCTTGATGCGTTCGTCAAATCCCGCGCGGAAGTTTCGCGCGAGGCGTCGGAAGCTGGGCCGACGGTACGCGTCATGACTGCGCACAAGGCCAAAGGGCTCGAAGCGAACATTGTCTTTCTCCTCGATGCGCACCGGCACCCGCCGCTAAAGCGTGTCGGCGAACTGCTGACGCTGACCGGGCCCGATGGCGATGATATCCCGGCGCTCGCCCTTAGCGGCGGCAAGGACAATTCTAGGCTGATTTCGGCGCGTGACGATCAGAAGCGCTTGATGCGCGAGGAGTATCGCCGGCTCCTCTATGTCGCAGCGACCCGCGCACGCGATCGTCTCTACATCTGCGGTTTCGAAATCGGCAACGACACCAAGCCGCACCAAAGAGCGCCCGCTGAGAAAAGCTGGCACTCACTTGCTGAAGACGCGTTCGAGACGCTCGAAGACAAGATCTCCGACGGCGGCGAAAAATTCGGCGCGCGCGTGCGACGCTTTGCTGCCGGGCAGACCGCCGGGATCAGGCCGGAGGAGCGCCCGGCGCTTGTCAATCTGGATCGTCCGCTGCCGGACTATCTGGGAAGGCCCGCGCGCCCTGAAATCCGGCGGCG
>JBGSVH010000006.1:0-11916 GCA_041753055.1 Parvularculaceae bacterium
CCAGCGCCGCGTCGCTCACGCGTGAAACCGGGCTGTTCGCCCATCCGTCGCCCGGCTCCGGCGCATCCGCGACCGTCGGGGGCAGGCCTCTCAAGAGGATCGATTCCATTTGCATGCGGGCTTTATGCAAGTTAAAGTAAACTTTAAGTCAAGACTTATTTTCGGAGCCCGCCCGTGCCTTCTGACCCCGTGATCGCCATTGGCGATCTCGCCAAACGCGCCGGCGTCGCGGCGAGCGCGCTCAGATATTACGAGACGGAAGGGCTGATCGCCTCGGTGCGGAGCGCCGGCGGGCGGCGCTATTACGCCAAAGCCGACATCCGCCGCGTCGCCTTCATCCGTGCGGCGCAACAGGTCGGGCTTTCGCTCGAAGACATTCGAACGGCGCTCGCGTCCCTCCCCGATGGCAGGACGCCGACCAAGGCGGACTGGGAGCGATTGTCGATAAGCTGGCGGCCCTTGCTCGATGAACGCATCGCCGCTCTGTCGAGGCTACGCGACACGCTGACCGAGTGCATCGGCTGCGGCTGCCTCTCGCTCAAATCCTGCGCGCTTTACAATCCCGCCGACATTGCAAGATCGCGCGGGCCCGGCGCGCGCTATCTGATGGGTGACAAGGCGACAGACCTGATGCGGCAGGCAAAATGCCGCGAGCGTTAACCGCCTTCAGCCGGGGCGCCAAAGATCACCACAACAGCGGCAGCGACGACGCCGGCAGCGGCGAGCGTCATGATTGTCACGCCGCCCTTTTTTGTCTTGTGCGCAGCCAGCGCAGCCGTTGCGCATTGCAATCCGTAATAGAGGACAAACGCCTTCGACGCGTAATTGATGATCTCAAAAATGTTCGCCGCCCAGGTGACGCCGATCGCTGCCGCCGCCGTCAATGCATATCCCCACCGCATGGTCAGCCGCTTGTCGCCATTGGCGGCAATCAGCCCGCTTGAGCCGTTCATATCCGCGACCGCGGCGGAAATCTGCGAAGCGACTGCCGTCAGAATGATCAGCGGTGCGACCAGAACGCCGATGGGCCTTAACATATCGATGATCGCCGTTTCGCCGCCTTCAGCAGGCAGGCGACCGGTGAAATGCGGCGTGATCAGCAGGATGAAGACGATATAGATCGCGGTTGCAATCAGCTGCGCGTGACGCATGGTCTTAACGCGCAACGCCGGCTCATAGACTTCGCCGAGATAGCGCGAGGTTTCAAAACCCTGGACAAGAATGACAAGACCCAGAATGACCTGCACTTCGCGCCAGCCGGTCGTGTTATGGACCAAGGGCAGATTAAATCCGCCAAATATCATGCGTGACGCGGCCCAGTAAAACAGCCCGGCCACCAACCCGCCAATAAGCGCAAGCTTCAACCCGACCGCCAGCAACTCGACATTTTCAAGTGAGCGAAGACCGCGCATAAAGCCGACGGCGCCGAGCGATCCGATAACCGCGGTTGAAAGAACGCGGGTGGCGCCCGCATCAACAACACCGAACGCCTTCAGCGAAAACGACGCAAAGAGATTGAGATAATAGGCGACCGAAATGAAATAGGCGAAGGCGAGCGCAAGGTCGCAGGCGCGGTCAAACGCTTTCAGCGCATCCGACGGATCGCCGGCGAGAATTGGCTCGATGTGAAGAATGTTGAATCGGATGACCGCGCCAAAAAGATAGGCGAGCAGGCAAAGACCCGCCATCGCCCATACCGCATTGTCACCCGCCGCATGCGCGAGGATCGGCCCGCAAACGAGAAAACCCGACCCGATGATTGATGCAAGCGGCGTCACCGTCGCGCGCCAACTGCTCGACTTCATTAGGTGCGGATTCAGCGTGACCGCCGCCAGCGCAAATGCGACCAGCGCAATGACGATATCGGCAATCAACGCTGGAAATCGTAAAAGGCGCCCATACCGAGCAATTGGGTCAGCGCATCAATGGCGGCGAGCGCTTCGACCATGAAGGCGGGGTCTTTCAGATCATCGGGCGTCAGCCGGTCGCGGTAATGTTTCGCCACCCAGGCTTCGAGCGCATCGAACTTCTTGTCATCGAGAAGGAAGTGTTGATTGGCTGCGGCGATTTCGTCATCCGACAGGACAACACGCAGGCGCAGGCACGCCGGGCCGCCGCCATTTCGCATCGATTCGCGCACATCCATGAAGATCGCGCGGTTGATCGGATTGTTCTTTGAAACCGTCTCTTCGATGAAGGCTTTCACGCGCACGTTTTCCTCGGACTCCTTGGGCAGGACGAGCGCCATTTCGCCGCCAGGGAGCGAGAGCAGCTGCGAGTTGAAAAGATACGACGAGATCGCGTCCTCAAGGCTGACTGCAGATTTCGGCGCCTCGACGATTTCGGCGAAGGGCGCCGCTTTCCTGATCGCAGCAAAGGCGGCGTCTCGGTCTTCAAAGCTCTGCTCGTGCAGGAAGAGAACGCTTCCATTGGCGACGCCGACGACGTCGTTGTGAAAGGCGCCGGCGTCGAGCGCGGCTTTCGACTGTTGCACGAAGACGGTTTGGCCTGCGTCCAGCAGATGATTGCGCGCGACCGCCTCGCTCGCCCGCAATTTCTGGCGCGCCGGAAATTTGTCGCCGTCGATTCCGTAAACGAACAAATGCACGCCCCTGTCGCCATGGTTTTTCGCGAGGCGTCCATGATTGGCGGCGCCCTCATCGCCGAAATGCACGCCGCCGGGGAGCAGCGGGTGATGGACGAAATGCCGGTCGCCTGAAAAAATATGTTTCAGCGCGCGCGCGGTGGTGTCGCCTTCAATGGCGCGATGGAAATTCGTCGCGAGATTGGCGGGCGTGAAATGCACCTTGCCGTCCGCCGTGTCGGGCGACGGCGCAACGGTTCCCGCATTGGCGGTCCACATTGACGACGCCGCATAGCAATTGGCGAGGAGTTCGGGCGCGGTGTTCGCCGCTTTTTCGATCACCTGTCTGTCGGTTCCGGAAAATCCGAGCGCGCGCAGGGTTTTCAGCGACGGCCGGTCCTGCGGCGGCAGGAAACCCTGATGGAGGCCAAGCGCCCTGACCGCGCGCATCTTGGCGAGCCCCTGCAACGCCGCCGCGCGAGGGGAGGACGCCGCGCCCTTGTTCTTCTGCGAAGCAAGATTGCCGAAGGAAAGCCCGGCGTAATTATGCGTCGGACCAATCAGGCCGTCAAAATTGATTTCGTGATGGGTCATTTTACCCCCACTTGCCCCGCCGGCATCGCCATCAACTTTTCGCCTTCCATTGAGGCGACGGGATAGGCGCAATAGTCCGCCGCGTAATAGGCCGCCGGGCGGTGGTTGCCGGAATGGCCGACGCCGCCGAACGGCGCCGATGAGGCCGCGCCCGTGGTCTGGCGGTTCCAGTTGACGATGCCGGCGCGGCTAAGCGCCAGAAACTTCTCCCACTTCTTTGCATCGTCGGAGAGGAGCCCGGCGGAGAGGCCGAACGCGGTCGCGTTGGCTCTGGCGATCGCGGCATCGAAATCGCTGACGCGATAGACCGACAGCAACGGCCCGAAATGTTCTTCATCGGGAATGGCCGTGGCGCGGGTCAGATCGATGATTCCCGGCGAGACGAAGGCCGAGCCCTCGTCCTGCACCGAAAGAGCGCGGATGATTTCGCCGCCCTGTTCGGCGCGGAAATCGAAGGCGCGCTCCAATCCTTCCGCGGCTTTCGACGAAATCACCGGCCCCATGAAGGGCTGCGGGTCGGCGAAGGGCTGATCGACGATCAACCGGTCGCGCATTTTTGCCAGCGTTTCAACAAATCTGTCGCCCGTCGCGCCGTCCGGCACGATGAGACGGCGCGCGCAGGTGCAGCGCTGGCCGGAAGTCAGGAACGCCGACTGGATCACTGTCCACGCCGCGGCGTCGACATCGTCGGTGTCCCACCAGATCAGCGGATTGTTGCCGCCAAGTTCGAGCGCGGTAATGACATCGAGGCGGTCGGCGAATTTCCGGTGAATGACGAGCCCGGTCTTGTAGCCGCCGGTGAAGAGAACGCCGTCAATGCCGTCGGCGTCGAGCAGCGCTTCGCCGGTCTCGCGCGCGCCGTGGACGAGATTGACGACGCCTGCGGGAACGCCGGCCTCCTCCATTGCATGCACGATGAACCCGCCCGGCGCGGGCGCGAGTTCGGATGGCTTGAAGACGACGGTGTTGCCGGCGATCAGCGCCGGAACGATGTGGCCGTTCGGCAGATGCGCCGGGAAATTATAGGGGCCAAGCACCGCCATCACGCCATGCGGCTTGTGACGCAACATGCCTCTGGTCGCGCCGCTTGCGGTTTCTTTGACGCCGGTGCGCTCGTCATACGCCTTGATCGAGATTTCGACCTTTCCGGCAACCGCTGCGGCCTCGGTCTTCGTTTCCCAGAACGGCTTGCCGGTTTCCTTTGAAATCAGCTGCGCCAGCGCGTCTGAATGTTTCTCGATGACTTCCTTGTAGCGGCGCATGATCGCAATTCGCTCTTCGAGCGGCGTCAGCGCCCAGCCTTCAAAAGCGCCGCGCGCAGCGCGCACCGCCTCATTCACGTCATCGCGCGTCGCGGCGTTCGCCTCAAGAGTTCGCTCGCCCGTCGACGGATTGAACGATTCGATCAGCGCCGCGCGCCCGTCGCGCCATTCGCCATTGATGAAAAGCTTGTTCATGGATCACCACCCGACGCAGCGGACGCTGTCGCCGACCTTTACGTTAAGGGCCTTGGCCGTCTCTTTTGAAATGATCAGCGAGTCACCGTCGACTTGCGCTTTTTCGCGCACGCAACGGAAATCAGACACCGCGTGCGCCGCCATCAGCATGGTCGCGCCTTTTTCGACATTGCCAGTCGCAAACACGCGCTTCACCTTGCTTTCGCGGATCGTGCGGATCTGGCTGGTCTTGGCGTCGACCAGCGGCCCGCCGTCAAAAATGTCGATATACTGATCCCATTCAAAGCCTTCGGCGATCAGCATGTCATAGGCGGGCTTGGCGCTGTCATGCGGGCGCCCGATACAGGCGCGCGCTTCGGATGACAGGAATACCGTATAAACGGGATGGCGCGGCATCAGGTCCTGGATGAACTGATTGCCATACATCGCGTTGTGAAGGTCGGCTTCTTCAAAACCGGATTCAAAAAACTGCCGCCCGACCGACTCCCAGAAGGGCTGCTCGCCATTTGGCCCGCGCCAGCCGCGCAGCTCGGCGCAGATATGCTCGGCGATGATTTCGGGCTTTTGCGCAATGAAGAGGTAACGCGCGCGCGCCAGCAGCTTGCCGGCGCCAAGCCCGCGTCCTTCCGGCGCAACAAACAGCATGCCGACTTCCGCGCAGGCGGTGAAATCATGCGCCGGCATCAACACGGTGCGGCGCGTTGTGCGGTCAAGTTCGGCCGAATAGTGAACTTCGTCGATCAGCTTGTAGTTGATGAAGCCCTGTTTCAGGCCGATCGCCGAAAAGACTCCGGTGGTGCCGAGGATGCGCCCGTCCTTTTCAAGCACCATCATGTAAACTTCGCCGCCCGGCGCCGTCGCGCCACTGGCAAAACTTCCGACCGCATGATCGATGCGCTCGCGCAACGCCTCGTCATCGTCGGGAAGATTGGTCATGCCGCCGCCGGTCAGCTTGGCGAAGGCGCGCAGCTGTTGGTAGTCTTCCGGACGGACCGGGCGGATAAACGGGACGGTCATAGAGTTTTCAATCCTGGGTTCGGCCTGGGTTCGGAATATCGCCGGCGGCGATACGCATCAGCAGCAGCGCGGACAGTTTGGCGCGCTCTTCGAGACTGTCGAGTTTGACATATTCGCTGGCGCTGTGGATGTCGCCGCCGCGCGCGCCGAGCGTGTCGATGACGGGTATGCCGGCCGCGGCGATATTGTTGCCGTCGCAAACGCCGCCGGTCGACTTCCAGCCGATATCGACGCCAAGCTCGACGCCGCAATCTTTCAGGGCGCGGAAAAAAGCTTCAAGCTGCGCCGTCATCGGTTTGGGCGGTCGCGCGAACGAGCCGTGAAGATGCGCGCCATAACCTTCGCGCGCACTGGCGTCAGCGATCAGGCGCTTGGCCTCGCCGACAAACCAGTCGGCGTCTTCGGATTTTTCGGCGCGCGCATTGAACCGCGCGACCGCCATGTCCGGAACGACATTGTTCGGCCCGCCGCCGTCGAGCTTGGCGACATTGACGGTAAGTCCATCGCGCTTGCCGGTCAGCGCGTCGATCTCGACAATGAACCGCGCCGCGGCGGCGACCGCATTGCGCCCGGACGCGTGATCCCTGCCCGCATGCGCGGCGCGTCCTGAAAAAATCGCGGAGAAATTGCCGCTGCCTTTTCGTGCGCCGGCGAGCATGCCGTCCGGCATCGCCGGTTCGTAGACGCAGGCGAACTGCGCGCGCCTGGCGGCGTCATGCAGGATCGCCGCTGACCCCGGCGAGCCGATTTCCTCATCCGCATTGATGATGATTTCATACCCGATGCGGTCCGCCAGCGCCGAGCGTTCAATCGCCATCAGCGCGTAGAGAAGAATGAGAATGCCGCCTTTCATGTCGGCGCCGCCGGGCGCGTTCATGGTGTCGGCGTCGATCATGCGGTGTGACTGGAACGGATGGTCGGCGGGAAAGACCGTATCCATATGCCCGGCGACAAGGACGCGAACCGGCGCCTGCGGGCGTTTGACGACGCGCAGGAGATCGCCGATCTGGCGCGTCGTCACCTCGCCTTTCGCCGTCACCAGCGTTTGCGGCGCGGCCGCGACGGTTTCAACCTCGGCCCCGAGCTCTGCGAAAGCCTTCGCCAGTTCGCCGTGCATCCTTGCCAACCCGTCGAGATTGGCGCTGCCTGTGTTGATTGCGCACCACTCGACAAGGCGCGCGGTCATCTCCGGGCGCTTGCCGCCAAGAAACGCCAAGTCCTTTGAAATATCAGTCTTTCCGGTCATTGGGGGCAAGCTCTAGCGTCCGCGCGTTACGGCGGCAAGCCGGGGGCGGCGGCAAGCGGGGGTCCCGCAACGCCCATGAGGAAAGCCCGCCCAGCGCCATTGCCCCGGCGAATCGAACCTTTCTATAGTTCGCCCCCAATATCAGCCGGGGGTTGGACCAACCGTTTTCATGCTTGCCCTGATTGAAAAAATACTGACCGGCTGGACTGACCAGTCGCGGCGCGGGGGCTGGCTCCTCGCCCTGATCTTCCTCGTCGCAACTGCGGCGGCCGGCTGGTATGCGGCCGGCAATCTGAAGGTCAATACCGACACCAGCGCGATGCTCGACGCCTCGCTCGATTTCCAGGTGCGGGCGCGCGAACTGCGCGAAGCGTTTCCGGAGGTCAAGAACGACATTGCGGTCATCATCCGCGCACCAACGCTCGATGAAGCCGACGCCCTCGCCGCTGACCTTCGCCAACGCGCACTGGCGCGACCGGAGATTTTCAGCGGCGTTTTCGCGCCATCCGCCGAACCGTTCTTTCGCAGGAACGGGCTTTTGTATCTGGATACCGACGAGCTTGAAACGCGGCTGTCGCAGATGTCGAAAGCGGCGAGCCTGATTGAAACGCTGATCAAGGCGCCAACGGCCGGCCAGTTTTTTTCAACCCTCGCCGACAATGACGAACTTGCGGAGAAATCCGATCTTGGCAAGGACACGCTGGCACGCATTTATGACGAACTTGCCGATGTTGTTGAGGCGGGCGCCAAGGGTGACGCGCGGCCGTTTTCCTGGATGGGCGCGATCTCGACCGACGAGGCGCCGGCCGGCGGGTATGTGCGGCTTATCTATGTGACGCCCGAACTCGACTTCTCGCGGCTGCAGCCGGCCAAGCCCGCCCTCGTCGAACTTCGCAATGAAATTGCCGCCGCGGAAAAATCTTTTGGCGGACGGGCCGAGACCTTCATCACCGGCGATCCGGCGTTGCGTGCTGACGAACTCGCGGCGGTAACGACGGGGATCGAAATCTCGTTCCTGATTTCTTTCGTTTCCGTCGCTGTGCTGCTGCTCATCTGTTATCGCTCGGTGTTAATGGCGCTGACGACGCTGGCGTCGCTGGTCATTACGATCGTCCTGACCGGCGCATTCGCCGCCGCGGCGATCGGCGAACTCAATCTCATTTCCGTGGCGTTCACCGTGCTGCTTGTCGGCCTCGGCCTCGACTTTGCGATCCATCTCTTGTTGCATTTGCAAGAGAGGCAGGGCGGCGGCGAAACGCTGGCCGATGCGATGCGCGGGTCGGTACACGAAGTTGGCCCGGCGCTGACCCTTGCGGCGATGACGACGACGCTCGGGTTTTTCGCCTTCATCCCGACCGCCTTTGACGGCATCGCCCAATTGGGGATCATCGCCGGCGTCGGCGTCATCATCGCGCTGTTCGTGACCTTGACCTTCATTCCCGCCGCGCTTGGCGCCACCGGCGGCAAAGGCAGGGTGTTCACCAAACCGAAGCCGAAAAAAGGCGAGACGCTGGTCGAACGGATGGCGACGCCGATTGCGATTGCAACCGTCGCGCTTGGCGTTGCGGCGCTGTTCATTCTGCCCAAGGCGCGTTTTGACGCCGACCCGATGAGCCTTCGCGATCCGTCATCGCAATCGGTGATCGGGTTCAATCTCCTGTTCAACGATCAGGACACCGTCCCCTATCGCCTGACGCAGATTGCAACCAGCGAAGCGGAAGCCGAACAGGCGGCGATTGAAGCGCGCGCCATTGCAACGGTCGGCGGCGTCAGGTCGCTTCCTGGTTTCGTTCCCGACCATCAGGAAGACAAGCTCGACATTATCGACTTTGCGTCGGGTTCCCTCGTCTTTGCGCTTAGCGCCGACGAAGACAAAAGCGCCGCACCGGCCGCAGAGCAAGGCGCGGCAAAACTGAAGGCGCGTCTTGAGACCGCTTACGCCGAAGGAACGCCGGCCCGGCGCCTTGCGGCGGCTCTCGGCGCCGTCGCTGGCGACGAGGCCGCATTGGCGCGCATCGAGGCCGGCATCTACGCTTACTGGCCGGCGCTGGTCGAGCGCCTGCGCGACCAGTTCAACGCGAACATTATCGACATTGATGCTCTGCCGGATGCGCTGCGAAAGCGCTACCTTTCCGCCGACGGGAAATGGCGCATTGACGTGCTGCCGAAAGCCGATGTCCGCGATCCGAAAGCACTGAAGGAATTCGTGCGGTCGGTCGAGGCGGTCGTCCCCGACATTGCCGGCGGCGCCATTCAGACGGAAAAGGCGGGCGAGGTTATTTCCGGCGCCATGCTGCAGGCGTCGATGATCGCGCTCGTCATCATTTCGCTGTTCCTCGTCGCGCTGCTGCGGCGGGTCGACGAAGTGTTGCTGATGCTGTTTCCGCTGGCGCTTGCTGCGGTGCTGACAGCGGCGGCGAGCGTCCTTCTCAATGTCCCGTTCAACTACGCCAATGTCATTGTGCTGCCGCTCCTGATGGGGATCGGCATCGACAGCGGCATTCACCTTGTGATGCGCCAGCGCCAGCTTGAAGCCGGCGAATCACTGTTCGGCGCCTCGACGCCGCGCGCGGTGCTGTTTTCGGCGCTGACGACCGTCGCCTCGTTCGGCAGCCTGATGCTGTCGCCGCACCGGGGCACGGCGAGCATGGGCGAGTTGCTGACCATCGCCATCGGGTTCACCCTGCTTTGCACCCTGATCGTGTTGCCGGTCGCCTTCCGCCTGTTTGAGGGCCGTAAATTCGGTTAGGAAAGCCAGTTAAGAAAGATTGAGTCACGCGGATTTGTTGGCGCGCGCTAAATTCCTGCCGCAATTGCCGCCTACATCGCAGGCAAGGTTGAAATCGGTTATTTTAAGGGTCGTTCCATGAACAGATTTGTGATCGCCGCATCGAGCCTTGCCGCGCTGGCGTTTGCTGCGCCCGCCGCCCATGCGCAGGCGTCGGACCGGCCGGAAATCGTCAAGGAAGATGACGGCGCCTCCATCGACGAAGCGATCGCCTTCGCCACGGACCTCACCGGCAAGGCGACCGAGGCGCTGACTTCATCAAAATCCGAGGCCGAACAGCTCGCCGATTTCCAGGCGGTTCTGGGCGAGGGCCTTGCGCTCGACGTTATCGGCAAGTTCATGATCGGCGACATTCGCAAGACCATGTCCGAAGACCAGATCGCCCGCTACGACGCGGCGTTCCCGCCTTATTTGACCCGCCTCTATGCCGACCAGTTCGCCGACATTGTCGGCCGTCCGCTGACCGTCATCGACGCCAAGGCGCTCGGCGCGCGCGACGTCATCGTCAGGACCCAGTTCACGCGATCCGACGGCCCGCCGATCAATGTCGACTGGCGCGTGCGCAAACTTCGCAGCGGCGACCAGAAAGCGATCGACATCATCGTCAGCGGCGTCTCGATCATGCTGGTCAAGCGCGAGGAGTTCTCCGCCTTCATCGCCCAGAACAATATCGACGCGCTGATCGCCCGCATTGAGGCGGAAGGCAAGGCGTAAGTCGGTCGCACCTCCCGGTTGATCCTCCGTATACGGTTTAACAGTTCCCGGTGGAATTCCTGGCCGATTCCGCTAACAAAAATAATGGTTAATAGCGGTTAACCAAACTTTTTTTGTTAACCAGAAAGAGCGTTGAAATCGCTCAATGAAAAAAAGTTATCCCCCACCTTATCCCCCAGGTTATCCCCCACCTTATCCCCCACCTTATCCCCCACTTTATCCCCCTCCCTAGCGGAGCCCTTACACTCTCCGTCATTCCGGGGCGATCTGAAGGATCGAGCCCGGAATCCATGGCGACGCTGCGACGGCGCCGCGCCATGAACTCCGGGCCCTCCGCTGCGCGGAGCCCCGGAGTGACGGTTGGCTGTTGACAGTGGAGAAAGGAGGAAGTGCGTGCACAACATTCAGACCAACGCCAGCGCGAATTTCCCTTTCGCGGGCCTTGCCAAACGCCGCATTGTCCGCACAAAACCGCTGCACCGCAGATGGAATAAGGTTTCGCGGACGGACAGTGCGCTAATTCGAGCGGATCATCTCTTTGACAATAGTCGCAAGGCCGGTCTGGCGGCGGCGGCGCAGGCGTTCAGCCAGCAGGATCGAGCGCAGCATGGTCTCGGATTCGGCGAGATCAAAATTGATAATGACGTAATCATATTCCGCCCAATGCGACATTTCTGCGTCCGCCTTCGCCATGCGGCCCCTGACCACGTCTTCGGGGTCCTGATTGCGCGCCCGCAGCCGGCGTTCAAGTTCGGCGCGCGACGGCGGCAGGATGAAGACCTTGACGACATCGCCGCCGGCGACAGCGTCAAGCTGCTGCGCGCCCTGCCAGTCGATATCAAAGAGAACATCAACGCCGGAATTCAGCCGGTCGAAAACCCTGGCGCGCGGCGTTGCATAAAAATTGCCGAAGACATTCGCCCATTCGAGAAATTCGCCATTGTCGCGCATGCGAAGAAATTTTTCTTCTTCGACGAAATAATAGTCCTTGCCGTCAACTTCGCCAGGGCGTGGTTTGCGTGTTGTCGCGGAAACCGAAAGCTTGAGACGCGGATCTCCTTGCAAGAGCCGTTCGGCGAGCGTTGTCTTGCCGGCGCCCGACGGGCTCGACAAAACGAACATCAGACCACGGCGGTCGACCTTGGTTGCGTCAGCGTCCATCGCTATTCCACATTCTGGGCCTGTTCGCGCATCTGGTCGATGGTCGTCTTCAGATCGAGGCCGATGCGTTTCAAACCCATATCCTGCGCTTTCGAGCACAGGGTATTCGCTTCCCGGTTAAATTCCTGTGTCAGAAAATCGAGTTTGCGACCGACCGCGCCGCCTTCGCTCATCAGGGCGCGCCCGGCGGCGACGTGCGCGTCGAGACGGTCGAGTTCTTCGCGGATATCGGCCTTGACCGCCATCAGCGCGGCTTCCGCGGCGAGACGGTCTTCGGCGACGGCGCCGCCGACGCGATCGGCAAGCTGGCTCGCAATACGCGCCTTGAGGGCCTCGGGCGCTGCTTCCGCCGACG
>JBGSVH010000007.1:0-2720 GCA_041753055.1 Parvularculaceae bacterium
GGCGATGACGCCGCAATCATGGATAACCGGCGCTGATCGCGCGGCCTGCGACAACCCGCCGCAGTTTCGGTGTTTCAGCAAGTGGTTTGTGTACGGAGTAGCAACCGGCGGCGGGTGTTTTCTCATTCCTTCCTGTCACTCCGGGGCGATCCGAAGGATCGAACCCGGAGTCCATGCCTCGCCATGCTCCGTGCGGCGCCATGGATTCCGGGTTCCGCGCTGGCGCGCGGCCCCGGAATGACGACGGGAGGTAGCGACTGAGCGGGTCGCCCGCAGCAATGGCGCCGGTCAGGAGGAACTTCCGGCGCCGCAGCTAGGCGATGCCGGTTCTGCCGATCGCCAGGAACTTGTCGCGGCGGTGGCGGCGTAGCTGATCGCCGCTCAACGGCGCCAATTCTTCAAGCGCGCCCTCGATCGCATCGCCGAGCCGTTCCGCTGCAAGCGCGGGATCGCGATGCGCGCCTCCGACGGGTTCGGGGACAATGCCGTCAATGATCGACAGGCTTTTCAGATCTTCCGCCGCGATCCGCATCGCCTCGGCGGCGTCCGGCGCCTTGCTGTCGCCCCTGCCTTGCGCGTCTTTCCACAAAATGGACGCACAGCCTTCCGGCGAGATCACCGAATAAACCGCGTGTTCGAACATCAGCACCTTGTTTGCCGCCGCCAGCGCCACCGCTCCGCCCGATCCGCCTTCGCCCACAATCACCGCAACGAGAGGCGTTGCAAGGCCGAGGCATTTTTCCGTACACGTTGCGATCGCTTCGGCTTGGCCGCGCTCTTCCGCGCCGCGCCCCGGATAAGCGCCTGGCGTATCGACGAGCGTCACCACCGGCATATTGAAGCGTTCGGCGAGTTCCATCAGGCGGATCGCCTTGCGGTAGCCTTCGGGGTTGGCCATCCCGAAATTGTGCTTGACCCGGCCTGCGATATCGGAGCCTTTCTCATGGCCGATCAGCATCACTGAGCGGCCGCGCAGCCGCGCCGGTCCGCCAACGATCGCTTCGTCTTCACCGAAGCCGCGATCGCCCGCGAGCGGAGTGAAATCGTCGACGAGAAAGCCGGCGTAATCGCAAAAATGCGGCCGCAAGGCATGGCGGGCGACCTGGGTTTTCTGCCAGCGCGTCAGCTTTGTGTACGTGTCCTTCAAAAGATCGCGCGCGCGAATTTCGAGCCGGCCGATTTCGTCAGCGACGCTTTCCTTCTCTCCGACATGCTTGCGCAGTTCCTCGATACGCCCTTCGAGATCGGCGACCGGCTTTTCAAAATCGAGATATTTATTCATCCGTGTTGGGACTCTTCGCGATTGATGTCAGCATCCGATTTAGGCCTCGCCGCGCACACGATCAAGCGGCGTCAGCGCCCTCACCCGGCTTTTCGGCCCTTCTTCGCCAGCGGGTGGGCGGAAAATACGAGATCGCGCAAGCGGTCCTGCGAGACGTGCGTGTAGATTTCCGTCGTGGTGATATCGGCGTGACCAAGCAAAGCCTGAACGCTGCGCAAATCCGCGCCGCCGGACAAAAGATGCGTTGCAAAGGCATGGCGCAAGACGTGCGGGGAAACGAGGTCGGGCCGAACGCCGGCGGCGATTGCAAGTTCCTTGATGAGTTGCGCAAAGCGCGCCGCGGTCATGTGACCGGTCTTGCCGCGCGACGGGAAAAGAAATGGCGAGGCAATCAGCGCATCGTCCGCGCCCTTGCGCAGAAAACCGTCGCGAACAGCAAGATAATCGTCGACCGCGCGCCGCGCCGCGCCGCCGAGCGGAACCAGCCGTTCCTTGTCGCCCTTGCCGCGCACGATGATCGCCGGTCTGGCGCCGTGCGCAACTGACTGCGCCACTGACAATGGCAGCGAGACCAATTCGGAAACGCGCAATCCGGCCGCATAAAGGACTTCGACCATGGCGCGAAGGCGCAAGGATTTTGCATCCCGCCCCGCCGCCGCCTCAACCAGACGCTGCGCCTCGTCCTCGGTGAGGATTTTCGGCAAGGGCCGACGGGTCTGCGGACGGTCGACCGCCAGCGCCGGATTTTCGGCGCGATAGCCCTCGGCATAGAGGAAAGCGTAGAACTGGCGAAGCGCCGAGCATTTCAACGCCGCCGTCGAGGCCGCAAGGCCTTCCTGCTCGATCGCTTCCAGCCAGGCGGAGATATCGTTCGCCCCGGCTGTCACCAGCGTTTCCTTCCGTGTACGAAGGAATGCGGAGAAGCGGTCAAGATCGCGGCCGTAATTCTTCACCGTACTGGCCGCCGCCGCGCGGTCGACCGTCATCATGTCAATAAAAAGCGCGATCAGGCGCGCGTCGTCCGAGGGCGCGCCGGCGGTCACGTTGATCGTTTGGGCTTCAGGCGCGGCTTGACGTCAAGCGGCGCCGACGTCGGCGTTATCGCCCCGGCAGGCGCAGCCTGCTGCGCCGCCGGATACATCGCCGCAATCGCCTTTTCGACCGTCCGCCGGCGGATTACATCGTCAAGCCCTGCGGCGGCGAGCGAGCGCGTCAGCACCGTTTCCCCTACCGGGTCGCCCTTTTCAGCAAGACCTGCAGCGGCGAGCGCCGCGAGCGCCGACTGGCCGGCAATACCCTTCGCTGCAGCGTCGATGGCGGCGCCGACGATCAGCGCCAGCTTGTCGGAAGAAGCCGGCGTCTCGGCTGTTTCGAGGCGAGGCGGCGCGACAGCGACATTGGCGAGACTGGCGACGCGTTCAGCGCCAGCCGGTTCGAG
>JBGSVH010000008.1:0-2797 GCA_041753055.1 Parvularculaceae bacterium
GGCCGCGCTCTTCCCCGGACGGTTTTATGTCGAGTTACAGCGTCATCAGGCGCGGCGCAGCGCGTCATCGGAGGAAACGCTGATCGATTTCGCCTATAATCTCGCACTGCCGATCGTCGCCACCAACGAGCCGTTCTTTCCGAAGGCGGATTATTACGAAGCGCATGACGCGCTGCTTTGCATCGCCGAGAGCGCCTACGTGCATCAGGAAGACCGGCGCACGGTAACGCCCGATCATTATTTCAAGACCGCATCTGAAATGCGGATGCTGTTTGCCGACCTGCCCGAGGCGGTCGAGGCGACGCTCGAAATTGCGCGCCGTTGCGCGTTCCGGCCGAAAACCCGCGCGCCGATCCTGCCGCGGTTCACCAGCGGCAAATCCCAGGACGGACGCGACGCCGAAGCGCTCGAACTCGAAGCGCAGGCGCGCGAAGGGTTGAAAGAACGCCTCGCCGGCGGCGATCTCGCTGCAGACGCCGCCGCCTATTGGGACCGCCTCAAATTCGAGCTCGACATCATCAACAAGATGGGGTTCCCCGGCTATTTCCTGATCGTCGCCGACTTCATCAAATGGGCGAAAAAGGAAGGCATTCCGGTCGGGCCGGGAAGGGGCTCTGGCGCCGGCTCGCTGGTCGCCTGGTCGCTGACCATTACCGATCTTGATCCCTTGCGATTCGGATTGCTGTTCGAGCGGTTCTTGAACCCCGAACGTGTGTCGATGCCCGACTTCGATATCGATTTCTGTCAGGAACGGCGCGACGAAGTCATCCGCTATGTACAGCAGAAATACGGCGCCGACCGCGTCGCCCAGATCATCACTTTTGGCAAGCTGCAGGCGCGCGCGGTGCTGCGCGATGTCGGCCGCGTCATCGGCATGCCGTTCGGACAGGTCGACCGGCTCTGCAAACTGATCCCCAACAATCCCGCCAATCCGGTGACGCTCGCCGAGGCGATCGAAATCGAGCCGCGGATCAAGGAAGAGCGGGACCGCGAAGAATCGGTCGCGGCGCTGCTCGAAAAGGCGCTGAAACTTGAAGGGCTCTATCGCCACGCTTCGACCCACGCCGCCGGCGTTGTCATTAGCGACCGCCCGCTTGAACAACTGACGCCGCTGTATCGCGATCCGCGCTCCGACATGCCGGCGACGCAATACAACATGAAGTGGGTCGAGCCGGCGGGCCTCGTCAAATTCGACTTTCTCGGGCTGAAGACGCTCACCGTCATCGAACGCGCCGCACAGCTGGTGAAAAAATCCGGCGGCGAGGTTGATCCGCACCGGCTGCCGCTCGGCGACAAGAAATCTTTCGAAATGCTCGGCGAAGGCGCAACCGTCGGCGTCTTCCAGCTTGAAAGTTCGGGCATGCGCCAGACGCTGCGCGCGATGAAACCCGACTGCCTTGAAGATATCATCGCGCTGGTTTCACTCTACCGGCCGGGCCCGATGGAAAACATCCCGACCTATATCGAGCGCAAGCAGGGGCTGCAGCAGCCGGACTATCTGCACCCCTCGCTTGAGAGCGTGCTGAAGGAAACCTACGGCGTCATCATCTATCAGGAACAGGTGATGCAGATCGCGCAGATCCTCTCCGGCTATACGCTGGGCGAGGCGGATCTTCTGCGCCGCGCCATGGGCAAGAAGAAAAAAGAGGAGATGGACCAGCAGCGCGCGCGGTTCGTCGACGGCGCCAGGGATAAAGGCGTCGACCCGCACAAGGCGGCGTCCATTTTTGATCTGGTCGAGAAATTTGCCGGCTACGGCTTCAATAAGTCGCACGCCGCCGCTTACGCCTATATCGCGTATCAAACGGCGTATCTGAAGGCCAATCACGGCGCTGAATTCCTCGCCGCGTCGATGACCTTCGACATGGCCAACACCGACAAGCTTGCGGTGTTTCTGAAGGAAGCGCGCCGCAGCGGCATTGATGTCCGTGCGCCGCACGTCAATCATTCCGAAGCGGATTTTTCAGTGCGGGACGGGGCGATTCTTTATGCGCTCGGCGCCGTCAAGAATGTTGGCGAAGCTGCGATGCGTCTCATCGCCGACGAGCGCCGGGCGCATGGGCCGTTTCGCGACATTTACGATTTCGCCGAGCGTGTCGATCTGCGCGCCATCGGCAAGCGCGCCGTTGAAAATCTCGTGCGCGCCGGCGCCTTTGACGGCCTTCACCGTTCGCGCGCGGAGCTTCTCGCCGCCGCCGATCTGATGATCCGGTATTCGGCGCAGGCCTTCGAAGATCGCGGCAGCGCGCAAGGCGGGCTCTTTGATTTCGCCGCTTCGCCGCAACTTGACCGGCCGCGCCTTGCAAGCGTTGACGATTGGCCGCCGATGGAGCGGCTCAGCGAGGAAAGCGCCGCGCTCGGCTTTTATTTCAGCGGCCATCCGCTCGATGATTACGCGGTTGAACTGCGTCGCCTCAAAGCGTCAACGTCGGCGGAAGCGATCGAGGCGGTCAAGGCCGGCGGACGGTTCTCCGGCCATATCGCGGCGGTCGTCCGCACGGTTCGCATGCGCCGGTCAAAGGCCGGCAAGCCCTTCGCCTTTGTCGAATGTTCGGACGGCGCCGGCGAATTCGAGATCGCGGTCTTCTCCGATGTTCTCACGCCCTCGCGCGATCTTTTTGAAGCCGGAATGCTGCTGCTCTTGACCGTCAACGCCGAGGATCGCGACGGCGAGGTGCGGTTTGCCTGTGACGGCGCGCGGCGCCTTGACGCGGCGGCGGCGCAGACAAAGTCGCAATTGCGGATCGTCGTCGCCTCCGGCGAAGGGCTCGATGCGGTCCGCCGGCGGCTCGCCGCG
>JBGSVH010000009.1:0-38396 GCA_041753055.1 Parvularculaceae bacterium
AGCGGGCACGACAGACGCGTTTGATGCCCACCGATAGCTCTCGATAGGTCTCGGCTGAAATATTTTTGTTTTTCAGGTGGTTACGTCGTATTCTAGCTTAGTTTCGGATACCCTCGGATGGGCAAAAATTATTCCCACTCAATCGTCCCCGGCGGCTTGCTGGTCACGTCATAAACCACGCGATTGACGCCACGCACCTCATTGATGATCCGCGTCGCACAGCCCCCGAGGAATTCGTGGCTGTATGGGTAGTAATCCGCCGTCATGCCATCAGTGGACGTGACAGCGCGCAACGCAAGCACATGATCGTAGGTTCTCTCATCTCCCATGACACCGACCGTCCGCACCGGCAGCAGCACGGCGAACGCCTGCCAGATTTCATCGTACAGGCCCGCCTTGCGAATCTCGTCCAAATAGATCGCGTCAGCCTTGCGTAAGGTATCCGCCTTTTCTTTCGTGACTTCGCCCGGAATCCGGATCGCAAGCCCTGGCCCTGGAAACGGATGGCGCGAGACAAAGTGATCCGGAAGACCAAGCTCCCGCCCGAGCGCACGAACCTCATCCTTGAATAATTCGCGCAGCGGCTCTACCAATTTCAGCTTCATCCGTTCCGGCAGACCGCCAACATTGTGATGTGACTTGATCGTGACCGACGGGCCGCCATCGAATGAAACGCTCTCGATGACATCCGGATAAAGCGTCCCCTGGGCGAGGAATTCGGCGCCCGCTATCTTCTTGGCCTCGGTCTCGAAGATATCGATGAACGTCGCGCCAATTATTTTCCGCTTTTTCTCCGGATCTTCGACACCTTTCAGACTGCCGAGAAACAATGCTTCCGCCTCAACATGTATGAGCGGAATATTATAGCTGTCACGGAAAAGGCGAACGACATCTGCACCTTCGCCCGCCCTCATCAGGCCGGTGTCTACAAAGACGCAGGTCAACTGCTCGCCGATCGCCTCGTGAATAAGAACGGCGGCGACAGATGAATCAACGCCTCCGGAAAGACCGCAAATGACCCGCGATTTGCCGACCAATTTACGGATCTCGCGGATCGCTTCAGACCGAAACGAGGCCATCGACCAGTCGCCGGTTAACCCCGCCACATTGCGCACGAAATTTCGCAAAAGTCTTGCGCCATCAGGCGTATGGGCTACTTCGGGATGGAACTGCACCGCATAAATTTTCCGAACAGGGTCATGGATCGCTGCAAAAGGCGCGCCGTCTGACGTCGCAATCACCTCAAATCCCGGCGGCAACGCGTTCACGCGGTCGCCGTGGCTCATCCATACCTGATATTTGCCGCCGGTCGTCCAGACACCTTCGAAGAGCGGGCTGTCCTTTTTGACGTCGACATGCGCCCTACCAAATTCCCGGTGGTCGGACTGCTCGACATCGCCGCCCAGTTGCGCGCATATCGTTTGTTCTCCGTAACATATGCCGAGCACTGGAACGCCAGCCTCAAACACCGCTTTGTCGGCGCGCGGCGAAGTGGCGGATTTTACACTAGCGGGGCCACCGGAAAGGATGATCGCCTTCGGGGCAAAGGTCTCAAGGAATTCGGCATCTGCGCGATTGAACGGATGGATCTCGCAATAGACGCCTGCCTCACGCAGGCGCCTCGCGATCAGTTGCGTCACCTGGCTGCCAAAATCGACAATCAGGACGCGTTCGTGAAGGGCGGCGTGGGGATCCAATTTCATCGGGCGTCTCTATCGCTTTCTTTCCAGTACGGCCACAAAAAATCCGTCAGTTCCAAGTCGCGCCGGCGTCAGGCGCAAGGCGCCAAAAGGGGTCTCGCATTGCGCGATCGCCGCACGGCCATCTTCCGTCAGCAAGCCGCTTGCGGCGATTTGATCGATCGCGCGAATTGAAACAAAGTCTTGATTGGCGGCAAGAAAACCAGAGAGCCGATCCTCATTTTCCTCAACAAAGAACGAACACGTCACATAGACGGCGCGCCCGCCTGGTTTCACAAAACGCGCCGCTTCGCCAAGCACGGCGTCCTGCTCCGCCATGCGGCGCACCAATTGATCCCGGGTCAGTCGCCATTTGGCGTCAGGGTGGCGTCGCCACGTTCCAGACCCCGTACAAGGCGCATCGATAAAGACCACATCCATCTTTCCCGCAAGCGCGTCGAGCGCCATCTTGTCTGTCACAGGATTGACGATCTGAAGATTACGAACACCAGCGCGGCGCGCGCGTTCATATAATGGTTGTAATCGCCGGGCGTCGTTATCATAGGCGTAAAGCTGGCCTTTGTTTCCCATCAATGCTGCAAGCGCCAGAGACTTGCCGCCACCGCCGGCGCACAGATCGAGAACTTGCGCGCCCTTCACATCGCCCGCCGCAAGCGCCGCGATCTGGCTGCCGAGATCTTGTATTTCCACCCAGCCTTTGTTGTAGGCCGGAATGATGGTGACGGCGGGCGCTCGATCCGATGAAGCCGGCGCCGAAATCCGCGCCGCTGTTGTTACAAAGGGCGCCGCGACCGCACCGACCGTCACAAGCGCGCCAAGAGCTTTTTCAGTCGATGTTTGCAGCGTATTGAGACGAAGATCGATGTCAGCACGCGCGGCGAACGCCAGCATCTCTTCCGCCGCCCGGTCGCCAAAGGCGCGCACAACGCAATCCTCAAACAATTCCGGAAAGTCGGCGCAAATTGAAAGGTTGGGATCCTTTGGCTGCTCGGCAATCAACCTCTTTTCATCATCCGTCAGGGCACCCGGCCCATGTGGTTCTTCCGCAGCTAGCGTCGCAACGTCATCGACGCTCTTTCCCCACATTGAATGCAATGCGGCAAGGGCTGCCAATCGCACGCCACCATCGCCCGTTGCAGCCACGAGCGACCGGCGTTTACGCAAGACGTCGAGACAAAGGCCCGAAATCCATGCGCGATCCTTTGCGCCAGCAAAGCGCGAATTGCGCGCCCAGTCCGCAATTGCGGTCTTCAACGGCACGCGCCGGCGTTCGAAGTCTTCAAGAATGGCGATTACGGCGGTGACGCGCCCGGATTCTTTCACCCGTTCATACCTTAAACACAAACCACGCCCCGGCGGCGATCAGCGCAAATCCCAATAAGTGATTCCAACTGAGCGGTTCCTTCAAATACAATACTGAAAACGCTGCGAAGACCATCAGCGTGACGACCTCCTGAATAGTCTTCAACTGCGTTGTTGTGTAGACCGCACTGCCAATGCGGTTTGCCGGAACGGCAAAACAATATTCAATGAAGGCGATGCCCCAGCTCATAACAATCGCGATGAGGATGGGAGTAGTTTTGAATTTCAAATGTCCATACCAGGCAAAAGTCATAAAGACGTTTGAAGCGGCCAACATGATGATAGGCGTAAGATAGGGAGGCATTACTCACTCATTTGTCGCCGCAGCGTTTCTTGCAGGCCGGACTATAATTCCCGCTTACGACGGCGTCGGATAGTTCGGCGCCTCGCGCGTGATCTGAACATCGTGTACATGGCTTTCGCGAAGCCCCGCATTGGTGATTTTAACAAAGCGCGCACGCTTTTGAAGTTCTTCAATGGTCGCGGCTCCGACATACCCCATTGAGGCGCGAACACCGCCAACGAGTTGATGAAGGATTGGACCAGCAGGTCCCTTATACGGCGTCTGGCCCTCGATGCCTTCGGGAACAAGCTTCATTTGTTCCGAAACGTCCGCCTGGAAATAGCGGTCGGCGCTGCCTCGAGCCATGGCGCTAATTGATCCCATACCGCGGTAGGATTTGTACGGACGACCCTGATAGAGAAATGTCTCTCCGGGCGCCTCGTCTGTCCCCGCGAGCAACGAACCGATCATGACGCAGTCAGCCCCTGCAGCAAGCGCTTTTGCGATGTCGCCGGAATATTTGATTCCGCCATCCGCGATTATTGCAGCCCCGGTTCCTTTTGCAGCGCGCGCCGCTTCCATTACCGCGGTCAGTTGCGGAACGCCAACGCCTGCAACGATCCGGGTGGTGCAGATTGACCCTGGCCCGATGCCAACCTTGATTGCGTCTGCGCCGTGATCAATCAGGGCCTTAGCCCCTTCAAACGTCGCGATATTGCCTGCGATCACCTGCGTTGCATTGGACGACTTCTTGATGCGCAGCACTTGTTCGAGAACCTGCGAGGAGTGCCCGTGCGCCGTGTCGATGACGACAACATCAACCCCGGCGTCGATCAGCGCTTCGACGCGCTCGTACCCCTTGGGACCGACGGTCGAAGCGGCGGCGACACGCAGCCGCCCTTCGGCGTCCTTCGCCGCATTCGGGTGTTTCTGCGCCTTCTCAATATCCTTGACGGTAACCAGTCCAATGCAGCGATAGTTCTCGTCAACGACAATGAGGCGTTCGATACGATGCTGATGGAGAAGTCTGGTGATTTCGTCGCGTGTCCCGTGAGGTCGAACCGTAATGAGGTTTTCTTTCGTCATCAGGTCGGCAACGCGTTGTTTTGGATTGGTGGCGAAGCGCATGTCGCGATTGGTCAAGATGCCAACCAGTTTTCCGACACCGTTTGCGTCGCGATTTTCAACCACTGGAAAGCCGGAAATCTTCCTCTCATCCATGATTTTCCAAGCTTGTTCTAACGTCGCATCCGGAGACAGCGTCAAGGGATTAACAACCATTCCGCTCTCAAATCGTTTGACGCGACGGACATGCTCTGACTGTTCTTCAACGGACAGGTTACGGTGAAGCACGCCAATGCCGCCATGCTGCGCCATCGCAATCGCCATTTCCGCTTCCGTAACCGTGTCCATCGCGGAAGAAAGCACCGGAATGTTGAGCGTTACCTCTCGCGTCAGGCGCGCCTTGGTCGAAACCTGGGACGGCATCACCTCGGACGGACCGGGTTCCAGCAACACATCATCAAAAGTCAGCGCTTCACGAATCTGCATGTCGTTTCTCACTCCTGGCCTATTCAACAGCCTGTACAAGTGTTGAGGCTTTTTTTCCGATGCTTCTCATTCCCGCCCCTTGAATCCTGTCGCGACGACATAGACTTCAGCAGAATCTGCCCGGCTCGATTTTGGCTTCGCGTGTTTCACGACGGAAAAATTCTGTTTCAAGCGTTCGAGAAGTTCGCCTTCGGCGCCGCCCTGAAATACTTTGCAGACGAAGCCGCCGCCCGGCGCCAGCACGTCTGCAGCGAAATCGAGTGCAACCTCTGCAAGCGCAATGATGCGAAGGTGATCGGTGGTTTTATGCCCTGTCGTCGGCGCCGCCATGTCGGAGAGCACCACATCGGCGTCACCGCCGAGGAGGGACTTCAGCTCATCCGGCGCTGCATCGTCGAGAAAATCGAGTTCGAGGTGATCTGTTCCATGCACATGAGGCATTGGCAGGTAGTCGATGCCGACGACGCGCGTCGCCCCCGCCTCTACTGCCGCCTGCAACCAACCACCGGGCGCACATCCCAAATCAACGACGCGTGAGCCTTTCTTGATCAGGCCGAATTTTTCGTTGAGCTCTATGAGCTTGTAGGCCGCTCTGCTCCTATACCCTTCAGCCTTCGCCCGCGAAACAAAGGGATCGTTCAATTGCCGCTCGAGCCATAGCGTCGAAGAGACTTTGCGACCCTTGGCGGTTTTCAGATTGACCCGCATCTCACGCTGGCCGCCCCCCGATGCGGTGACTGTGTCTTTCTTGGCGCCATGCTTAGTTCCAGGAGCTTTTTTTAGGCCGCGCTTTTCCGGAACCGCGCCAAGGGCCGTTGTCGCCTGGTCGGTTGGGGCACGCTTCTTTGCGCCCTTCGGGGCTGATTTTCGTCGCTCCATGGCGCGCTATAGCAGAGCGATTTCGAGTCGCAAAGGTCCGGGCGGCGCCGGAGCCCGCCCCGTCCTGCGTTATCGAGCGGGCGATGCGCCGGCCCACAATTGGCGTACATACTAGGTTCGACATCCCCCTGACCTCGAATCAGCTTGTTCTGGCGATGGGTGGACGCTCTATTGCCTTGTCTAGAAGGGCCACGCGCCTCATCCTTACCCTTGCGAAAAAGGAGTGTGAAGCGACACGACGAACGGAGGTTTCAATGCCAGAATTAGTCGGTCTCATCGTGGGTCTCGCCATCGGCGCTGCCGGCGGCAATATTGCAGGCTATCTACTTAAAGATAAGAGTTTGGGTGCGGTGTGGAATTCCGTCGTCGGCATTCTCGGCGGCGGTCTTGGTTATTTCACGCTTGGCCTTATCGGCATCGGCGCCGGAGCCGGCGTCATCGGCAGCCTTGTCGCGTCGCTTGTCGGCGGCGCGCTGCTCTTATTCATCATCAGCGTGGTTCGCAAAAAGACCTAGCGCGATCGAAATCAGTCGCCCTCTTTCGATGCTGCGCCGGCTGATAGGCGCGGCCGACTGTTGCTGCATACATCACCGCCATCGTTTCGCCGTATTGGATGCACAACGAAAGCCCCGCGGATGGAAACTTGGTTGCTGCGGGCGCACTTAGGCTTAGTTTCCCAACGAGGCTATGGGCGAAAGGAAATTGGCATGTCAGAAACTCCTGGCAAAGCATCGATTGACCAAATGACGCGTCAGGCGTCGACCAAAACAGGAATGAATAAAGCGGCTGTCGCCGCTCTGTTGCCAATGGCAACGGCAGTTCCCATGAATGGGTTGAAAAAATGTCACGCAGCCGGGCGACGCCGAAGCGCTGGCAAAGGCGCTGACAAGACATAATGGCTGCCACTTGAACAACCTTTCGCGTGCATCCGATGATGACGTGATGGATGATGGACGGCGCATCTTCGGTCATATTCTTGGATCGAAACAGGACCACACGCAGGCAGCGCTTGCCAAGGCGGCGGGTGCAAATCCCGACCAGATAGCAACCTTGCTCGCGATGGCGGCGCCCGCCAGTCTCGCAGGGCTTGGCAAGGCGAAACAGGATCAGGGGCTAGACGCCGGCGCGCTGGCGGGACTCGTGAAGTCGGAAGCGACGAGGGTTCACGCGCAAACACCGAATGAGCTTTCGGGCCTATTGAAGTGGATCGATGCCGATGGCGACGGCGATGTCGCCGAAGACATCGCCGCGATCGCCAGCAAAGCGCTTGGTGGTCTTTTCAGGAAGAACTGAGCCAAAGGAGACAAAGAATGAACTTATTCAAATTCGCTCGAGACGCCGGCGAAGCCGTGAGTAAGTCGGCGGCGAGCATGGCCGACGGGATCAGGGAGCGCATCACCGGGCACAAGACTGACGTCAAGGATTTGAAGGTCGAACACACCGGCGAAAAAGTGATCCTTCGAGGAACTGCAGAAGCCCAGGCGGAGACTGAAAAGGCGATCGTCGCCGCCGGCAACACGCCTGGCGTCGCAGAAGTCGAAAGCCATATCGAAATCGCTGAATCAGCACCGACCGCAAAGTTCTACACGGTCGTCAAGGGCGATACGCTGTCAAAAATTGCAGAGGCGCAATATAGCGATGCATGAAGTACCCGATCATCTTCAACGCGAACAAGCCAATGCTCAAGGACCCGGACAAAATTTATCCAGGTCAGGCACCCCGGATTCCTCCGCTTTCATAATCCATCTGACGGCGTCGCCTCTTGCCGACGACGACGCCGTCCACGCCTTTTGTTACGCGCGCGATTATGCTTTTGTGTCAGCCCTACAAGAATGCCTTCTCGCAAACCGCGATCAGCAACCCGAACACGGTTCGCTGGCCATTCAAGCAGCAAGGCATCAAGGATAGCGCATCCACAAACAACAAGGTCTGCCCGTTCGAGTCCGATGCAGGGTTCTTCGGCGCGCTCGTCATACGACATTGCACGCAACCGCTCGGTTACGCCACGAACTTCGACGTCGCTGAGCCAAAGCCCATCGACCGCATCTCGGCGATACCGCGGCAATTTCAGATGGACGCCTGCAATTGAGGTCACCGTTCCGGACGTGCCAAGAAAATGTCCTCCGCCGGTGTCAAAGATGCCCCGAAGGCCAGCCGGATCACCAAACCTAGCAATCTCGTGGCGAACCGTATCAACGAGGTCATCATATGCAGCAAGCGACAGTTCCCGCCCGCCGAATTTTTCGGACAGGTTCACCACGCCAATTGGCAATGAGGTCCACGCTGCGACGACAGGCAAAGCAGTAGCCTTTCCGGGGCGCACCCATGAAATCTCGGTTGATCCACCCCCAATATCGAAAATCAGCCCGGCATCAGCATTCTCATCGAGAAGTTCGGCGCATCCAATGACAGCGAGACGCGCCTCCTCTGCCGGTGTAATGATCTCGAATTGCAGACCCGTTTCTTCGCGCGCGCGAACGAGGAATTCTTCACCATTCGACGCTATCCGGCACGCCTGCGTGGCGATGCAGCGTTGACGCGTAACGGCCCGACGCTCAATTTTTTCGGCGCAGACCTTCAGCGCCTCAATCGTCCGCGCCATCGCTGCTTCGGACAAAGCGCCGGAAGATGTAATTCCTTCGCCGAGGCGGACGATGCGAGAAAACGCATCAAAGACGCGAAAGCTGCGCCCGCGCGGCGCTGCGATCAACAATCGGCAGTTATTCGTACCAAGATCAAGCGCTGCAAACCGCTCAGGCGTCGGCGCAGATTTTTTTCTACCATCGCTGCCGGTATTGAGGCTTAATGCAAGCGCGGACATTTCGTCAGCGTCAGTATCAGAAGTTCCCTTTGATAGGCCCTTAGCCGGATCTTGCCCTGCGCCACTCGGAGCTTCGGACGTCCGGCGCCGTCGGCGGCGCCTCTTGGCCATTGTGCTTGCGTCCTCGCTGCGGGGCCAACCCTTGGGGCCCCGATTGAGAACTGAGCTTAGCCGCGGCCCCCACGCACCGGCAAGGCGTAGATTTAGTCTTTTAGTTTCCAATGGTTACGCAGAAACCCTGGAACTGGACTTGGGCTTGTCGCAAGACCGGGGCCGTTCAGAAAATGATATAGATACAGCACATTTGGGGCGGTGAAACGGGGTTCTTCGCGCGCGCGTTCGCACCGGCGCTGCCGGCGAGAATTGTCGCCGCAAAGAAACCCGCCCCCAAGACAATAAGCCCGGACAAGCGAAGGAACCGCGCCATATATTTCTCTCCCTCTTCAGACGCACCTCTCCCGTTGGTTGCAAACGAACCACCAGCGCGCCGTTAATTTTTCAAATCCGTCAGGTCCCGCCTTCAAGATCGCGGAATTTTTTTCTCAAGGCGTAGTCGCTTGATGTCACTGCCCGCTCCATGTCTGCGATGCGTACATCAATCGCGCGAAACCGGTGACGAAGTTCCGAGTACGTCATTTTTGGCCGCGCCGAATAGTTTCGCCAGAAGCGTTCCTCTGCTGGATCTGCGTAGCGCGACGCGATCGGCTCGCCTGGCGGCATGAAGAACGCAGCAGCCGCGTAAATGAGAACCGGAACTGGAAAGAAGAAGACGGTGAGGAGTATCGCCGCAATCCGCACAGGCTTCACCCGCCAACCGAAATAGTCGGCGAGACCCGCGCAAACGCCCGCGACTTTCCCACCACGCGTATTGCGATAGATGCGATGCCGGTTTGGGCCCGGTCCCGGGCTGCCGACATGTCGTGCATACTCGCGATGGCCGCGCCAATCGTCGAAATAGGTGTTCATATGATTGATGAACCGCTCGACCTCGGGATGGACGCCGCCATTGCGGCCGTCATAGTCGTGACGAGAGCGGCGGCGCTTACGCATGGGGACGATCCTTATAGTCTTCGCGCCATTTCGGCGCTTCCTTATCGAGAATTGTCTCCAGTGCATCGACGCGGCGCTCAAGCCGCTGCGCGGTGCGCCAGAGATCTTCGACAAGGCGTTCGTCATCAGGGGTTGGAGTTCTGGTTTTCCTCAACTCGGTGACATGGTGCATCACCATCGACGGCAGGCCGATGACGACGATTGCAACAATCGCCACAATAAACGGCCAGGCGTTCTGTTCCATTATTGGTTCCTCTCTCCCACGAGGCGGCGCTTACGAAGCGCCGCCGACGCGCTCCTGAACGCGCTTTTTCAGTGCAGCAAATTCCGCATTGACGTCGTCTTCCGATTCCAGCTCGCGAAATTCCTGTTCAAGCGATCTCGGGCGGCCCATCACATAACTTTCCGCTTCGGCTTCCATTTCATCGATGCGGCGCTCATAGCGCTCGTAGCGCGCCATCGCCTCATCAATACGGCCATCATAAACAGCGCGATTAATCCGAAGGCTGCCTTCCGCAGTGGAACGCCGGATTTCGAGGCTGCGCTGTTTGGCTTTGGCTTCCTTAAGCTTGGCCAGAAGTTTTTCGAGGTCGTCGTTGGCCTTATCGAGACTCTTGTCGATCGCCTCATGCTCCTTGGAAAAGAGGTCGGCCATTTCACTTGCCTTGCGCTTTGCCGCGATCGCACCCTTTGCAAGATCGTCGCGGCCTTTGGCGATGGCGAGCTCAGCCTTTGATTCCCACTCTCGCGCACGCTGGTCGAATTCAGCTTTGCGGCGTTCAACGTCCTTCTTGTCGGCGATGGCGCGCGCGGCGCGCGAGCGAACTTCGACCAAAGTGTCTTCCATTTCCTGGATGATGAGACGGACGATCTTTTCAGGATCCTCCGCTTTGTCGAGCATCGCATTCAGGTTCGAATTGACGATGTCGGTCAGTCTTGAAAAAATGCCCATGTCCATCCTCTCCTAAAAGATAATCCCGCCGATGATGAAACCAATGAGGAAGGCGCCCCAGGCGAACCCCTCGCGACCGCGACAAGCGCGGCGAAACCGGTATTTCCAATCATCATCCCGGTCCTCGTAGCGGTAATAACTCATTCGAAAGTCTCCTTGGTCGGCCCATTATCGGGGCTGGTTAGCCTCTAATTAACCTTTCGATTGCGAGAGTCGTGCCAACTGACACCGATTTTATAAGATGCTGTTTTTATTATTGTTTTATCAACAGCCGCCTTTACGGGCAAAATTGCATTTGGTAATATTCGCGGTTTTATGGTAATTCTGCCCATCCAATTCGGCATATTTCACCAATGAATGCAGCACCTCAGCCCCCTGATCTAATTGGCCAGTCCCCAGCGTTTCTCGACGCGCTTGCGCATGCATCGTCGGCAGCCGCACTCGATAGACCGCTCCTTATTTGCGGCGAACGTGGGTCAGGTAAGGAATTAATTGCCGCGCGCATTCACTTCCTGTCGCCGCGCTGGGAGGGGCCGTTCGTTAAACTGAACTGCGCTGCACTCGCCGAAGAGCTGCTCGACAGCGAACTGTTCGGTCACGAAGCCGGCGCGTTCACTGGCGCAACCAAGCGGCATGCCGGCCGTTTCGAGCGGGCGGACGGGGGGACGCTCTTTCTGGACGAAATCGCATCGGCGGGGCTGCGCATTCAGGAAAAACTACTGCGTGTCATTGAATATGGAGAATATGAACGGGTTGGCGGCACCGAGACGCGCGTTGCAAATGTCCGGATCGTTGCCGCTGCTAATGCTGACCTCCCCGCTATGGCTCGCGAAGGGAAATTTCGCGCCGACCTGCTCGACCGCCTCGCCTTTGATGTCATCGCAACACCGCCACTTCGCGCGCGGCGCGAAGATATTCCATTGCTGGCCGCTCATTTTGCGTCAGGTCTCGCGCGTGAAATGGGGATGCCGTTTGATGGTTTTTCGGCAAATGCAATGGCGGCGCTTTTTGCCCATGACTGGCCGGGCAATGTGCGCGAGTTGAAGAATGCGGCGGAACGCTCGGTTTACCGATGGCTTGCGTCCGGCGAGAGTGGCGTCGTCGACACCATCATAATTGACCCGTTCCAGTCCGTCGATGCATTGCCAATTATGGAAACCAAAGCAAGAAGGAGCGATACGCGAAAGCCGGCGGCGCCATTGGGACCGTCTGACTTGCGACAAAGTCTCGAAGAGCTTGAAAAACGCTGGACTGAGGACGCTCTTGCCGCGAGCGGATGGAATCAAAAAGCGGCGGCAGTCCGGTTGAAGCTGACCTACGACCAGATTCGTGGGCTCATTCGCAAGCACAAACTAAGACCGATTACGCCAACGTAGTTCAGGGAAGTCAGCCAAACAGCGTCGGCAGGTTGTCGACCTCGCCCGCTGAAACACAAGCCCTTTTAGTTGCTCTGTTTTTCCCACCGGCCAGCTGGCGACTGTTTCCAATAAGTCGCATCGTGTCCCGCGACTTTAACTGCTTTCCAGAAGCCGCGCGCCGCCGCGACAGCTTGATCATCTCCCCCATCGAAGATAGTTACGCAGCGCACGAGCGATCCGATCTCGGCGGCGTCCACGACGGCATTATCAACAAGAAAAAGAAGATCGGCGCCGCCGGGATTTTCTGACTGATCCGTCAGCCAAATCGACTGGTCTGGCGCGCGCACTGTATCCGCGGAGTGCGGAAGAAAAGAGTCGTCGCTGTAGGTCCACAAGATCTCGTCAATCCGCGTAACCGTTTCGCGCGTCCCGCAACGCACCACGGCCTTCCAGCCGCGCTCAAGCGTTTTTTCCAGAAATCCCGGCAACACGCTTTCAAGCGAAGCGCGCTCGAGGTGATAGAAAAGGACTTCGGTCATTTTGTCGCCTCGCGCATCGCGGCGGCGAGTTGGCGCTGCGCCTCATCGCCGGCCGACAACGCGTTGATGGCGCCGTCGCGGTCGGCGGGCTTATCCTTCTGGCTTAGTGTTCCTTTCATCTCGATGCAGTCAATGGTGAGTTCAAAGGCGACGATGCCGCGACGCAGCGCCTCACGCTTTGCCGGCGGAAGCTTGTCAATCGTCCATTCGACATCTTGATCAATATCATGCCGGCGCGATTCAAAATGATGCGAGAGAGCGATTAGTATCGCGTCGACTTCTTCCGGCGCGGTGACGACGCGAATGACGCCAGAAACTTCAACCGCTTGATAATTCCAGGTTGGCACGCGCGTGCAGTCTACATACCAATTCGGTGATATGTAACCTTGGGGGCCGTTGAATAGCGCCGTTTCTCCCGCGCCGTCGAGGCTGCCTACATGTGGATTGGCGCGCGCCAGATGCCCCCGCAGGGCGCGCCGTCCATCTTCTGCGATCAATGGCATTTGCGAAAGCTGCACGGCGCCGTCATCAATGGTTGCGAGCGTCGCAAAAGCCCATTCCGAGATCAGGCGGAAGGCTGAAGCGTCGCCATCAATGCGATAGGCTGGCGGCCTGTACATAGACTTGCCGTATCGATCCTATTCGTGATTCGCGCGCACGAACTCGTCAAGAAGCCTGACGCCGAAGCCGGCGCCGCCCTTGGGACAAATCGGCTTGTCCTTTGTGTTCCACGCCATGCCCGCGATATCGAGATGCGCCCATGATTGGCCGTCCTTGACGAACTTGCCAATGAAGGCCGCTGCGGTCGAAGATCCACCTTCGCGCGGGCCGATGTTCTTGATGTCTGCGACGTCAGACTTGATCATATCGAAATAGGCCTTGCCAAGCGGCATTCGCCAAACCGCATCTCCAGACGCCTTGGACGCATTTTGAATTTGCTCGGCAAGCTTGTCGTCCTGCGTGAACAGCCCGGCATATTCATGCGCAAGGGCGATGATGATCGCGCCGGTCAGCGTTGCCAGATCGATCATTGCCTTCGGCTTGTATTTTTCCTGCGTCCACCATACCGCGTCGCCAAGCACAAGCCGGCCCTCGGCGTCTGTATTCAATATCTCGACGGTCTGGCCGGACATCGATGTCACAATATCGCTTGGGCGCTGCGCATTGCCGTCGGGCATATTTTCAACCAGCCCGACGACGCCAACGATATTCGCTTTCGCCTTGCGACCGGCGAGCGCCGCCATGGCGCCAGTGACCGCGCCGGCGCCGCCCATGTCCCATTTCATGTCTTCCATGCCGGGGCCGGGCTTCAGCGATATGCCGCCTGTGTCGAAGCAAACGCCCTTGCCGACAAAAGCGACGGGCGCGTCGCCTTTCTTGCCGCCCATCCACTCCATCGCAACAAGCTTTGATTCTCGGACCGACCCCTGCCCGACGCCAAGCAGCATCCCCATGCCGAGCTTCTGCATTTCCTTGGCGCCAAGAACCGTAACCTTGACACCGAGCGCTTCGAGTTCCTTGCAGCGCGCCGCAAAGCTCTCCGGAAAAAGAACATTTGGCGGCTCGGACACGAGATCGCGCGTCAGCGCCACGCCGTCCGCAATTTTTTCAAGGACGGCGAATTTCGTCTTGGCGTCTGCCGCTGGCGTGTTGATTGTCAGTCTTTCGAGCGCGGGTTTCTGGTCTTTTTCGAGACGCGTGCGATATTTGTCGAATCGGTAGGATCGCAGCTTCGCGCCGAAAGCAATCCTCGCAGCAGCTTCGCCCGCACTGACTTTATCGGTTGAGAATCCGTCAATTGCGACCGCGGCGGCCTTTTCTTGTGTTTTCAAAATCGGCGCGACGCCCGCGCCTCCGACATTTTCCGCTTCAATCAGCGAAAAATCCGCGCGCTTACCAGCGCCCACCATCACAATCCTGGTGGATTCAACGCCGTTAAGGCCCACAAGCTCCAGCGTTTTCCCTTTCTTGCCGTTGAATTCTGCAGCTTTGATCGCTTTGGCGAGCGCGCCCGCGGTCGCTGCATCAAGAGCGGCGTGTGCGTTAGACGGCTTTCCGTCCTCGAATACGGGAACGATTAATGCCGCTCCCGCTGGCAGTGCGGCCTTTGAAAAGGTAATCTTCATTGAATTCCTCACCTTTGTGATGGGTGTTGGGCGTAGCGCGCGGGTCCCCGGCGTTACGGGCGGAAAGGGCCGCGATTCCTATTCCGTCCGCCCCTCACTGGCAACAGGGAGTGCGGAAAACAGTCTTGCCGCGCCAAGGAATCGACGTTTGCAGCGAATGACCGTAAGAGTCGGCCGAGGGCGCTTCGCCCCGCATAAAGTCCCAAGCGGAAAACGAATTGAAGAGCCTCGACCTCTATATTTTGCGACAAATGTGGACCCCATTTTTGTTCGCAACTCTCGTCGTGACAGCGATTGTCTGGCTCACTCAGAGCCTCCAGCGCATCGACATTCTGATTGAGCATGGCCAGACCCTTGCCAGGTTCGGATGGCTCACCTTGCTAATTGTACCGAGCTTACTCGTCGTAATCATACCCTTTGGCTTGTTTGCGGCGGCAATCTACGCGCTTCACCGGCTGCACTCAGACAGTGAGATCGCTGTGATGTTCGCAGCGGGCGTCAGCCGGGCCGATATCGCGCGCCCGATCCTATTTATCACGTTGATCGGCGCCGCCGCCACATTTTGGATAAATGTTGATCTCATGCCGCGTAGCTATCGCGAACTCAAACGCGAGGTCGCAGAGATGCGCGCCGACTTTGCTTCGGCAATTGTTCGCAGCGGCGAGTTTATCACTCTCGACAAGGGCTTTACCGTCTATGTCGACAATGTCCTGGCGGACGGCCAGTTTTCCGGCCTCCTCATTCACGATTACCGTAACGGCGACAAAGCCGAAACCTACATGGCTAAAACCGCTTTGTTGCGCGAGACCGGCATCGGCCCGGTGCTATATTTGGCGACAGGGAATGTCCAGCGTGTCAATCAAAAATCTGGTGAAGTTGATATCGCCTTTTTTGACAAGACCGTCATCAACCTTGGACAATTCGAGCGCAGACCTGGCGAATTGCAACTGGAGATGACCGAACGCTATGTCGGCGAGCTGTTCAAGCCCGATCTTACCAAAGCCTATGATCGCGAAAACGCGGCGAGGCTGGTTGGCGAGGGACATGGCCGCATCGCATCGCCAATCTATGCTTTCGCCTATGTGTTAATCGCGATTTTCGCACTGATCGGCGGCCCCTATGACCGGCGCGGATATGCGATCCGGATTACATTCGCCTGCGCCCTGGTCGGTTTTTTGCGCGTCATTGGGTATGTCGTGCAGGGGCTGGCGTCGGACATCGGTCAATACTGGCTAATCTACCTCGTGCCGATCAGCGCGGTAATGATCGCATCAGCGCTCATTGCTGACATATCTACCAAGCGCGCGCCAAAAGCATATCGCAAGCCTAAAAAGTTGGACGCTTGAAATGCCGCCGGTAACGCTCTTTCGATATATTCTTGAGAAAACCGCGTTTGCGGTTGCGGCGTTGTTTGTTGCGCTCGCCAGCCTGGTCATGCTGGTCGATCTGCTCGAAAACCTCCGCTACTCGTCCAAGGTGGGAGGCAATTTCACCTTTGCGCTTGAAGTGACGCTCTTGCGTACGCCGGCGATGACTCAGGCGCTTGCACCTTTCGTATTCCTGTTTGGATCGATCTGGATGTTCTCCCAACTTAACCGGCGGTCTGAATTCGCAGTTATGCGATCTGCGGGCTTGTCAATTTGGCGCATTGTCGGCCCAGCGGCGTTTCTTGCGGCGATTAGCGGGTTTTTCCTTATTGTTCTTGTCGATCCGATATCGTCGAAATTACTGGCCTATGGCGAACAAATGAAAACCGAGGTTCGAGGACAAACCTCCAGTCTGGTTCGCGTATTCGGAGACGGTATCTGGCTTCGTCAGCGAGACGCGCGGGAAATGCTGATCATCAATGCAGCAAGCTTTGATACCATGCACGGCGCGTTAGAAAATGTAACGGTCTGGCGCCTTTCGCACGATGGCGCCTTTGAGGAACGGATTGATGCGCCGGAGGCGATCTTGTCCGGCCGGACCATCGAACTCCGCGAGGCGCGCATGAAGAGCGCCAAAGATAGCTTTTCAAAACGTACGCCTGTCTATTCGGTGCCGACTAGTCTGACGCTTGAAGATTTCAGGGAAAACGTCCCGCCGCCTGAATCAATGTCGATCTGGGATCTGCCGCGCTTCATCTTATTGGCGGAAGCGGCGGGGCTGTCGACTGTCCGCTACAACATCCGCTTCCACGACTTGTGTTCAATGCCCCTAAAGCTCAGCGCCATGGTTCTGATCGCCGCGATCTTTTCAATCGGCCCGATGAAGTCGGGAGGGGCGTTTCGACTATTGGCTGCGGGCGTCGCCAGCGGATTTCTGCTCTATATCATCTCAGAATTGTCGACCGCGCTTGGCGAATCAGGGGTCGCTCCGGTGGCGATCTCGGCCTGGGCGCCGGCGGTCATCGCCGTCATTATCGCGGTCGCAGCGCTGATGCGGTATGAAGAAAGCTGACTGGATGCTCTGCTTGGCGTAAATTCATTCTCACCCCCCGTGGACCTCACCGAACGGCTCAGCTAACCATGCGGAGTCCTTGGGTTTTCCGACCGCGCCGGTGGAGGTTACGTGTTTCCGTCCCGATTGATCGCTCGCCTGCTGGCGACGTCGGCGCTTGCGGGCGTCGGTGCGGCGATTGCGGCCGATGCGGCGGCTCAGACGGCCCCCCTTGATGTCGGTGAGCGCCAGACGCCCCCCCCGTCAACGGCGCAGCCTGACAGGGAACACGTCCTCTTCGAAGCCGAAACTGTAAGCCGCGCTGATGACGCATCGCCGATCGTCGCTGAAGGCAATGTCCGGGCCTATTTTGGCGAACGCTACCTGCGGGCCGACCGTCTCAGCTACGATCCTGCAACGGATGTCGTCATCGCCGATGGCAATGTTTCAATTACGGACCAGTCTCTCGAAACGGTTTTCGCCGGCCGCGTTGAATTGACCGGCGATCTTCGCGATGGGATCGCCGAAAATTTCAGCGGCCTTCTGGAGGAAAATGCGCGGATCGCCGCGGATTCGGCCATCCGGGAACAAGGCGCGCGCACCCGGTTCAGGAACGCTGTCTACACCGCCTGCAATGTTTGCGACAAAGACGGCAACGGCAAGACGCCAACCTGGCGCGTGAAGGCATTGCGGGTAATCCGCGACGAAGAACGGAAAGTCGTGCGTTTTCATCACGCCTTCCTCGAACTCAAGGGCGTTCCCATTCTCTACGCGCCGTTCCTTCAGGCGCCCGACCCGTCTGTCGAACGCCAGTCCGGTTTCCTGACGCCGCTAATCGGCGCCTCGTCGCGCCTCGGCTTCAATCTTGAACTTCCCTATTATCTGGCCATCTCCAACCATCAGGACGCGACGTTTTTTCCGAAATACACGTCGAATGACGGCGTCTTGTGGCAGGGCGAATACCGGCGCCGCGATGATCGTGGATATCAGATCTTTCAAGGCGGGTTCATCGATTACAATCCTGACGCGACCGAAGTCGGCGTACCCGGAAAGCGGTGGCATGTTTTCGCCAAAGGACATCGCGATCTCGGCGAAAGGCTTCGGGTCGGTTACGACGTCGAGCGAGTTTCGGACGACACCTATCTCCGCCGCTACAACGTGCAGCGCCGCGGTGACTTGCGCAAAGAACTGGATACATCACTGACCAACCGGCTGCGTTCAAACACGTATTTGCGTTGGGGCGACGAAAACACCGAGTTGCGCGTAGACAGTTACACGTTTCAGGAATTGCGGACGATTACGATATGCGACCTGGCGTCCGGAGAGCGGATAAACAGCAACACCGCGACTTGCACTCCGGGCGCTCAAATCGGTCCGGATGTCGCCGGCCTCACCCCTTACGCACTCCCCATCATTAATTTTCGCCAAGATATTGCCCCGCCGGCGATTGGCGGAACAGGAACGATTAATATCAATTTCGCCTCGCTTCAGCGAACGAACGGCGTCGATTCGAGGCGCCTGACGGCAAGCGCCAATTGGGAGCGCGAATATATCTCATCGGGCGGGCATCGTTTTGACGCCTTCGCTGAACTTCGCGGTGACATCTTTCGATATGAAGACCTTAATGAGGGAACCGAGAACCGTCAGGGAATTGCCGATGACAACCGGATCAACGGGCGATTCGCGCCGACTGTCGGTATCGAGTGGTCGTATCCTCTTACTCGCCGCATCGGAACGACACGGCTTTACGTCGAACCGCGCGTTCAACTTGCCGCCAGCCCTTCAGGCCTGAACGACATCAAGATCATCAACGAAGACTCGCAGAGCGTCGAATTCGACTACGCCGGGCTGTTCGAATACAACAAATCAACTGGATACGACGCCTTTGAAGACGGGCAGCGAATGAATATCGGTGTTGCCGCTTCCGCTGTTCTCGACAACGGAATTTCGGTCAGCGGCGAAATCGGCAAACAGTTTCGATTGCAGGATTCAAACGCGTTCGATTTGTCGACAGGCCTCGGCGATCAAAGCTCTGACTACGTTGGCACTTTGAACATCAAATACAAAAACATTATCGGCGTCGAGAACCGATTTCGTATTGCCAATGACGGCGGCTCGCTGAAACGCGCCGAGTCGATGGCATTCATTAACTATTGGCGGTTCCGCGGCAACGCGACCTATGTTCGCCTGAACGATGAAGTTTCGATTATCGGAACGCGCAAACGTGAGGAATTGAATGCGCGCCTGAATTTCAAGCTGACGAAGAACTGGTACACCGGAGCCGGGTGGCGGGAAGACCTTGCGCGCAACCGTACGATTCGGCAGGACTTCATCCTCGGCTATCAGGACGAATGTTCGCTGATCGAACTCACCTACCGCCGCGACCAGACGCAGGATCAAGGGCTTTTGCCGGATAACGCCTTCCTTATCCGCTTCACCTTGCGGTCACTGGTAGACTAGCCGATGAACGCAATTGGTTGCGCCGACCCCAATTTAGTCTATTTTCCGCGCCAAATAGAGAGTCGAGCCGTGTCGGCGGGTCGTGTAGCAAGGCCGGACGAGACGTTGGAGCTAGGTCGCGTGAAAAGTCGCAAAACTACAAATTTCCTATTCAGATCAATCGCTTTCGCGTTGGTCGCCAGCATCGGCATGAGCGCATCGGCGGCCACAGCGCCTGCCGATAGCCGGGCGGGCTTGCCTGAATCCTATAATGGCCCGGCGAGTGCGGTTGCTGCAATTGTGAACGACAAGGTCATCACGACTTTCGACGTCCAGCAGCGGATGCGAATGATGCTAATGTCGGCCGGCGGGCGGATCACCCCGCAAATGATGCCGCAAGTCCAGCGTCAGGCGCTTCGTGACCTTGTCGAAGAACAGCTGAAACTAGGGGAAGCGAAGAATTATGACCTGAAGCCGGAAGATGGCGAAGTCGCCGGCGAACTTCGAAAAATGGCAGCGCAATCGGGCCTGACGCTCGAGCAGCTCGAAGAGGCGCTGAAAGCCGATGGCGTGTCGATCGATTCGTTGAAAACACAGATTTCAGCCGGCATCGTCTGGCCGCGCCTCGTTCAGGGCCGGTATGGCAAGCGCGTGCGCGTCAACAAGGACGAAATTGAATCGACCATCGAGCGCATGCGCGCAGACGCGACGCAAGAGCAATTCCTGATTTCCGAAATCTGTATTCCCGTACCTTCGCCCGACCAGACGCAAGCCTACTACGAAGGCGGCATGCAGCTGCTCGAACAGATGCGCAAGGGCGTTCCCTTCGCAGTGATCGCGCAACAGTTTTCCGCCTGTACGACGGCTGCGGCTGGCGGCGATATGGGTTGGCTGCGGGCGGGCGAATTGTCTGAGGACCTTGACGCGGCGGTCAGGCAGCTGCCGCCAGGCGCGGTTACTAATCCAATTCTGTCAGAGGGCGCATTCATGATTCTTGCCGTGCGCGACAAGCGGGAAGCCGTCAAACAGGGCGAGAAAAGCTGGACGCTTGCGTTTGCGGCAACACCGGTGGCGACGGGACGCGCCGCCGCACGGACCGCGCTAGAAAAACTCAAAACCGCCGAAGCGTGCGCTGGCGGCCGCACCTTGCGCCAGGATCTAGGCCCAGATGTCAGCGTTGCTATGGTTGAAAATGTGACGCTTCCGATGATCGATGAACGATTCCGCAACACGGTCGAAAATCTCTCGCGCAATGAACTGAGCGAAATCGTCGAAGTTGATGGTTCGCTGAATGTTCTTTATGCGTGCGAGATCGACGAAGGACTTGGCGTTCCGTCTCGCGAAGCCATTGAGGATCGCCTTTATTCCCGGCAGCTGGAGCGCATCGCCCAGCAATATCTTCGCGACGTCGAGCGTAAATCGACGGTCGATATCAGGCTGGTGAACCCCGACGATCCTGCAGTTCGTCAGGCGCCGCCGCCAAACGGATAAGCGAACGCATCCATGCCGCACCTTCCCGGCCAGCCGCTTGCGCTCACCATGGGCGAACCCGGCGGCGTCGGGCCGGAAATTACCGTCAAAGCGCATCGTGTGCTGAAGGGATCGGGGCCGGTCTTTTTTGTTGTCGCGGATCCGTCGGTTTTTTCCGGCGCGCCGATTGCAATAATCAAGAACCCGCAAGACGCGATTGGCGTTTTCAATGACAGATTGCCGGTCATCGATGTTGGCAAACCTGCGAGTGCGGTATCCGGCGCCGCCAATGTTGCATCTGCTGGCGCGGTCACCGCTTCGATCGAACAGTCGGTCGCCTTCGCCCTTGCTGGCGAGGCGGCGGGGGTCGTAACCAACCCCATTCAAAAATCGAACCTCAGGGCGGCGGGCTTCAAATTCCCCGGGCACACGGAATTCCTCGAAGCGCTTACCGCGTCGGCGCCGATGCCCTCTGGCCGCCGTCGCGGCGCGGTGATGATGATCGCGGGCCCTGAATTGAAGACTGTTCCGCTGACCATTCATGTTTCGGTGCGGGACGCTGCTGCCGCGATCACAACCGCCATGATCGTTGAAAAGGCGCTCATCGTCATCGAGGCGCTAAGCCAAGACTTCGGGTTCGACCCGCCTCGCCTCGCGGTTTCCGGCCTTAATCCCCATGCGGGAGAAAATGGCGCCATCGGCGCCGAGGACCGGGATATCATCGCGCCGGCGGTCGCACAGCTCAAAAGAGACTTTGGCGCGACCGTCACCGGCCCGCACGCCGCCGACTCGATGTTTCACCCGGATGCGCGCACGGCGTATGACGCGGCCCTTTGCATGCTGCATGATCAGGCGCTCATCCCCGCAAAGACCCTCGCCTTTCACGAAGCGGTCAATGTAACGCTGGGCTTGCCGGTCATTCGGACGTCGCCTGACCATGGCACCGCGCTCGATATTGCCGGCAAGGGACTGGCGAACGCCGGAAGCCTCATCGCAGCGATCAATCTCGCCGCGGCAATGGCGGACCGCCGCGCAAGCCGCCGCGCGCAATGACTGAACCCTTGCCGCCCCTGCGTGACGTCATTGCGCGTCACGATCTCGGCGCGAAAAAGGCGCTTGGCCAGCATTTCCTGTTGGACCTCAACATTACGCGCAAGATTGCGCGCGCCGCCGCCGCTGCGCCCGGCGATCTCATCCTCGAAATTGGCCCTGGACCTGGCGGACTGACACGCGCCTTGCTCGAGGCCGGTGCCAGTGTCGTCGCCGTCGAACGTGATGCGCGGTGCGTTAATGCGCTCAAGGACTTGCAGGCGGCCTATCCGGACCAGCTGACGGTGATTGAAGACGACGCCTTGCAGATTGATGATGGCAATCTGGCGCACGATGATACGATCAAGATCGTCGCCAATCTTCCCTACAACATCTCGACCGAATTGTTGATCAAATGGCTTCGCGCCAATCACGGCGTCGAGGCGCCGCTGTGGTCGGTGATGGCGCTGATGTTCCAGAAAGAGGTCGCAGATCGCATTCTTGCAAGTCCGGGCTCGAAAACATATGGGCGGCTATCCGTGATCGCCCAAGCTGCGAGCGTTCCATCCCGCGCCTTTGACCTGCCGGCGCGCGCGTTCACACCGCCGCCAAAAGTCGACTCATCGGTTGTCCTGTTTTACCCAAGCGCCGCCAAGCTCCCGAATATTCGCGCCCTTGAAACGGTAACGCAGGCCGCCTTCGGCCAGCGCCGAAAAATGCTGAGGTCTTCATTGAAAGCGGCGTTCGGCGAAACCACAGCCGAAGTCCTCAGCGCCGCAAGAATAGCCGAAACGGCGCGCGCCGAAGACTTGACCGTTAATGAATTTGTCAAGCTGGCTCAGGCTTTCAACACGTCGAAGTCACCGCGCTGAAATGCTTCCGTCAACTTGAATTTCTGAATTTTTCCAGAACCCGTCAGCGGCCAATCGTTGACGAAAATCCAGTAGGCAGGCGTTTTTTGCGCTGACAGGCGGTCCCGAAGGAACGATTTCAGGTCCGCTGCGGCGGGGCGAATGACGGATTTTGGCCGCATGAAACAGGCGACCTGCTCTCCCCATTTTTCATCCGGAATACCGACAACCGCGACCTCGGCGATGTCGGGATGCTCTATAATTGCATTTTCGATTTCCGCCGGAAACAGGTTTTCGCCGCCGCGAATGATCATTTCCTTGACCCTTCCGGTTATCTTCAGGTAGCCGCGACGGTCCATTCGGCCAAGGTCGCCGGTGTGCAACCAGCCATCGTGGTCGATTGCCTTAATCGTTGCTTCCGGATTATCGTTGTATCCGGTCATCACCAGATAGCCGCGGCAGCAAATTTCGCCCTGCGCGCCAATCGGAACGACCTCATTGGTCGCCGGATTGCGGATTGAGACTTCAACATCCGGGAGCGGTTGTCCGGCTGTTTCGGTCAGGTCCTCAAGCGCGTCTTCGTACCAGGCCTGGGTAATGACGGGAGACGATTCCGTTTGCCCATAGACGATCTGTATTGGCGACCCGAACAGCGATTTTGCTTTCCGGCAGAGTTCCGGCGCAACCATCGCGCCGCCTGACATGATACGCTCAATCGACGAAACGTCCCTTTTGCTGTTCTCCACGACGTCAATCAGCGCGACAATCATGGTCGGAACGCCAAGGTAAAAGCGTGGGCGCTCGCGTTCGATGACGCGCACGATCATTTCGGCGTCGAATACCGGCGCCAGCATGAAGGCGGCGCCTATTCCAACGCCGCCAAGGGTCAAAATTGCGCAGCCAGTTGTATGGAACAATGGCATATTATGGACGAAGAGATCGCCTTCGCGCAGTCCTGCACGGGTCATGACGTCGAAACTGTTTTTAATGAGCCCGTGATGATGAAGCAGCGCACCCTTGGGAAAGCCTGTCGTCCCGGAGGTATACTGGATCTGCGCCACATCGTCGGGAGAGACGCCCGGCAACTGCCCGGCCGTCGCGCCGTCAAACAGCGCGCCATGATCGGTAAGAAGGATACGATGGCAGATTGGGGCATTGTTACTGCAGGCCTCCGCCACGATCTTGCTCATTGGATTGCCGCGAAAGGATTCCACATAGTAGATTGCCTCTGCGCGCGATTGCTTCAGAACATAGGCGAGCTCGCGCGTCTGGAAGGCGGGATTGGCCGTAACCAATGTTACGCCCGCAAGCGCGCTGGCAAACTCGATCAGAACCCACTCAGGGATATTGTTGGCGTAAACCGCAATGCGCGCGCCCGGCGCATGCCGGCTCGCCAGGGCTCGTGCAAGCTTTTCCGATTCGGCCAGTAGCTCGCCATAAGTCCAGGCGCGGCCGATATCGCCGCCGTATGTGAGTTCCTTCATTGCCGGTTGATTGGCCCTCGCGGCAGCTTGTTCGCGCAGCATGTCGCCAATCGATACCGGCCCCAATGCGCCACCGTCGATCGCGGGAAAATAGCTCTCGGTTAGATTGACCCTATACATCGCCCCGCCCCGCTGACAGTCCTTGTTTCAGTTGCGCATTGACAGGATCATTTGCGTCTGCGTGACGATCGCTGCAACCTTGCCGTCTTCCCGGCAAATCTCCGTCTTCCATATTTGCAGTGTTCTGCCGATATGAACCGGCGTCGTCACCGCCAGCGCTTTTTGTCCGACAGGCACCGGGCGCAGGAAATTCGTCTTGCTTTCAACCGTTGTCGTCATCATGCCTTCAGGCATGTTGAGGAAGGCGCCGCACCCGCCCATATTATCGGCGAAAGCCATCATCGCCCCGCCATGCATCGTCGGCGGAATGGTGCAATGGTCGGGCGTCACCAGAAGTTCTGCTTCCAGCCGGTCCTTGGTGGCGAACGTCATCTTGACGCCGATCATCCGCGCGAAGGGCGCGTTATTTTCGTTGAACATCGCTGCCAGATTTTGGTCGCTCATACCGCCTCCGGCTCAGGGCTGATGAGGACCGCCACCAGCAGGGCGGTCTCCGCGCCACGGTTGACCCAGGCATGATTTGTCGCGCGCTGGATTACGACGTCGCCAGGCTTCATTGATCGTACATCGCCTTCATCAAGCAGCAGGTCTACATCGCCCCTGATCAAGATGATGACGTCGAGCGTTCCGGTCTTGTGCATCATCGGATGACGGGATGTATCGACCCGCGCGGCGCTCGCGCCGCACGCGGCAAAACCAAAGGCCGCCTGCGCCTCGCGATCTTCGGCCGTGGCGTTCTTGTCTTCGACCGGCACGGTGAACCAGCGGACCTTGACGGCGCCGGGCGCCGGCTCAAGCCTGACGTCCTCTTTCGCCAGACTGTCGCCGCCTTCCAGCAGCGACGCCCCGAGCGCCGCCGTCCAGATTTCGGCAAGACCACCCTCGTCAACGGCGAGAATCTTCGCCGGACCGCCGTCAATTACCGCATCGGAACGCCCTTCCGGACTGTTCGCCGTGATAATGCGTCTAAGATTGTTCCAGATCACTATTCGGCCTGTTCAGGCGGCGCCGTTCGTCCGCGGATCGTATCGATCACGGATTGCGCGTCGTAAACCGGGCCGCCCTGATCCTCCGCCGGCTTTTCGCCTTTTCCGAACAGGACCTCCAACCGGGCCGTGTAAAAACGCCGGGCGCCGACGGTTCCAAGATTGCCGCCAACACCGACGCCGACATTTCGGCCGCCGCCGCCGAGCCCCGCGCCGAGGCCGACGCCGCCTTTCTGCTGCTCGTCCACCGAACGGCCGACGACGCGAAGCCAGTCATAGCCGCTCTCGACCGCAAGCTCGGCGGCGCGCAACAGCGCGTAATCTTCGACAACCTCAGCCGGCGTTGCGCCGTCGCCGGAAAAGATCACGCGATATCGATCCGCCTCGATGCGTGTTTCGGTGTAGCCGAAACCCTTGGAATCAGCGGGCGCATACGCAGTGCCAACCGCCGTGGCGCACGCTGCGGCGGCCAGCGCCGCGACGGCGAGGATCAAATTACGCAAAGGAGCCTCCTGAATGATCATCCAGCGAACAGATTAGCATTGACCGGCCCCGGCCGCAAAATGGCCTGATCAGCCGAAAAACTGCGTGATGACGTCGGGTCTCATCAGCACCGTAAGCACAATTCCGGCGAGCGCGCCGCCAAGATGCCCCTCATGGGCAATGATGCGGTTCGAGCGTTCCATCAATTGCGCCGAAATCAGGATGAACACGACGCCATAAAGAATTGCCGGAATGCCGATCGGGATAAACATCACGTAGATCGGGTCGAACGGGTAAAAACAGCAAAAGGACAGCACAACGCCCGATGCGGCGTCCGAGGCGCCGATCGACGCATAGGCGGGGTTGGTCTTGTTAACCAGCAATGACACGGCGCCGCTGGTAAGGATCGCCCCGAAATAGACAACGAGGAATCCCGTCTTTCCAAGCACCTGTTCGACCACGGGCCCGAAGAACCAGAGCGTCATCATGTTCAGCAGCAGATGGCCAAAATTCGCGTGCAGGAAACTCGAGGTCAAAACCCGATAATACTGCTTTTGATCGCGGACCGCGCCGACCTGAAACGCGAACTGATTGATGAATGTTCGATCGCCGTAAAATGCATAAAGGCTGATGAACAGATTAATGCAGATAAGGGCGAGCGTTGCCGGCGCTGACGGTAAATCCACCCTTGCGATCCTCCCCGGCCATAACCGGACGCCTGATCCTTCTCGCGGCGTTCGCGCCTGCCCGCAATCGCGTAGTTGCAAGCTTGGCCGTGGGGTAAATCAGACATTAACAATGCCGGCTTAAGACATCCGGCATGGCCCATGCCGCCCAGAGTTCCGTATCAACCGTCGACGCCAAGGCGATGGTGGCGCGCGCCTATGGCGACCCGGCGGCGCTGTCGCGTCGTTTTCGCGAGCGGCGTTTTGCGCGTATTGCGGCAATGATAGACCGCATCATAGCGGAAAAAGGGCACTGCCGGATCGCCGATATGGGCGGCACCAGATATTACTGGGATATTGTCGACGGGTTTGTCGCATCCCGCGCGCTGGAAATTACACTGATCAACCCGAAAGAGACCGCGGCGACTGCGGGGAAATTCCGCTATGCCGCCGGCGACGCGACGGACCTCGGGTCGCTGGACGACGGGAGCTTTGATTTCGTTCATTCAAATTCCGTCATCGAGCATGTCGGCGACTGGCGAAAAATGCGGGCGACGGCGGCGAATATCAGACGGCTGGCGCCGAGTTATTATGTGCAGACGCCGAATTTCTGGTTCCCCTACGAGCCGCATTTCCGCTGCCTGTTCTTTCATTGGCTGCCGGAACAAATCCGCTACCGGCTGGTAAAGCGCTTCGCGCTCGGTTTCGCCGACGCCAAGGAAACGGTCGATGCAGCGATGGAGCGCGTGCAGTCCGCGCGCCTTATCGACGCCGGGCAGATGCGTGCGCTGTTTCCGGACGCCGAAATTGTTCCCGAGCGTTTTTGCGGCCTCGCCAAAAGCTGGATCGCCGTGCGCGACTAGGGCGCGGGCGCTTAGACCAACCGTTCTTCTTTCGCTTCGGCTGGCGTCAGCGTCCGCATGGCGAGCGCGTGCACGCGGTCGCGCAATTCCTCCCGCAGGATATCATTGACGGCCCGCTGCCGGGCGACGCGGGGAAGCCCCTCAAAGCTGGCCGCGACGATTAACAGCCGAAAATGCGATTCCCCCCCGGGCCGGGCGCCGGCGTGGCCCGCGTGAAGGTGGGATTCGTCCTTGACCTCCAGCAGGACCGGCGCAAGGCCGGCCCGGAGCTTGGCGTCGATTATTTCAGCGACTTTCATTGTAACTATCCTGTCATTCCAATAATTTCCGGGCCCTCGCCTGCCCTTTGCCGTCTGTCAAGATTGTATCAACCAGCAGCGCGCACCATAATCGGTCTCATGCCCTACTCTTACCGTCCTCGATTTGGATATGACATCCGGGTCCGCTCCGGCCCTGAAAAACGCAAGAAGCCGCCCGAATGGGCGCGCGGGCACACGCGCGCCTGCGACAGCAAGGGCTGCGAGCACAAGGCGGTCGTCCGGGTGGCGAAATCGCCGCGCAACGCCGATGAAAAAATCTGGCTGTGCGAAGAACATGCGCGCGCTCATAACGCCAAATGGAATTTCTTTGAGGGCCTGTCGCCCAAGGAAGCAGAAGCCGCGCGGCTCGCCAACATCTATGGCGACCGCCCGACCTGGCAGATGGGCAAGAATGAACGCGCGCGCACCACGGCCAAAGCGCGGGGGCCGGCGGAATTGCGCGACGCTTACGGCATCTTCACCGAAGCGGTTAAGACCGCGAGCCAATTGCAAGACGCCACGCGCAATGGCAGGCCGGTGTCGAAACTGCAGGAGAAGGCGTTCGTGACGCTGGATCTTGTCGTGTCGGCGGAGGCTGGCGAAATCCGCCGCCGCTACGCAGAACTTGTGCGGCGGTTTCACCCTGACGCCAATGGCGGCGACCGCAGCGCCGAAACGCAATTGCAGGAAGTCGTCAGAGCCCATCACATTCTCAAAAAAGCAGGGTTCTGCTAGCAACCGGTTACCGGCGAGGAGCGATCTCAATGTTTATTGGCCATTACGCTCCCGCCGCTGCGCTGAAACCGTTGTCAGCGTCTGTGCCGCTCTGGCACCTCTTCGTCGCCGTGCAGTTCCTCGATTATCTTTGGGCGGCGTTCATCCTGACCGGCGTTGAACAGGCGCGCGTGGTTCCGGGATTTCTCGACGCCAGCGATCTCGACCTTTATTTCATGCCCTACACGCACAGCCTTGCGGCGGCGGCGTTGTGGTCGCTGGCGGGCGCGGCGCTCTATGGGACGATCATCAACAAGCGCGCCGGGCTTGGGGGCGCCATGCTCATTGCTCTTGCGATCGCCAGCCACTGGTTCGCCGATCTCATCGTGCACGCGCCCGATCTTGCGCTTTACCCCGGCTCCGACGTCAAACTCGGGTTTAGCCTGTGGTCGTCGATGACACTCAGCGTCGGCCTTGAACTCGGTTTCTTCATCGCCGGGTTTGTTCTCTATCTTGGCGGCACCTCGCCCAAGGGCGCGGTCGGACGGGTCGCGCCTTATGTGGTGATGGCCGCGCTTATCGGCATTGAGCTCTATTCGGCGACCGGCTCGCCGCCGCCCGACATCAGCTCTTTCGCCATCCTTGCGCTTGTCTCTTATACTTTGATCGCCGCCCTCGCCTTCTGGCTCGACGCCACCAGAACGGCCAGCCAGCGCTGATAAGCGCCCTTGAAATCCGCAGCCTTTCGGGCAAGGGTCCGCCCCGATTTCAGCAGGTAGAATGAGCGTTATGGCGGCCCTCGACGAAAAATTCATGGAAAAGCCCGACACCAAGGTCGATGCGAAGAAAGTCTTCGGCGTCGATTTCTCGGTTCCGATTCCGGCGTTTTCCAAGCCGAACGATTATGTTCCGGCCGTCGACAAGGCCTATCGCTTCGATCCGCAGACGACGCGGGCGATCCTTGCGGGCTTTGCGCATAACCGCCGGGTGATGGTCCAGGGCTATCACGGCACCGGCAAGTCGACGCATATCGAACAGGTCGCCGCGCGCCTCAACTGGCCCTGCGTGCGCGTCAATCTCGACAGCCATGTCAGCCGCATCGATCTCATCGGCAAGGACGCCATTGTGGTTGAAAACGGCATGCAGGTAACGGCGTTCAAGGAAGGCATTCTTCCCTGGGCGTTTCAGCGCCCGGTTGCGCTGGTGTTCGACGAATATGACGCCGGACGCCCGGACGTGATGTTCGTCATCCAGCGCGTTCTTGAATCGGAAGGGCGACTGACCCTGCTCGACCAGAACAAGGTTTTGCATCCGAACCCGTGGTTCCGCCTGTTCTCGACCACCAACACCATCGGCCTTGGCGATACGACTGGGCTTTATCACGGCACACAGCAGCTCAATCAGGGCCAGCTCGACCGCTGGTCGATCGTCACGACACTGAATTATCTCGCGCATGACGAGGAAGTCGAAATCGTCATCGCCAAGGTCCCGCTCTATGATTCCAAGGAAGGCCGCCATGCCATCGGCGCCATGGTGCGTGTCGCCGACATGACCAGAAACGCCTTCATCAATGGCGATCTTGCAACCGTGATGAGCCCCAGAACCGTCATCACCTGGGCGCAGAACGCCGAAATTTTCCAGGACATCGGCTACGCCTTCCGCGTCACCTTCCTCAATAAGTGCGACGAGCTTGAACGCCCGACCGTTGCTGAATTCTATCAGCGCGCCTTCGGCGAGGACCTTCCCGAAGCCGCCTACCAAATCGAAGTCGCATAAACGCCTCCTGGTTTTTCCTGCGGCAACCTGCTGAATTGAAACCCGAAAACCCGCGCCTTAGAACCTTTAGGGCGCGGGTCCTCGTTCTCGCGGGTGGAATTTCCCCGAGGCGTTGGAAGAGATCGCGCGGGACAAGTCCCTATGGTTTGGTGCGATGGACTTCTCAAGTTCAGTCCCGCGCTCCCGGACGTACTTCTGGCGCCAACTTGCGCAAGTTCCGCGCGCCCGGCGCGCGGAGGTTGCGCAGATTGTCAGTTCTCGGCGCTTGGCGAAGAGCCAAGCGCCGGGGGGACGGTGTACCGGGGTAGCCCCTTTGTTACCTCAGGAACCATTGCCGGCGGTTCAGGTCAGCCGGCAGGGTCTCGTGAGGACATCCAAGATGCGTTCCTCCTGCCCGCTCGCCGGGGCGTTCGAACCCAAGAGCCTGGTGCACCAAGAGCCTCTTCCGATCGAACGCGAGGAAGATCATAAGGCCTTCCGCAAGGGGTGGGATAACATGGGGGATAAGTCGGCCCTTTCGCCGATATCAAGGTTAGCGATTAACCGTATACGGATTAACGCGCCAATGATTTCAACGACTTGACGGCGACGCCGGCATGCGGCGATGACGCCGCAATCATGATTAACCGGCGCTGATCGCGCGACCTGCGACAACCCGCCGCAGTTTCGGTGTTTCAGCAAGTGGTTTGTATACAGAGTATCAACCGGCGCCGGGTGTTTTCTCAACCCCCACCTGTCACTCCGGGGCGATCCCAAGGATCGAACCCGGAGTCCATGCTTCGCCATTCGCGGTGTGGCGAAATGGATTCCGGGTTCCGCGCGGTCGCGCGACCCCGGAATGACGGCGAAAGGTATTGCGTCCCTTGCCGCAGAGCGACAGTCGGGGGCAAGGCGCGGCGGCGAAGTCCGGCCCCAATGCGCGCTTCACTGCAATCCTCCAGCTAATCGGCAATAAATCCAAAGACTTGCCAAGCTGCGCTGAAGGGGTGAGCGGGGCGCCAAAGCCATGTAGGGTCAGCCTAAATCCGCGCCGACAGATGACGCCGACAAGGAGACTTTCATGCGCCTCGCCGCCCAAATCATTGCACGGTGACAGAAAGCCGCCGCTCGACCATCGCAACCAGACCAGATCAGAGGAATTCGGATCATCCATGACAAATTTCGCCGACATCAAAAAGAAAATGCGCATTCCCGCCATCGGGGCGCCGCTGTTCATCGTTTCCAACCCGAAGCTCGTCATTGCGCAGTGCAAGGCGGGGATCATCGGCTCGTTCCCGGCGCTGAATGCGCGGCCGCAGGAAAAGCTCGACGAATGGATCGTCGAGATCAAGGAAGCGCTCGCCTCGCATGACGCCAAAAACCCGGACCAGCCGTCGGCGCCTTATGCGGTCAACCAGATCGTGCACCGGTCAAACGACCGGCTGATGAAGGACATGGAAAGCTGCGTGCGCCACCAGGTTCCGGTCGTCATCTGTTCATTGGGGGCGCGCGAAGACGTCTATCAGGCGATCCACTCCTATGGCGGGCTCGTTCTTCACGATGTCATCAACAATTTCTTTGCGAAGAAGGCGATTGAAAAAGGCGCCGACGGTCTCATTCTTGTCGCGGCGGGCGCCGGCGGTCATGCCGGCGTCATCTCGCCCTTCGCGCTGGTGCAGGAAATCCGCGAATGGTTCGACGGGCCGATCGCGCTATCGGGGTCGATTGCAACCGGCGGTGCGGTCCTTGCCGCCGAAGCGATGGGCGCCGATTTCGGCTATATCGGCTCGGCCTTCGTTGCGACCGATGAGGCAAACGCCGACGAAGCCTACAAGAACGCCATCGTTTCCTATGGCGCCGACGACATCGTATACACCAATCTCTTTACCGGCGTTCACGGCAATTATTTGAAGCCTTCAATCGTCGCCGCCGGTCTTGACCCCGACAATCTCCCGGTCAGCGATCCGTCGAAAATGGATTTCGGTTCGGGTGGAAACACCGACAAGAAGGCGTGGAAAGACATCTGGGGCTGCGGGCAAGGGATCGGCGCGATCAAGAAGCGCGGCCCCACAGCCGATTATGTCGACGCGCTTGTCCGCGAGTATGAGGCGGCGAAGAAAAAAATCTGCGACTGACCGAAACGACCCCGCAACGCGCCTTTCCGTCCTCGGCCAAGTCAGTCTAGGGTCGCTTTCCGCCTGCGCTCCGAGGACAAATTCGCCATGCGTAAACGCCAGTGTAAAATCGTCGCCACCGTCGGGCCGGCGAGTTCTTCGCCATCGATGCTACATCTCCTGCATCAGGCGGGGGTTGATGTTTTCCGCCTGAATTTCTCGCATGGCGAACATGAAAAGACCGCGCGCGTCATGGATGCGATCCACGAGGTCAGCCGCAAGGCCGAGACGCCGATCGCGGTTTTCGCCGACCTGCAGGGACCGAAAATCCGCACCGGCGTTTTGAAGGGCGGCAAGCTCGACCTCAGATACAATGCGAAATACCGCCTCGTCCTTGCAGCGGAAACCGGTGAAGACGATGTCATTCCGATCCCGCATCAGGAAATCCTCAGCGTTCTCAATCCCGGCGATATCCTCAAACTCGACGACGGCAAGCTGCAGATCACCATCGACAGCGTCAAAGGCGACACCATCGTCGCCATCGCCAACACGCCGGGCGCCTTGACCAACCGCAAGGGCATCAATCTTCCGGGCCGCAAACTGCCGATTTCGGCGCTGACCGAAAAAGACCGCGCCGATCTTGCGCATGCACTCAAAATCGGCGTCGATTATATCGCGCTCTCCTTCGTGCAACGCCCGGAAGACGTCGCCGAAGCGCGCGCGCTCATCGGCGACAAAGCGGGCATTATTGCCAAAATCGAAAAGCCGTCAGCGGTCGAGCATCTCGACGAGATCATTGCGCTCTCCGATGCGCTGATGGTGGCGCGCGGCGATCTTGGCGTCGAACTGCCGCCGGAAGACGTGCCGAATATCCAGCGCCGCATTGTCAGGGCCTGCCGCAGGGCCGGCAAGCCGGTGATCGTTGCAACCCACATGCTGGAATCGATGGTTGAATCGATTGCGCCGACGCGGGCGGAAGCCTCCGACGTTTCAACCGCGGTGTTTCAGGGCGCCGACGCCGTCATGCTGTCGGCGGAAACCGCTGTCGGTCGCCATCCGCCAACCGCGGTTGCGATCATGGACCGCATCATCTCAGCGACCGAGCGCGATCCGGAATGCGCCTCCTTTACCTCGCTCGATGACCCGGACGCCGAACACACCACCGCCGACGCCATCACCTTGTCGGCGCGGCGCATCGCCGAAGTTCTCGATTGCAAGATCGCCGTCGCCTACACCAAGACGGGATCGACGGCCAAACGGCTGTCGCGTGACCGTCCGCGCTGCGTCATTCTTGCGGCGACGCCCGACGCCGACGTGGCGCGGCGGCTGGCGCTCTACTGGGGCGTTGCGCCGGCGACGACCGAGGATATTTCGCATTTCCATGAAATGCTCGACAAGGCGGAAAAATTGTCGCTAAAACACGGCGCGAGGGACGGCGACCGCATCATCATCATCGCCGGCTATCCCTTCGGCCGGCGCGGCAAGACCAACACCTTGAAGATCAGCAGGATCGGCGCGCGCGGAGAATAAACGGTCGGGAGTTCCAGCATGAACATCGTCACACGAACCGTTGACTACACCCATGACGACAGGGGCTTTGAGGGCGTCCTCGCCTTTGATGGGGCGAAAAAAGCAAGACGGCCCGCTATTGTGATCTCGCACGCCTGGGCCGGGCGCAGCGCTGTCGAAGAGGGCTACGCCAAACGCGTCGCCGAACTCGGCTATGCCGGCTTCGCGCTTGATCTTTACGGCAAGGGCATACTCGGTAAGACGACGGAAGAATGTCAGGCGCTGATGACGCCGCTGGCCGGGGACCGCTCGCATCTGCAATCGCGGCTCCTCAATGTTGTCGATGTGGTGAAGAAACTTCCCGAAGTCGACGCCTCGAAAATTGTCGTGATGGGATTTTGCTTCGGCGGCCTTTGCGCGCTCGACGTCGCCCGCACCGGCGCTGACATCAAGGGCGCAGCGTCGTTTCACGGCCTCTTCGGCGCGCCGGGCAACACCAAGGGAACAAAGATCACGGCGAAGATCATCGCCTTTCACGGCTGGGACGATCCGATGGTGAAACCCGCCGATGTCGAAGCGCTTGGCGCCGAGATGACAGAAGCCGGCGCCGACTGGCAGATCCACGCCTATGGCGGCGTCATGCACGCCTTCACCAACCCTGAGGCGAACGATCCCGCCTTCGGAACGGTCTACAACAAACGCGCCGCCGACCGTGCGTGGGCGTCGTTTGAAACTTTCGTAAAGGAATGTTTCGCCTGAAGCGACGTGATGATCGTCAAACACGCGATCTGCGGCCGCCCCAGAAGGCCGCAAGCATGAGCGCAACGGCGCCGGGTAACGCCTGCGTCAGCAGGATCGTCGGTTTTGCCGTGACCGCGCCATAAGCGCCGGCGATGATGACGAAGAGCAGAAAGAAAATCTGGACGTCGCGTTTTCCCGCAACGAGACCCCAGACAAGCCCCGCAGCGACAAAACCGTTATAGAGCCCCTGATTGGCGGCGAGAACCGCGGTCGCCGCCGATTGCTCCTCGGTCATTGAAAAGATCTCGCGCCCGACCGGATGATCCCAGAAGAACATCTCGAGCGCCAGAAACCCCGCATGCAGCATCGCAACAAGAAAGACCGAAAATCCTGCCAGTGAATTCATCTTTACCCCGCCTGCGCAGACGCCCTCATCCGCCCCCCGGTGCGCCATCATCACCAATATATCATTTTTCATCCACTTTTGACAGACCCGCAACGCGCAAGGCGGCGAACATTTCTGCAATTTCCCGCGGGCGAAACGTCAGTACAAGAGCGATCGCAAGAATTGCCAGATCGCCAATCAAGGATTGCAGGGTCTGCGGATCAATTTTGACTGGCCCAAAGGGCGCATCACTCCCGATCTGATAAGTAATTCGTATCAGTTTGGCGGCAAACATCGAAATATATTTCACCAGATAAAAGCCGCCGATGAGAAAGCTGCCGATCATGACAAATTCTGTGGCGCCGATCGAAATCGCGATATTTCCCTCCGGAGTCTTCGGCAGCGCCAGCTTGGCGAGACGCCGCGCCAGAAACCAGACGGTCACGCCCAAAAAAATCCATACCATGCTGCCGATCGCGGCATAAGAAAAGAAGCGTCGAGCAATAATTTCTTCGAGATTATGCCCGACCAGCAACGCCAGGTCGACAGTCGATCCAAAAATCGCGCCAGCGGCCCACAATCGGATGATCAATACCGCAATCGCCTGCAATCCGTTCATTTTCTCCCCCCTATCGAAACAGGCCCCAGTCAATCGCCTTCGTCCGGTCGATGAATTTTTCCGCCGCCGGCATCGGGTATTTGAGCCCTGTCGCGCAGTTGAACAGAATGACGCTGTCCTTGCGCGCAACGCGGCCGTCGGCGAGCGATTGTCTGTAGGCGGCGTAAGTCGCGGCGCCCTCGGGACACAAGAGCAAGCCTTCCTCGCGCGCCATCTCCTGCTGCGCGCCGATGATGGCGTCATCGTCGACAGCGATGGCGAAACCGTCTGACTCCCGCACGGCGCGGATGATGAGGAAGTCGCCGACCGCAATGGGGACGCGAATACCGGCGGCGATCGTCGCCGCATTCTCCCACAAGGGCGCGTGTTCCTCGCCCTTTTCCCACGCCCGGACAATTGGCGCGCAGCCCGTCGCTTGCACCGCGATCATGCGTGGGCGCTTGGAGCCGATCCAGCCGATTTTTTCGAGTTCGTCGAATGCCTTCCACATGCCGATGAGGCCGGTGCCACCGCCGGTCGGATAAAAGATGACGTCAGGCAAGCGCCAGCCGAACTGTTCGGCGAGTTCAAGGCCCATCGTTTTCTTGCCCTCGATCCGATAAGGCTCCTTCAGGGTCGAGACATCGAACCAGCCTACTTTTTCCTTGCCCTCGCCGACGATCTTGCCGCAGTCATTGATGAGACCGTTGACGCGGTAGACATCGCCGCCCTGCAGCGCGATTTCCTCGACATTCACTGGCGGCGTGTCATCGGGGCAGAAAATCGTCGATTTGATGCCGGCGCGCGAGGCGTAGGCGGCGAGCGCCGCGCCGGCATTTCCGTTGGTCGGCATGGCAAGGTGTAAGAGCCCGAATTGCTTCGCCATGGCGACCGCAAGCGCAAGCCCCCGCGCCTTGAACGATCCTGTCGGCAGGCGCCCCTCGTCCTTGACGTAAATCGCGCCGCCGCCAAGTCGGGCCTCGATGCGCGGCGTACGGATCAAGGGCGTCACCACCTCGCCAAGCGAGACGCGATCGTTTTCGCGCGCGACCGGCAGAAATTCGCGATACCGCCAGAAGCCTTCGGTCCGGCGCGCGAGCGCGTCCTTGCTGATCGATGCGGCGACAGCATCGAGATCATAGCGCACCAGCAGCGGCCGGCCGGCTTCCGAAAGACCATGAACGCGCGCCGCTTCATAGCGATTGCCGGTCAGCGAGCACTCAAGGTGAGAGACAAAGGATTTTTTCATTCAGCCAATCTTGCGCCTACTCGTCCGGCTGCACTTGCCGGTTCAGTTTTTTCTGCGCCGGGCCAAAGTCCGGATTGATTTCAAGCGCGGTCCGGTACGCGTCGTTCGCCTTCACCGCGTCTTTCTTGGCTTCGTAGGCAAGGCCGATATTGTACCAGGCGACGTGCGCCTTAATGAGATCGTGTTTGAGCGACGTCTCATAATCGCCAAGCGCCTCGTCATAGCGCCGCATCAGGTAATAGGTGTTGCCGCGATTGAGATAGGCTTCGGCGAGCGTTTCATCCTTTGACAGCGCCTTGTCAAAATCGGCGAGCGCCTCGTCGAGCTTTCCGGCGCGGTTCTGAATTATGCCGCGATTGACATAGGTCGCCATCGTATCGCGGGCGGTCATCGCCTGCGATTTCAGCGCCTCGTCGCAGTCGGCGGTGCTGGTGGCGAACGGATCGCCGGCGTTCTCGAAGCAAAGCGCCGCGTCGGTTGCGCCGAATGTTGAAACCGACATCTGGGCGGCGGCGATCGTCGGCGAAAAACAGGCGAACAGAACAACGATTTCACGAAAATTCATGACAGCCTCCAAAGGCATCACATTCCGCTGATAATCTAGGTCAAGAAGACGCAGATGGCCAGACGGCGATTGAGGGCCAGACCCCGCGCGCCTAGGGTGCGGCCGCCGCATCAGCAACCAAGGGAAATTCCATGCTCAAATCCTACGCCAGCATCATCACCGGATCGACCAGCGGGATCGGGCTTGGCATCGCGACGGCGCTCGCCGCCGAAGGCGCAAACATCATGCTCAACGGATTTGGCGACGCCGCGGAAATCGAGAAGACCAGAGCCGGTCTTGAAAGCCGGTTCGGCGTCAAGGTTCTCTATCACGGCGCCGACATGACCAAACCTGCGGACATTCGCGACATGATCGCCTCGGTCGGCGCCGCGTTCGGAAAGGTCGACATCCTCGTCAACAACGCCGGCATCCAGCATGTCGCGCCAATCGAGGAATTCCCGGAAGAAAAGTGGGATGCGATCATGGCGATCAACCTTTCCTCGTCCTTTCACACCATCAAGGCGGCGTTCGGCGCCATGAAAGCGCGCAAATTCGGCCGCATCATCAATATGGCGTCGGCGCACGCCCTTGTCGCCTCGCCCTTCAAATCCGCCTATGTCGCCGCCAAGCACGGGCTTTACGGGCTGACCAAGACGATCGCGCTTGAAGGCGCGGAGTTCGGCGTCACCTGCAACGCCATCTGCCCCGGCTATGTCAAAACCCCGCTTGTCGAAAAACAGATCCCGGATACGGCGAAGGCGCGCGGCATGACCGAAGAAGAGGTCATCAAGAAAGTTATCCTTGACGCACAGCCGACAAAGAAATTCGTGACGGTCGAAGACGTCGCCGCCCTCGCAGTCTTTCTCGCCGGTCCGAATTCGGGATCGATCACCGGCGCCGCCTATCAGATCGACGGCGGCTGGGTCGCACACTAAGTGGCGGCGCGCGTCAGAAAGAAAATCAACCTTGCGCTGCAGGGCGGCGGCTCGCACGGCGCTGTCACCTGGGGCGTGCTCGACCGCCTGCTTGAAGACGACCGCGTCGAGATCGAAGCGATCT
>JBGSVH010000010.1:0-5793 GCA_041753055.1 Parvularculaceae bacterium
GCGCCCGCGCGGCGCCGTCAGCGGCAGGTCAGGCGTCGTCAGCGCATCAAGCGGATTGACGCGCGGCGTTGAGAAACCCGCCAGCACGGCGATGACGGCGAAAAGCGCCGCGAGGCAGAACATGAACACAACCCAGCCCTCGAAGAAATGCAGGGCGCCTTCCGCCTGTTCAACGCCGTAAGCCTGCACCATGCCGGCGGTCGCGGCGATGCGGACGCTGTTCATGACAATGGTGATCGGCACCGTCGCCACGACAATCAGCGCCCGCTGCCAGAGTTTGCCGCGATACATATAGGCGGCCATGACGCCAAGACTGAGGAATGGAAAGAGATAGCGCAACCCGCTGCAGGCTTCCGCAACCTGCAATTTGTAATCGCCAAGATCGATGATGTTGCCGGACAGATGCACCGGAATACCCATCAGATCGACCATGGCGACGCCGAGCACGGACGACATCTGCTGGAATTTCCACGACAACACCGTGATCACCCAGAATGGCGGCGGCACGGCGAAAAACAGGAATGCAATTGGCGCCGCTGTCGTTCTGAGGAGCGAGCGGCCGCCATAGGTGGCGACCATGCCGGCGATCGCGACCACCATGCCGAGATGCTGAAACAGGAAAATACTGGTCAATTGCCCGAGCAGCAGCAGGGCCAGCGCAATAGCGATGATGACAACGCCAAGGAATGATCCGCCGCCGACGCTTTTGCGGACGGTGTCGCGATTGATCCAGAGGAGGTAGATCGAAATCAGCGGAATGAAATAGCTGTGTGAGAGTTCTTGTTGCTGGCCCCAGCGCTCCCACAGATTGGCCGCCGCTTTACTGAACAGCACGCAAAGCATGACCACGGTCGCGGCGAGCGCAGCAAGCGGCCAGCGCCGTATCGCGGCCGGCGGCGATACAGTCGAAGGGTCCGTAGCGTTCAAGCGGTTCTCCAGAGGCGGCGCAGTCGGACGTCAGGCGTAGCGGATCGGCGATTGCCGGCGCAAGATTTGTTCAGCGATTCGGCCGCCGATTGCCGCCGTTACAATGGCCCAAATCCGTTAACCAGGAGGAAAGCCGCCAACGCCGCACCGCCGGCGCCGATCAGGAGAAGTCCGGCCAGCGTGCCGATCGGCAATGACCGCTTGAGGCGTGCCCTGACGGCGAGGAAGAGGACGCCGAGCCCAGACAGTCCCGCGACCAGTCCGGCGATGGCAAACCAGCGCGCGAAGCCAAGAAGCCCGCCAAGCAACAACAGCTCGCTGGCCTCGAAGGTTGCATAGATCGAATAGCCAAGGCCTGCGGCCGCCGCTGTCCCCAGCAGCGCGGTCGCAAAGGCGAGCGGGCGTGCGCCAAAGGTTGGCGCAGCGGCGTCGTGATTGATCAGCCGGGCGATTGGCGCCAGCAAATAAACCACAAAGCCGATAATGAGGATGAGCGCCGGAGCGCCGAACCACAATGCCGGCAGGGCGACCTTCTTCTGGTCTTCGCTCGCCAGCACGGCGAAGCGTTTGACGCCCTCGGTCTGATAGAGGCGACCGGTGAATTTCGGCGCTTCCATACTGTCCGGGCAGGCAGTGTCGACCTTTGCTTCGGGCGCGTCGAAAAATTTGGTGATGAAGTCGCCGGCGCATTTGACCGAGCGCGTCGGGCCGTGTCCGGCATAGGGAAATTCGACATAGGTTCCCTTTGAAAAGCCGGGAACGATCGCCTTGGCGAGCGGGGGCGGCGTGATCGGGTCCATCTGACCATTGGCGATGACGGCCGGGATGTCGGTGACGACGGAGGCGTATTGCGCTTCGGGGCGCGCCGGCATGCCATAACGTTTGCACAGCGCGGCGATCTCGTCGATCAGCGACGGGTCAGGCAACAGTCCCGACAGCGATGGGTGATCGATTGCATCTTGCGCGACCGCGTCGTGCAATTGTCCCCACCAGCCGTCATTGCAGGAGATTGCGTTGTACATGCCGGGGCTGATCTGAAAGCCGCCGCCGCCTTCATCGGCGGCCGTCAGCAGGCGGAAGGAATCATCATCGCCTTTTTCGATTCGGCGCGTCATGGCGTCGATCAGCGCCGGCAGCGCCGGGTAATTCTTCTGCTCATAAAGGGCCGAAAAAGGCACGCCGCCAACAAGATCGGAGAAGAACCAGCCCTTGCCGGACGGAAAGAGTTCGGTGTCGATGGCGTCGACCGTAATTGGCTGCGTCCTAGTCTTCACCATCGCCTTTTTCAGCCGTTCCTGAAAATCCGGGAACGCCCGCGCGCAGGTCTTGTTCTCCTTGCAGGCCTTTTCGAGTAGATCGAGATCGCGCTGAAAGTGGGTTGCGACGCGCTGGAAATGCGCGCCGGGAATGATCGGCACAATGGCGTCGAGAACGACGGCGCGAATGCCTTTGGGATCCTGCTTGATATAGGCCTGGCCGAGGATCGAGCCGTAGGAAATTCCCCAGACATTCCATTGCTCGAACCCGAGCGCACGACGCAACGCTTCGACATCGCGGGCGTTTTCAATGGTGTTGTAGCCTGAAAGATCTACGCGCGCGGCTTTCGCTTCGGCAAAGCAGCTTTCCATCGCCGCAAGACCGCCGCGCTGGTAGTCATCAAAATTGTCCTTGTTCGCCGCCGCCGGATCGAAGAGGCCGTATTGCGGGCAGAAATCGTCGGAGACGCCGATGCCGCGCTGTTCAAGAATATACAGGTCGCGGACGTCGCGCGCGCCGTGATCCTTGAAGCGTTTGACATAGCCGACGGCTTTCGCGCCGGGACCGCCGGTCAGATAGACGATCGGGTCTTCGCGTTTCTTCCATTCGCCTTTTTCTTTTTCGTCCCACTTCTCCGGCTTGCGAGCGTGCAGTTTAACGAAATGCAGCTTGATCAGGCGCGACCGCGACTTTTCGCGGTTTTCGGGGACTGACAAAAGTCCGCAGGAGATCTCGCCGGGCTTGTATTTGACCTCGCCCTTGAACGGACAGACGATGGTTTCAAGCGTGAACTTGTCGCGCGCGAAATAGTCGACGGCGTCGCCCTCGATAATGGCCTCAGCAGCGGCTTCCGCGCCTGCATCTTCAACCGGTCCGGTTTGCGCAAAGGCGGCGCTGACTGAAAATAACGCCGCTACAGCCGCAAGCATGACTGTCTGTTTCATTAAGTCCCCCCGCAAATTCCCGTTGAAACCGGAACGCTAACAGATAGGGCGGTGCCGGCCAATGGCGCCCCGGCGCTGACGATCGGGAGACAACGCCTGTCCCAGCGAAGTTACCGGCCCCCAAATAAAAAAGGGCGGCTCGAAAGCCGCCCTTCCAAAAGTGCAGAGCAACCGGACTTCCTTAGAAGTCCATGCCGCCCATTCCACCCATGCCGCCGCCCATGCCGCCGCCATGGCTGTGGCCTGCGTCTCTTTTCGGGGCCTCGGCGATCATCGCTTCGGTGGTGATGAGGAGGCCAGCGACAGACGCTGCATCCTGCAACGCCGTGCGGACGACTTTCGCGGGATCGACGATGCCGGCCTTGATCATGTCGACATATTCGTCGGTCTGCGCATTGAAGCCGAACTTCATGTCTTTCTGTTCGAGCAGCTTGCCGACAACGATCGAGCCTTCGCCGCCCGCATTGCGGACAATCTGGCGGATCGGGGCTTCAAGCGCCTTGCGGATGATGTTGATCCCAGCATCCTGATCGGGATTGGCGCCTTTGAGGCCGACAAGCGCGCGGGTCGCATAGAGAAGCGCGACGCCGCCGCCCGGGACGATGCCTTCTTCAACCGCTGCGCGTGTTGCGTTCAGCGCATCGTCAACGCGGTCCTTGCGCTCTTTGACTTCGATTTCCGTCGCGCCGCCGACCTTGATCACGGCGACGCCGCCCGCGAGTTTGGCGAGGCGTTCCTGCAGTTTTTCACGGTCGTAATCGGACGATGTGTCTTCGATCTGCTTGCGGATCTGGCCGGTGCGCGCTTCGATTTCTTTTTTCGCGCCGGCGCCGTCGATGATCGTGGTGTCGTCCTTGTCGATCGACACTTTCTTTGCTTTGCCGAGCATGTCGAGCGTGACATTTTCAAGCTTGATGCCGAGGTCTTCCGAGATGACCTGGCCGCCGGTCAGGACGGCGATGTCTTCAAGCATCGCCTTGCGGCGATCGCCGAAGCCAGGGGCCTTGACGGCCGCGACTTTAAGGCCGCCGCGCAGCTTGTTGACAACGAGGGTCGCCAGCGCTTCGCCTTCGACGTCTTCCGAGATGATCAGCAGCGGCTTGCCCGACTGCACGACCGCTTCAAGTAGCGGCAGCATCGCCTGAAGGCCCGACAGCTTCTTCTCGTGAAGAAGGATATACGGGTCTTCGAGCTCAACCGTCATCTTTTCGGCGTTGGTGATGAAGTAAGGCGACAGGTAACCGCGGTCGAACTGCATGCCTTCAACGACGTCGAGTTCGGTTTCGGCGGTCTTGGCTTCTTCAACCGTGATGACGCCTTCATTGCCGACCTTTTCCATCGCTTTCGCGATCATGTCGCCGATTTCTTTCTCGCCATTCGCGGCGATCGAGCCAACCTGCGCGATCTCGTCGGATTTGGCGATCTTGGTCGCGCGCGCCTTGATGTCCTCGACGACTTTGGCGACGGCGAGTTCGACGCCGCGCTTCAGATCCATCGGGTTCATCCCCGCGGCGACCGATTTGGCGCCTTCCTTGACGATCGCCTGAGCGAGAACCGTTGCGGTCGTGGTGCCGTCGCCGGCTTCGTCGTTGGTTTTCGACGCAACTTCACGCACCATCTGCGCGCCCATGTTCTCGAACTTGTCTTCAAGTTCGATTTCCTTGGCGACAGTGACGCCGTCTTTCGTCGTGCGCGGCGCGCCAAACGATTTTTCAATAACGACGTTGCGGCCTTTCGGGCCAAGGGTCACCTTCACCGCATTGGCGAGGATGTCGACGCCGCGCAGCATTTTCTCGCGCGCTTCAACGTCGAATTTTACTTCTTTTGCAGCCATGAAATTCTTCTCCTGAATTCTTTGATCGAATTACGAAATGACGCCGAGGATGTCTGACTCCTTCATGATGAGAAGGTCCTCGCCGTCGATTTTCACTTCGCTGCCCGACCATTTGCCGAACAGAATTTTGTCGCCCTTCTTGACGTCGAGCGCGACAACTTTGCCGTCGTCGCCTCTTGCGCCCGGACCGACAGCAATGACTTCGCCCTGCTGGGGCTTTTCTTTTGCGGTGTCCGGAATGATGATTGAGCCGACTTTCGCGTCCTCTTCGATACGGCGGACGAGAACGCGGTCGTGGAGCGGCCTGAAGCCCATGGGTATCTCCCTTTTGCGATCCATGTTCAAAAACAATGAGTTAGTCTAGGCGCACGCGCCTTGGCACTCACCGGTGGCGAGTGCTAGCAGTCATTTAGGAAGCAGACATGGCGGCGTCAAGGGAGCGGGCCGGCGAAAAGCAGCCGGAGGGGCGGCTAAACTTGACCTTGACCCTGTCTGTGGCGGATGGCTTTGGCTGATGGCATCGTGAGCCGGCGCCGCAATTTCGCCGCTTCAAACCGGAACTTCGGACGCAATTACGCGTTTTTAATGCAGCGCGAACGGCGATACAGCGATATTTCCGGCGCGAGTTAACCGGCGGCTGACGCCCCCGACCTATCACCGGTCGGCGGTTTAAGGCCGTCACAGTCAAAGGAAAGATCAGATGCGGAAAGCAGTCATTCTCGGGGCCCTGGCGATTTTCGCTGTCGGCTGCACCACCAATCCCTATTCCGGTGAAAAGCGCGCCGGGCGGGTTGTCACCTCAGGCGCTGCCGGCGCTGCGGCTGGCGCTGC
>JBGSVH010000011.1:0-43327 GCA_041753055.1 Parvularculaceae bacterium
TTGTTCCGCATGCTTGAAAACATCTGGGGCACGCTGCCCGCGCTATGGATACAATCGCTCCTCTTTGCTTTGCCACATCTGGAAAATGTCGAAGGCGCAAACCTTGTCGCCTCGCTTACGACAGTGATTTCCGTGATGCTGATCGGCGCATTTTGGGCGTTGGTCTTCGTGCACACCCGCAACTTGTGGATCGTGGGCGTGAATCACGCGGCGTGGAATTTTGCAATTATGCTGACCGGGTTGCCATTGTCGGGCTTAGAGGATTGGCGCGGACTGGCGCCATTCGAGAGTCGCTACAACGGTCCCGACTGGCTCACCGGCGGCGTGTTCGGACCCGAGAATTCAGCACTCACAATCGGCGTGATCGTCGTCTGTCTGGCGGTCTTGATTCATGTGGCGCGGAAACGCAAGCGCACAGTTGAAGTTTGAATATTTCAACCACCACGAGCGCCTCGCGAGGCGGACTGGACCGCCAACGACCGGATTAGGCCAAGTCGGCTCCGATGATCGATCTCGGCATCCGGCAGGGTCACCTCAGTCCTGTCGTTCGACCGGCTCACGGAAACCAGGCCGGACTTCGCCGGAAGCGGACCTTCCGACTCCATTTGCGAATGACCGGGGCGCAACCCAAGGCGGACACTGTTCGAGCAGCATTGAAGAGCGGGCCATTTCCCCTTTGCTCAATGGGCGCTCGCGCATTGATCTCAATTGCTGTATGTTTGATCGGGTTCCACTGCAAAAGGGCCTTTCATGCGTCAGTTCCTATTCGCCGCAAGCGCCATCTCGCTCCTTTCGGGCTGTGCGCTTACCCCGGAGCCCTGTACGCGCGACTACTTTGCTTACCAATCCGATGTGCTCCAGAATGACTTCAAACGGCGGAACCGAGGCGAGGTGCGGCGGCTTCAAACGCTTCGAGATGACCTTGAGTCACGACCTGACGTGTTTACTGCGCTAGCCGTCGTATCTGCCAAACGTGATCTGGAAACAGTCGTGTCGGACATTCGCATGCGTGTGATCCCTGAAGCTCGCCGCATCGCCGAACAGTGCGGCATTGAGGACGCTTTTGACGTAATGATGGATGGCTTCCTGTTGGAGCTGGGCATAGACTCGCGGCTCGTGCGGACGCTCGGCGTGCTTGAGCTTCTCGAAGACCCAGAGCTCATGACGACGCTGGGGCCAGTGGACTGATTTCGCCGGAAACGGACATTATGGGCGAAACGGGTAGACTACCCGTGCGACGGCGCCCGATGACGCGGCCGCTTTAGGCCCCATCCTTCTTGCGACCGAGTATCCCTTCGATCGCATCCACGGGTGACTCCGAATCGCCATCCTCCTTGTCGCCGCCTAAAACATCGTCGAGCCGCCGGCGCGCTTCCTCTTCAGCCCGCTGGCGTGCGGCTTGGCCGGGATCAAGACGCAGTTTCGTCTCGTTGAACGTCCCGGTGAGCTTCACGGGTATGCCGATACCTTGCTTGTCCTTATCGCCGCCCTGACCTTTGAGCGACGCCACGAGGCGCGGATTCAAACGAATATCGATTTCCTGCGGCGGCAGGTCGATCGTTCCCTCGCCCGTCAATCGCAGGAGCGGGCTTAAGAGCGCGATGTTGTCTGTCGTGACGACGCCATCGCGGATCAGAAAATCAGCGTCAAATCCCGTAAAGGCGGTGCGATCAACACCGTCTTCCGAACCCTGATATTGTCCAGTGACGAATACACCGATTTGGTAGGCGAATTTCAGGAAATCAAACCCGATGATCGATCCATCTTCAACATTGTAGTCGCCTGTCCCACTCAGTGAGCGAATTATGTCATACTGGCTGGCGCCTCGGGCGGTGACATTGAAAGTCAAATCGCCAATACCTTCAAGTCGATCGAGTCGGGTTGCATCCCGCAAGAACCGCCTGGCGTCCATGTTGATCAGCTTAAACGATCCAGCGATGCTCGGGTTCGATCGGCTGACATCCAGCGTGAGATCGCCGGTTCCGGTTCCTTCATAAAGAACGATGCTATTGAGCTTTGCTTTCAGAACGCCGCGTTTCAATGTGAAATCGAACGCCGTATTATCGACGTCAAGGTTGCGCACCCGCAGCTTTTTCGTTGTGACGTCGAAGTCTGTGAATCGGCTCCGAAGTTTGACCCTCCGGCAATTTGAACCAAGCACCGGATTCGACAAAGCAATTTTGAAAAATGTTGCGGTCACGATCGGCCCCGATCGCGACCCCAGGCGTTCTGGTAAAGTTTCAATCAGGCCAATCGGTTATGGCCAATTTGAAAGGGGTCAATTTTCGGAGCCGATTTACAGGCGGCGCCGAATGCTGCTCCGGTAGCCTCGGCGCGCGCCATGGTGACGCCCGCGGCGACGGCGGCGAAAAGCCCCGAGGCAGGGACCAACCCTGGCGCCAACTTTGTCGCCTAGCCCATGGCGGCGAAAGCGAGCGCACTTGCGCCGACGACAATCATGCCGCCGAACAAAAGCAGGAGTCCGTCCCTAACGAAGAGGCCAAGACCAACGAGAGTTATGGCAAGGCCGGGAGCGACCGGAGCTAAGGGTATAAGGCCGAGGGGGAACGTCGCCAGCGCCGCCGCTGCACAGAACAGACCGACCACGTTGACGAACGGCGCTTCCGAAAGTGCTGTGAGGCGCGGCTTGAGTACGGCGTCAATGCGACGCGCCCAAGAACGCAGGCTTTCGCAAGCCCGGCGTATCGCTGCGCGCGATATGCGCGCCCTGAGGACGCGTTGCGGCAGCCAGGGATGTCGGGCGCCCAACATCATTTGCACTGAGAGCAGTAAAGTCAGCGCGGCGGAGAACCAAGTCATGCCGGGAACGATGGTGGCTGGCGATAAGGAGAATAGCCCGACCAGAAGGAGCAACGGTCCGTAGGCGCGGCGACCGACTACCGCCATGATATTGCTCACCGTCACCTGATGCTCGTCGCCGACATCATTATTGGCGGCGATCGCTTCGATCGCCTCGACCAGGTGGGACAACGTGTTGGTGTGTGCTTCCATACTTACTGCTGTAAGCGACTCTTGCTTGGCTCGCCTCGACGGGCGCCGCAATATTTGGTGCGCGTGTGATGCGACCGAACATTAAGCCAAACAATTTCACTGCCGTTGCCTCGCGGACCGACGCTCATGCCTCTATCGGTCGCGGCATGCCCGGCCATCTTGTAATTAACGAATAATTCTCGTAACTGTCATAAAGTGACAGTATTGAGAATTTTATGAGCGCATTAATTTCACAAGTTACAAGCGCTGGTTACGCGGATCGGGTCCTGAGCGATCAGCAAATTGGGCGCATTCTAGGTGGTAGCGATGACCGACGCTATGGCCAGGTAAAGCGCGCCTTGCAGTCAGGCGCGCTCATTCGGATCAAACGCGGCATTTATGTATTAGCTGAGCAATACCGCGAGCATCCTCTCCATCCCTTTGCGCTCGCTCAGGTGCTGGTTGCAGGCAGTTATGTTTCCATGGAGACGGCGCTGGCTTTTCATGGCTGGATTCCAGAAGCCGTTTACACGAACGTCAGCGTGACGCCGGGCCGAAAATCCCAAGTGATTGACCATCCGAACTTTGGCCATTTCGTATTCAATCCGTTGGCGCTCCACAAATCGGGTTTCCTCGCAGGCGTTCATCGACACGTCATCAGCGATCAAGCGATGCTCGTGGCGTCACCGCTGCGTGCGCTCATGGATCTCGTCGCGTTTCGCAAACAGGAGTGGGAAAATATCGCTTGGCTTGAAAAAGGAATGCGGATTGACCACACGCACCTGCTTCAAATTCGTTCGAAAGACTTCTCAGTCTTGCGAGGCGTCTACAAGCACAAAGCCGTCAACGAATTTTTGTCCCGGCTTGAACGGGACGTCCACCCCTTAAAATCAAGCAAGACGCCCCCGCGGCAAAGAGCATAGTAATGAATGAGATTATTCAGGCCCGATTGGCCAGCTACAACGCCATCAATAATGTTGAAGCAGAGAACGCGACTAAGGAGATTATTCAGGAGATCGCGCTCTATGGCCTCTGGCGCGCAAAGTTTTTCGAGGTTGCCGTTTTCCAGGGCGGCACCAGCTTGCGCATTCTTCACAAGCTGCCGCGGTTTTCTGAAGATCTGGATTTCATGCTGTTGGAGCCGGATCCGAAATTCGACTGGGCGCCTTTCCTGAAAGTTCTTACGGAGACATTTGAAGAATATGGCCTGCAGCCAGAGGCGATTTCCAAGGAGCAAATGGACAAACGCATCCGTAATGCAGTCATTAAGGATAATTCGATCGCCAATCAGCTGGATTTGTCATTTGGCAACAGAGATTCGCGGAAAATCCTGAAAGTCAAACTGGAGATTGATGTTGAGCCGCCCACGCATTCGATCGACGCCTTTACATATCTCGATTTCCCAGTTGATTTTGAGGTTCGGCACCAGGATTTGGCGTCGAATTTCGCATTAAAGATTCATGCGCTGCTGTGCAGGGAGTATTTAAAAGGGCGCGACTGGTATGATTTCTCCTGGTATGTCGCGCAAGGAGTTTCCCCGAACTTGCCGCACCTGGAAGCGGCTTTACGCCAATTCGGTCCTTGGGCGGACGATGAAACACTTGCCGTGAATATAGAGTGGCTCCAAACCGAAATGACCAAACGCATTCAATCAATTGATTGGGACGAGGCCAAAAAAGACGTCAATCGTTTCTTGCGACCCACGGAAGCTGAATCTTTAAATATTTGGAGCAGTCGGTTTTTTGAATCCAAGTTGGGCAAACTCGTAAAAACGCAGACAAAGTACATTTAATCCTGGGGGTGCGGGAATTTCGATCTATGAAGGTGTCATCCACATCCTCGATCCCGCGCCGATCACTCGGCCCGGCATTACCTTCTTCGTGTTCGGGCTGGCCTTTACATCCGAGTCGATCTCGCTCGGGTTCGCATGGCGGCCTTTCCGAAAGAGTAAGGGACGCCATAGTATCTGGCAAGCGGTCCGCCGCAGCAAGGATCCGACGTCATTCACGGTTTTCCTCGAGGACTTTGCAGCACTGATCGGGATCGTAATCGCCATGGCGGGGACGGCGGTTTCGATCGTGACGGAGAACCTGCTCTGGGATGACGCCGCGTCGGTTGCGATCGGCGTTCTGCTCGCTGGCGTTGCGGTCGTGCTTGCGCGCGAAAGCAAGCAGTTACTGGTAGGAGAGCGCCGACCCCGAGGTTGTCGCCGCGCTCAAGGCGACAGTTGGCGCGCATCCCCAAGTCCGACGTATAGTTGATCTGATCACGGTCCAGCTTGGCGCCGAGCAGGTGTTCGCGGCCTTCACCCTGGAATTCCCCGATGAGATGACCGTACCTGACCTCGAGCGTCTGATCAGCGCGTTCGGCGGCGCCGTCCGCCAGACGCATCCCGAGGTGACGCGTATCTTTGTGCGACCGGAACCGAGATCGCAAGAATCCTCCGCCTTGTAAGTTTCGATCTGGTGCATCTTCGCATCCGAAGGTCGCAACGATACGCTCCGATTCAGGGCTTCTTCCCGCTGCTCTCTTGTAAATCGAACAGAATTTTTCGGTCAAAGGCATGAATTGTCGGTCCTCCGCTTTCGCGCAACACCTGTTTACGCAATTCGGCAACGGCGACACGCGCGGCGGCCAGCGGAAAAGTCGCTTCCAACTTCGCGAGGGTTTCAGCAAGCCGGGTGACGACATCCGCATCGGTCATCCCGTATCGTGCAATCGCCGCGAAGGCCCGGCAGGTGACATCTCCCAGATCAAAGACTTCGGTCGCGACGCGCAACTTGCCGCTCTGATCGAGCCGCACTGGGGAGGGAATGTCCCGGTCGGCCAATCGGCCAAGAACTTGTCCCAGCCGGTCGATGCAATAGAGCGCGGTTGTGGGGTCGTTGATGCCTTGCGACAGAGATCGCTGGGCCAGTTCCACGATGCGGCGAATGGTGAACTCCAAATCCTGATAGGGTGTCCGATCCCGTCCGATAACGAACGCGCCGCGGAGGTCTTCGTCGATCTCGTCAGACACTCGATCCTGCGGATAGGCGGTGATCACGCGCGCGCCATCCGTGACGAACTGACCTGGCGGCGCGTCAATCCGTGCGACAAGATCATGCTTGGCGGCTATGTGCATCAACACGTCAACGCCAATATCCTGGACGTATCCACCAGTATCGGCGGCGATCTGCCTACTGTTATCATCGAAGTCGTCGGGAAGCCGTTGCCCGATCGGGTGGTCCGCATTGTCTCCCGGCCCGCGGCCAAGTCGTTCGGGAAAGAGTCGGTCAACGGCGGCGCAGCCTTCGACGGCGAGTTTTTCCAGCAGTGTTTCGACCCGGATCGACGTTGCAATGTGGTGAATGAAATAGATCAGAACGGCGACACTTGCAGAGGCCAGCACAACACCAAATAGAACCGCCAGATGGGGGACGAAGCTCGATCCCTCGATGCCCCGCACCGTCCGCAGCACGAACAGGCAATATAGAAAGGTCGCGATGAATGTGCCCAAGACGATCTGGTTGCTGCGATCGCGCATGAAGTTGCCGAGAACCCGCGGACCGAACTGCGAGGAGGCAAGCTGCAACGACAGCATCGTGATCGAAAAGATCAGGCTCGCCACCGTGATCATTGAACTGGCGATCACCGAAAGGATCGCCCGCGCGCCCTCGGGACCGAACGTAAAGAGCGCACTCGGATCGTCGGTCTGGTCCACAGCGCGCAGGGCGTCGACCTCGATAAGCAGAAACGAAAGCGCCACCGCCGCCACCGACATGACTGAGGGTACGAACCAGAAGCTGGAGTTTAGCCGTCCCCAGAACGCGGTGACGCGGGTTATCGAAATTGATGCCGCCACGAGTAGCTCCTTCCTTGTCGCGATCTTGCCAGGCTAACGGCGCAGCCGCGCTCCTTCAGACCAAAGAGTTTGATTCCGGGTCGTGTTTGGGCCGCAAATCTTGAAATGCGCCAATTACCGCACCACCCGCTTGATCACCTTGCGCAGGCTCAGCCCCTGAACGATCAGAGTGAACAGCACGACGGCATAGGTCGCGGCCAGGAGCGCAGATTTCTCCGCGACCTCTGGCAGAGAAAGCGCCAGCGCCACCGAGATACCGCCCCGCAAGCCGCCCCAGGTCAGCACCGCAATGGTTCCGCGCGCGAATTTGTGGAGCAAGCCGATCAGCAGGACCGGACCGCTGACGGCAGCTAGCCGGGCAAAGAGCACCAGTGGAACCGCCAGCGCCATCAGCCAGCCGAAGGCAGGTTCGAACCGCAGCACCAGAACTTCCAGCCCGATCAGCAGGAACAGCACTGAATTCAACATTTCATCGATCAGCGTCCAGAAGCCGAACAGGTATCGCTGGGTCTGATCGCTCATCGCGTCGCGGGGGCCCCTGCTTCCAACCAGCAACCCTGCGATGACAACCGCCAGCGGACCGCTCAACCCGAGTCTGGATGCAATCGCATAAGTGCCGACGACCAGCGCCAGCGAGATCAGCACCTCGATTGAATAGTCGTCGATCGCGCGCATGGCGCGATAGGCGACAAAGCCCGTGACTGCGCCAAGGGCTGCGCCGCCGGCGGCCTCTGCGGCGAACATCCGTCCGACCTGCAGGGCGTCAAGGCTGTCGCCAAGGGCGGCGTCGACGAGGACGGCAAAAAGCACCACGCCGACGCCGTCGTTGAACAGCGTCTCGCCAGTCATCACAGTCTGAAGGTCTTCCGGGACCTTGACCTCTTTCAGCGTCGCCAGCACCGCAACGGGGTCGGTGGGACTGATCAGCGCCCCGAACACAAGGGCCCAGGGCAGCGAGATCGAAACGCCCAGCAGGCCGGCCGCGGCCCACACGCCACATCCGATAATCGCTGTCGAAACCACGACGCCAAGGGTCGCCATCGCGCCGATGGTCAGGGCTCGGCTGCGCAATAAGGCAACATCGACATGCAGCGCGCCCGCAAACAAAAGAAAGGCGAGCATGCCATCGAGAACTGTTTCCTGGAAATCAACCTGGCGCAAGAGAGCTGCCAGACCTTCGTAGTCGAATAGCCCCGGCGCGGCGGCCTCGGCTCCGATAACCACGAGCGAGGCGCCAAGCCCCATCACCAGCAAGCCGATGGTGTGAGGCAAGAACCCCAGCCGCAAATTGACCCAACTGAATGTGGCTGTCAGCACCAGCAGGATTGCGATGAGCTCAAACTGCGACATCGCAATTACGAAGCTGGCCGATTATTCAGACCCACCATTTCGCGGCGGCAAACTGCGACAGTCGCGCGTTCAAAAGTACTCGCGCTATCATCAGTCCACGCCATAATTCAGCATCTTCTCAAGACCTTCCATCAGGAACGGCCCGACTTCCGGTTTCCCAAGCAGATAGCGACTCACCAGGCCTTCATGCCGTTGTCGAGCAAGGACTTTGGTCTGCTCCCAAGCTTCGGGTCCAGCATCTCCGCGGCCGATCCAGAACAGGGCGACCAGTGCGTCCTGCTGTTCATCGTTCATGCTCTCGATCTCTTGCGTGATCTCGTCGCGGCTGAGATCGCCTTCGGTCTCCTGCAAAGTCGCAGCCACCTCGTCGTCCGAGGCGTTGCCGCCAAGGTCGGAGATATCCGTCGCTTCTTTCGCCATTACGGCGTTGAACCGCAGCACAAGTTTCTCGATCCGGGCATCGTTAAAAGGCAGCGCAGCCATCGTTTTCACCAGTTGATCAGCTTTCAGGATAACACGCAGGCGCGGCGCGGCACTGATATCGATCAAGCCGCCCTGTTCGCATTTTCTCCGGCGGCGCCCTCATAGATCGCTGGCCGGGGCCACGTGCGATGGATTCTTTCAGCTGGGAGGCTTGACGGAAAAAGACCCCCAAACTGCGGATCAGTTTCCGGCCTACTGATCTGGATCAATACTGCGGCGCCGCCGCAGATCTACAGTTGCGCGAATGACCGTGTCGTCCGGATTTTCCACTCGGCCACGAGTAGAGGATGTCGTGATGCATCAGGCGCGCGGGCCGCGCAAAGGTCGATGGACCCTGCGATTCCGTTGGTCAGCGCCGCATTGTACGGCACGAAGGAAAGTTGGAAAATCGGAAATTTCCGAAGGGACGACGGCATGAAGAAAAATGACAAGCCATCCACGACGTCAGTATCTTCCGAAGAGGCCGATCATGTCGGAAAGCCTGGTGCGAAGAAAAAAGCGCAAGAAGATCCCCCTTCAGCCAATGACCTCGGCCAAGGGATCGACAGGCCCGGCTTTGATCTCGGAGGATCCTCTGGCGACACCCGTGCCGGTAGTGGCTTGGGCCTTGGCGAAGATGCGTTCGAGACGCCGGGAGACAGACGGCTTCCCGGTCGGCGGCCTGACAACAAACTGACAATTCCGCGCTGGAGGGGGCCCGAGACCCGTGACTCTAACGCGTCTGTAAAAAAAGACCCGGCTGCTGGGAAACCGTCCGCGCCAGAGACGAAAAAAGCGCGCTGATGAAACAACGCCCGTCGACAGACCAGCGCGCGGCCCGACTGGAACGCCGCGGCGCCCGTCTCGGTAAACAAGCCCCCTAAAAGGACCACCCATGCTTTATGTCGATATTCCTACCCGCCCAGAGATCCGCGCACTGATCGAAACCCGCGCCGATGCCTGCGTGTCGATCTATTTGCCAACGACGCCGCAGACCCAGCATATCGGGGGCAGCCGTATCGCGTTCGGCAATCTGACCCGGACGGCGCTGGAGCAACTCGACGCTGCAGACTTCGATAAGCGTCGCCGCGCGGCGCTGGAGGAGGTGCTCGACGCGCTCGGCGAGGATGATGAATTCTGGCGGACGCAGGCCAACAGCCTTGCTGTTCTCGCCACCCCTGACAGTCTGCGCACCTTCCGGCTGGCCACCGCCGTGACTGAAATGGTCGAAGTATCCGATCGCTTTCACCTCAAGCCGCTCTTACGCGCCATGGCGTTTCCGCAGCACGCTTTCGTTCTGGCCTTGTCCGAAAACGATGCTCGTCTCGTGGAGGTTTTCGCCGACCTGCCGGCGGCATTAGTCAGCGTGCCGGGCCTGCCTGACAGCGCCGCCGACGCAACTCGCCGCGCGTCGGTTAACAACCCCGGGCAAGGAACCGGGCATGGAGACGCCCAGGGTCAAAAGGCGCTTCTGCTCAAGTATCTGCGCAAGGTCGACGCCGCCCTGCGCCCGGTTCTGGCTGGGCGGGAAACGCCGCTCATCCTCGCCGCGACAGAACCGCTCGGACCGATCTACCGGTCGGTAAATAGTTATCCGGCTCTGTTGGTCGAAGGGATTTCCGCAAGCCCCGACGCCATGAGCGAAAGCGACTTGGCGGGCGCAACAAGGACGGTCCTCGACGGGCTTTACGCCTCGCAGATCGAGGTTGCGATCGCGCTCTTTCACGAACGGGTCGGGCAACATCGCGCTGTCACAGATCTGCCCAAGGTGGCGCGCGCCGCAACTTTCGGTGCGGTTGAACTGCTGCTCGTCGAAATCGACGAGGTCGTGCCTGGCACGGTGAACGAAGTTGATGGTTCAGTCACTCTCGCAACAAAGGCGGATGCAGTCATCTATGGCGTGATCGACGAGATCGCAGGAAGAGCGATCCTTGCGGGTGCGACGGTTCTGGCTGTGCGCAGGGCGGACATGCCCGATGGCGCGCCGGTCGCCGCGATCCTGCGCTATCCCGTCTGAAACGGCAGGGGCCACAGATTCGACCTGAACGCAGACAGCTGCGTGATTGAGGAAGGGTTTCGACGGCGGCGTCAGGCAAATGCGAACCAGTCGTCGAAGTCAAATAGGGATTTGAACGTTTGTTGTCAGTTGATGTGGCGCTCTGGCGCATTTTTTGGTGAAATTGCATTCGGTGAAAATGCGCCAGGTATTTTCGGGTCAAACCGATCGCCCCAGCGCCTCACGCCTGGGAGTTCAGTATCCAGACTTGATCATGGTAACGCTTCGGAACTCTCTCCTTGGCCAGACCAATTGCGAGTTCTTCCGACGTAAAGACCGGTAAATCGACGGCCATAACATCGCGAATCCGATATTTTCATTCATCTATTACTGGTCGCAATGAGTTAACCCGCTCTCGAGTGGAGTCTGCGGCATTGCGAGAGGGCGTAAGCCTTAGCAGTGTCGGTTGACCTAACAGCTCGGTGCTGGCAACTTTTTCTCCGCTAGGCGTCGTCGCCATAAACGATGGCCATGGTCCGTCGCCTGAGATAGCAGGTGGCCCACATAGCGTTAGTATCACGAGGAGGGTCAGCGTAGTAAGACGCCAGGCTATCGAGCCCAAAGCGCTGTCGGTAGAGTTGTTCTGGATATCGTCTTTTTTTACCTGCGTCTGCGGAAGCCGTAGTAGCCGCCTCCGAGAAGCATGAAAACGGCAATGATAATCAGTATGGTAATCATAATGCGTTCCTTTTCAGATTTTAAAGCTCGTCTTGTATATCTGAGCCTTACTTAGAAAGATTGTCACAGACGCTGTTGCAGTGTGCTGATTGAGATAAGCGTGTCCGCTGGTCGCGGGAAAGGGAGAACACTTTTGGGGCGCTTTGTGAAAGAGCGATGCCTGAGGTCGGCCGCGCCGACCGTGCGCTGCGATCGATCTTACGACGAAAACGCCGACCTGTATTTCTCAGCTTTCTGGTCTTGGCGTCTTTACGGTTCGTCCGTGGCGGGGACGGAGAACCCCGCATTCACGTCGTCGACACTCGCCACATGATAAGGTGAAGCGCCAGTCTGTCCACACGGCAAAGACAAGCGGATGCCGGAGGCAGGAATTCGCTATCATCCCGAGCAATGTCTGGGCTGCGGACCTGATCTGAATCAGTGCGCGGGCTGTATGGAGAATTCAGAATGGAGACAGGATTGAGGATTTTCTGGCGACGAAGGGTTGCATCAAAAATGGCGCGCAATTTTGGCGCAATGGTTCTTGGCTTCATTCTGGCTGTTATTGGCGCTGTTCTCGCGGTCGGTGGAATCTATCTGCTTATTCTTGGGGGATCCGCCTATTACTTTCTGGCCGGCGCAAGCCTTCTTGCAGCTGGTTTTTTTCTGGTCCGAGGCAGCGTGATCGGGGCGATTGTCTATGCAATCGTCTTTGGACTGACGAGCGCGTGGGCGTTTTTTGAGGCGGATGGCAATGTCTGGGCGCTAGCGCCTCGCCTGGTTGGGCCCGCGATTCTGATGCTTTTTGTTCTGCTTGTGCTGCCCTCCTTGAAAGGATCGACCGTCGGCTGGAGGACGATGCTCGCAAGTATCTTCGTTTTGCTGCTCGCAAGCTTTGGAACCGCCGTGATGTATGGGGGGGCTGAACGCCAAGCGACTACTCTTACGTCGCTGCCTGCCGTCTCACCTACCGCTGCGGACCCATCGCCGCGGAGAGCGGCGGAAGATTGGCCAGCCTATGGCGGCAGCTATGCCGCGCGCCGCAGCTCTCCCCTCACGCAGATAACGCGCGAGAATGTCAGTTCTCTCAGGAAGGTATGGGTTTTTGAAACCGGCGATATGCCGGAAGGCGACCCGGCTGACAGCAAGTATGGCGCGGAAACCACACCATTGAAGGTTGGCGACAGTCTGTTTCTCTGTACAGCCACCAACACGCTCATTTCGCTTGATCCAGGCACGGGTGCGCAGAAATGGCGCTATGATCCGGGTGTCGACAAAAAGTTCATTCCCTACACGGCGGCCTGTCGCGGCGTCGCCTATTACGAAGTTCCCGCTCCGGCCGACGGATTTGTGGAGGACACGAGCTGTCCTAGACGGATTATCGAAGGCACGCTTGATGGACGCCTGATCGCTGTTGATGCGGATACAGGTGTGCCGTGCCCGGGCTTCGGCGCCAATGGTGAGGCGGATATCACGATCGGCATGGGACAAATTGATCCCGGCATGGTGTCGATGACGTCCGCGCCAACAATTATCAAAGGCGTGATCGTCACCGGACATCAGGTCAAAGACGGTGTTTCAATCGATGCCCCGTCCGGTGTGCTGCAAGGGTTCGACGCGGTGACCGGCAAGCATTTGTGGGCCTGGGACATGGATGATCCTGATCGCGCGGGGCGCGCCGGCGCCGACGGGTTCACGCGCGGAACGCCGAACATGTGGACGACGGCCTCCGGCGATGAGGAACTTGGGCTCGTTTTTATGCCTATGGGTAACTCCGCTGGCGACTATTTGAGCGCTGACCGAAGCGCGCAGGAGAACGAGTACTCAACCGCGCTCGTCGCGCTTGACGTGCGCACCGGAAAGCCTGTCTGGCATTTCCGGACGGTCGATCACGATGTTTGGGATTATGATCTTGGATCGCAAGCGACGCTTGTCGACTTTCCGTCGGTCAATGGTCCGATCCCGGCGCTCATACTGCCCTCCAAGCAGGGCGAGATTTACGTGCTTGATCGCCGCACGGGCGCGCCCCTGACGGACGTGCTCGACCGGCCGGCGCCGCAGGGCGGGGTTGAACCTGAACAAAGGGCGCCGACACAGCGCTTCTCCGGCTTTCATTCCCTGGCCAAACCGGATCTCGCTGAACGCGACATGTGGGGCATGACGCTCATCGATCAGATGATCTGTCGCATACAATTCCGCCAAGCCGACTATCGCGGCATTTACACGCCGCCGACAGCCGACCGGCGCTGGATTCAATATCCGGGTTACAATGGCGGCTCAGACTGGGGCGGCATTGCGGTGGACACACGCCGTGGCATCATTGTCGCCAATTATAATGACATGCCAAACTACAACCGACTGGTGCCGCGTGCGCAAGCCGACAAGGAACTCGCCGGCAAGGACGTGGCGAATTCCCATGCCTCACTCGCGCCGCAAATGGGCGCGCCTTATGCGATAGACGTAAACGCCGGTTGGCGCATGCCGGTAACCGGGCTTCTTTGCAAGGAACCCCCGTACGGCGGAATCAGGGCGATTGACCTGAAGACAGGCGCAACCTTATGGGATCGCCCATTCGGGACGGCGCGGCGAAATGGCCCGTTCGGCATACCGTCCGGACTGCCCTTCGAGATTGGCACACCGAACAATGGAGGACCGATCATAACCGCCAGCGGCCTGATCTTCATTGCGGCGTCTACCGATAACCTCATCAAGGCCATCGACCTGCAAACTGGCAAGACCTTGTGGAAAGACGCCTTGTCCGCCGGCGGACAAGCAACGCCCATGACCTATGAGCATGAAGGCAAGCAATATGTCGTCATCATGGCTGGCGGGCATCACTTCATGCAAACGCCAATCGGCGACGACCTGATCGCCTATGCCTTGCCCGATTAGTTTTGAATTCCAACCATCAACTCGATGAAATAACTCATGACTTGTCACGGTTCAGCGGCGCTTCAGGGGCTATTGATATGGATTTGGTCACCGCGGCATCGGCGTGCTCGGCGTGCTTCTGATTGTCGTCATTGTACTGATGCTTCTTGGTCGTATCTGAACAAAGCCGATGCATTCGTGCTGACAATGTCATTTCAAGAGCCGGGCGATCCTGATCCAGATAGGTGGGATCGAATTCCGCACGCGCGGTCAAACGATCCAGGTCATCAAACGAGACTTGCCCGTCGCGGAAGGTCAACATTCCGTCTTCGCGCAATTGCCGCAAGACGCGGTTCACATGCACCGCGCTCAATCCCAACGCGTCAGCCAAATGGTACTGGGTTAGGGGACAGGCATAGCCCCTCTTGCTGCCTAATCCGACGAGATAAAGTCTGGCGCCGAGTTCAAGCAGAAAATGACCAACCCGCTCGACGGCGCTGCGCCGGCCAATATCAATGAGGTGCCCCACGACCATCGCTTCATCGCGTGACGCGGCCCAAAGGACCGCCGCCGCGAGTCTGGGGGTTTGCGTGAATGCATCGAGGAGTTCAGTAGCCAGCACTTCTGACGCTTCAACGCCGGTGATTGGTTCGATGCAATGATCGGATGTGTGGAGCAGCACGCTGCGTAAGCCGAGAAAATCGCCCGGGATCTGGAAGTCGACGATTTGGCGAAGTCCATTGGGCAAAATCTTGTAGGAGCAAACCCAGCCTGATGCGAGAATATAGGCCGCGCTATCGCTCTGCCCCTGCTGCACAAAGTCACGGCCGGCCAGGAATGTGCGGCGCCGCTGGTGCAGCCGGTCGAGGACAACAAGTTCGTTCGGCGACAAGGCGACAAAGGCGCCAAGCTTGCGGGCGAGTGGTGAATTGTCGATTGTCGTCATTGCGCCACCCCGACTACCCTGAGAACTGCCGATCAAACTGGGGCGGGAACTGCTTTCGATCAGTACATAGTAACACGATTACCGACAGACTGGTTCCAATTCGAGTGAGGCCCGGCCTCCGCCGAATGCTTTAAAGTCTCCGTAAGTGGGTTCCAATATGACCAATCGCAACAATTATTCTGGAATGGCGGCGCTCACGATTTGCGAGTCGCTCATGCTAGCCCTGAATGATCGCAAAGTGCTCCCCGAGAGTGATATTCTCGACGTGCTCCGCGACGCCGCCGCCACCCACGAAAACAGCGTTGGAACCGATGCCGAAGTTGAAGCGCATACAGCAGTGGCGGCGCTTATCAGGCAGATCATTGCAGGCGGAAACTCGGTTCGAAGGCCTTAACCAGAGTCACGGAGCTCTCAGAAAACACCGGAGCGCTATTTTCCAGCAAATGCCGTTTCGGGTTCTTCTACCAGGTCGAATTCAGTGGTTACGGCGGCTTGCGCACCACGTAAATCATGACCGTCAATGGCAGTGCGTTGCGAAACGAGCGACGAGGCAAAACCTTCACGCAACGGCGTGTCGATAACCTTGCTTGCAAATTCGCTCCACTTTTCATCTGCGTACGCGATTGAGGCTACGGAATCCTCCCATCGTGTGGGTTTGTCCCTCAGGCCTGCCTGGATACGAAAGCCTGCATAGTCGAGGAGGCTGACTTGGGGTGGATGAACGCCGCCGCTGGGCATGGCTTCGACCGCCATTCTAAAGCCTTCAATGGCCGCGGTCGCCGTTTCCACGGCGCTCCCCGCCAGTATGGCGGCCTAAACCTTTTGATTTGGGCGTCAACTTGCTGATCCGCCGAGGACTGAGCGCTGAGTCTCATCTGCCCGACCGCTTTTTTGCCTCTGCAAGCAGTGACGTCAATTTCGCCTATTTCGCGGTATAGGCTTGTTCGGGTATTGCCTGGAACGATTTCGCAGCTCCAGCGGCCGGCCCCAATTTCGAATTGGCGGCAAGAACCGTCTTGTTGTCCTGGACGCTAATGTTTTTAGAATTAGCGGCGCTTGAATAAGTGTTCTACGATTGTCAGTACCCGGAAATGGCAATCTCAAAACGTTTGAAAAAAAGCGTATTGCTATTTTGCTTGCTGTTTTGATGAGCATTGGCCGGATTCTTTTTTTTTTGGCCCATCGTTCAGAATGCGGCTTTGGTCGCCGAATTCGGAGGACGCCCGTTGCGCGCAATAAAGTAGCAAGCAGCGGCGCTTCGACTGATCAGTCAGGACGAGCCTGTGGTATTCGCGCGTCCTCGTTGTTGCAATAAATCAGTAGGCAGACGGAAAGCTGCTGGATCGCAGTCGGCTGAAAGAAATAGGATCAAAGATGGCATTTTGGCGGCCTCTTATCAGAAGAACATTGCATGCGTCGCAGCGTCGAAGATATTTGGAATTGTCGATATTATCGCACATGACTGCGCCGAGAAGGAGAATGCCTGATTTGCGCCGATTGCGTTGGTCAAGGCGTGCAACAGCGTTTTGGCCACAGGTATTTTGGTCGATGGCCCAATGGAAGCGTTTGCTCCAGCCTTTACCAACAAAGTGTGGCTTTCTGGATCAAAGCTTTAATCCGCGCAGGCGAAGCGCGTTGCCGATGACAGACACCGACGAAAAGCTCATCGCCGCGGCGGCGATCATCGGACTCAAGAGTAACCCGAAGACGGGATAAAGAACGCCCGCCGCCACCGGCACGCCAAGCGCGTTGTAGATAAACGCGAAGAAGAGGTTTTGGCGGATGTTTTGCATGGTTGCTTGACTCAAGCGACGGGCGCGCGCGACGCCTCGGAGGTCGCCCTTTACCAGCGTGACGCCAGCGCTTTCCATTGCGACGTCTGTACCCGTGCCCATGGCGATGCCAACATCAGCCTGAGCAAGAGCGGGCGCGTCATTTATGCCGTCGCCCGCCATGGCGACCTTCGCGCCGGCCTCCTGCAATTCGCGGACGATACGGTTTTTGTCTGAGGGCGAAACATCCGCGTGGATTTGGTCAATGCCGATCTTTGCGCCGACGGCTTCCGCCGTCGCACGGCTGTCGCCGGTAAGCATGACGACTTTAACGCCGGCGTCGTGCAACGCCTTTATTGCCTCGTGCGTTGTTTCCTTGATCGGATCGGCGACGCCGATAATTCCCGCGGGCCTGCCCTCGACTGCGATAAACATGACGGTTTGGCCGTCACGTCGGCGGCTTTCCGCGGACGCCGCTAACGTTTCGTCGTGGGCGCCGACGCGCCGCATCATCTTATCGTTGCCAAGAGCGACCTTTCGGCCGTCAATTTTCGCCTCGACCCCTTCGCCGGTGACCGAGGAAAAATCGGACGCAGTTTTGAGAGCGACGCCGCGTTCTTCCGCGCCGCGAACGATGGCGGCGGCGAGCGGGTGTTCGCTGCCCCGTTCGACCGAAGCCGCCAACGATAAAAGCTCATCATCGGTAAACGGCGACTGCGGTTCGACAAGCACGAGTTTCGGGCGGCCTTCGGTTAGCGTTCCGGTCTTGTCGACGACGATGGTGTCGACTTTCTCAAATGTTTCCAATACTTCGGCGTTCTTGATCAGAATGCCGTTTTGCGCGCCCTTGCCGGTGCCGACCATGATCGACATTGGCGTCGCTAGTCCAAGCGCGCAAGGGCAGGCGATAATCAGCACGGCGACGGCGTTGACCGTCGCAAACGCCATCGCCGGGTCGGGGCCGTAGAGGCTCCAGATAGCAAATGTAATGATTGCGGCCACAACAACCGCAGGAACAAACCAACCCGACACCGTATCCGCGAGCCGCTGGATTGGCGCCCGGCTGCGCTGCGCCTCCGAGACCATTTTGACGATTTGCGAAAGCATTGTGTTCTCGCCAACGCGGGTCGCTTTCATGACGAAGCCGCCGGTTCCATTGACGGTGCCGCCGGTCACCTTGTCATTGACATTCTTTTCAACCGGAATCGGCTCGCCTGTGACCATAGACTCATCGACCGAACTCCTGCCTTCGACGATTTCGCCATCGACCGGGACTTTTTCGCCGGGGCGGACGCGCAGGCGATCACCTTCACGCAGATCGTCGATAGCGACTTCGACTTCCTCGTCGTTTGCCTCGATGCGGCGCGCTGTCGGCGGCGCGAGTTCAAGCAGGGCGCGGATTGCACCTGACGTCTGGCTGCGTGCGCGCAGTTCGAGCACCTGCCCAAGAAGCACCAATGTCGTGATGACGGCGGCCGCCTCGTAATAAACCGCGACATTGCCGTTCATATCGCGGAAGGCGTCCGGGAAAATGCTCGGCGCTGCGGTCGCGACCACGCTAAAGACATAAGCGACGCCGACACCAAGCGCGATCAGCGTAAACATGTTCAAATTCATGGTGCGGAGCGACTTTGCGCCCCGCACGAAAAACGGCCAGCCGCCCCAAAGAACAACCGGAGTCGCAATGGCGAACTGAATCCATTGCGCCCAAGCGCCCGGCAAAAAGCCTTCAAAGGGCTTGCCTGGAATGAGGTCGCCCATGGCGTAGATGAAAAGCGGTACGCTGAGCGCGGCGCTGACCCAGAAACGTCGGGTCATCGAATCGAGCTCGGCGGTGTCTTCCTCTCCGGCGACGACAGTCTCGGGTTCCAGCGCCATGCCGCAAATAGGGCAGCCGCCGGGTTTCGTTTCGCGCACCTGCGGGTGCATCGGACAGGTGTAAACGATTCCTGCATAGCCATTCGGAACATTGTCATATTGAGCCGTGACCGCGTCAGCGGCGCCGGACCGGGAGGGGCAATGAGCGTGCTTATCCATCTTCAGGCTGCAACTTTCTTACTATTGAAAAAATGGCGCTTTCCAGCGTTTTGAACACGCGCCGCCCACGAACAACGCACCGTTGGCGCTAAACGTTCGACGCCGGTGAAAGAATAGGGACTGCAATGAAACGCATCGGCGGCTGTTACGGCAGGGCTATATCCACGCCCCTCATGGGCGCGCCGGCAGGGACGTCCCTACAAATCGGCGATCACGCGCTCCAGCAGCCCGCGGACCGGCTCGGCGACAGCCGCGAGTGCGGCGTTTTCCACGGCCTGCATGGAAGCGACCGGGTCGATTGCGGCGACTTCAACACTTCCCGGAGCGGTCTCACGTATGATGACGTTGCAGGGCAACATGGTTCCAATTTTCGGCTCGATCTGCAGCGCCAATTGGGCGTAGCGCGGATTGCAAGCGCCAAGGATGACATACGGCGGCATGTCCGCGCCGAGCTTCGTCTTCAGGGTTGACGCGACGTCGATTTCGCTGAGGACGCCAAAGCCTTGCGCTGCAAGAGCGAGCTTTGTTCTCGCCACGGCGTCTGTGAACGTTGTCGCTAGCGTCTTCGAGAAATAGTAGCTCATGATGATGTCGCCTCGCATTGCGATAGGGAGAGGCGGGCGGTCATTCTGAGGTCTTGCCGTCGAAGTGTTCATCCGACGCTTCGGCATCCGCTTTGGTGGCGTGAACGACGCCGTCGCGATGTTCAGGGTGCGCATAGAGCGTATAGAGCCGCAGCGATTTCTCGCCTGTGTTGACGATGTTGTGGCGGGCGCCGGCCGGGACGATTGCGGCGTGGTCCTTCTTGATCTTCGACATGACGCCGTCGATCCAGACCTCGCCTTTGCCTTGCTCGACGCGGAAGAACTGGTCGCGCGTCTCATGCACTTCTTCGCCGATATCCTCGCCGGGAAGCAGCGACATCAACACCAGCTGCAGGTTCTTGACTGTGTAGAGAACGCGGCGAAAGGCGCGGTTCTCCTCGACCAGCTCTTCGATGTCCTTGGTTATGAAGCCCTTCATGAATGATTCCGATCTGTGGTCTTGTGATGACTGAGCAGGCGTTAGGCTTCGATGATAACCTTGAGCGCATGGGTGTTGGCCGCGTGCGAAAAAGTCTCGTACGCGTCGAGGATGTGGTCGAGCCTGAAGCGGTGCGTAATCAGGAGCGCGGGGTCGATTTTCCGAGACGCGACCACGTTGAGCAACATCGGCGTGCTGACGGTATCGACGAGGCGCGTCGTGATGGTGATATTGCGGTCCCACAAGTTTTCCAAATGGAGGTCGACTTTAGTGCCGTGCACGCCAATATTCGCAATGACGCCGCCCGCGCCCACGATCTGCTGGCAGAGTTCGAAAGTGGCCGGGATGCCAACGGCTTCGATCGCAGTATCGACACCGGACCCGCCCGTCAGCTTCATGATTGCGTCGAGCGCCTTGCCGTCGCCGCTGTTGACGATCGATGTGGCCCCGAAACGCTTGGCGACATCGAGACGATTGTCATCGAGATCAATTACGATAATTTCGGCGGGCGAATAGAATTGCGCTGTCAGGAGAGCGGCAAGGCCAATCGGCCCTGCGCCAACGATCGCCACCCTTGCGCCAGGCTGAACGCGGCCATTGAGCACGCCGCATTCAAGGCCTGTCGGCAAGATGTCGCTCAGCATGACCAGCGCGTCTTCGTCAGCGCCGGCTGGGATCCGATAAAGGCTGGTGTCGGCATGGGGAATGCGGACGAATTCAGCCTGCGTGCCGTCGATCGTGTTGCCGAGAATCCAGCCGCCGGTGACGCAATGCGAATACATCTGCTTACGGCAGGGGGCGCATTTTCCGCAGGCGCTGATGCACGAAATCAGCACGCGGTCGCCAGGCTCGAACGACGTCACCCCGGAGCCAGCCTCATGGATGATGCCGACGCCCTCATGGCCGAGGATACGGCCTGGCGCGCAACTTGGCACGTCGCCTTTTATAATGTGCAGATCGGTGCCGCATATCGTTGTTCTGGAAATCCTGACGATGGCGTCGGTCTGCGCCTCGATTTGCGGCTGTCGACGCTCTTCGAGCGCAAGGCGTCCTGGACCGAGATAGACGAGCGCTTTCATCGTGTTGCCGCCGATCGTTGCGAAGCGCCTGTTGCGGCGATGAATTGGCGAGAGGTTTAGCGATTCAGAGCGTGTCCAAGCCCAGATACAGTCGCAAACCACACGGCAAAGTCGAGTTTCATGATTGCATGTCATCAACGCCAGACCGTAGATATGGTTCCCCGAGGGTCCTGTTCGATCGGCCATTTGTGACAGGCGCGGAACGAAAAGCACCATTGCGTGTTGCGGCCTTGTAAGTCTCACGTCCAAAAACGGTGCGCGGCCCCGCCGGCGCCGCGCGCGTCGCTGACAATGCCCAAGGCCGGCTGCAGGCGTCGCGTATGAAGGCTGAAGATCGAACAATAAGGCGATGATCTTTTGCTTGGGCCTGCAAACCCTCAGTCGCCAACTCAACAGCCTTTGCCCGGATCGAAACTTGGCCCGAAGGCGATTGGCGCGTTCGCGGAAGATGAAGCGTTGGCCGGGATCAGTCCGAGAGAGGCCGGCGCCCTTCTCGAGATTCATGGCCCGAACGTTTTGCAGGCGATCAAGTCGCGCAGCTTGGCCGAAGTCCTTGTCCGCACGCTGCGCGAACCGATGTTCTTATTTCTCCTATCGGCCGCCGGACTCTATCTTGTGGTGGGCGATCTCGGCGAGGGACTTTTTCTCTTAGGCGGCGCCGCGGTCTCGGTCGGACTCGTTGTCTTCCAGGATGTGCGCAGCGAACGCGCACTGGCGGCGCTTCGCGAGCTCGCGGAACCGTTCGCGCAAGTCATGCGGGGCGGCGTCCAGCAACGCATCCCAGCACGCGATCTCGTTCCCGGTGACATTGTCCTGATCTCTGAGGGAGAACGCATCCCGGCGGACGCCGTCTTGCGGGCTGGCGACGTCCTGACCATCGACGAGTCCGCGCTCACGGGAGAGTTTGTACCCGTCGTGAGAATGGCGGCGCGACAGGGCGCAGGGCAAAATCGTGGCGCGCATGAGGAAGACACCGCCGCGATATTCGCTGGCACGATGCTGGTTCGCGGTCAGGGCCTCGCTCAAATTACCCAGACCGGCGCTCATACGCGCCTTGGCGCCATCGGTGCAGCGTTGACGGGAGAAGTCGAGCGGACACCGCTCCAGGTGACAACCGGGCGACTGGTCGTGCGACTTAGCATGATCGCCGTGATCATCTGCTTGATGGTCGCAGCCGCTTACGGCTTCCTGCGCGGCGATTGATTCGCTGGCGGACTGGCGGGACTTACCGTCGCGATCTCGCTCCTTCCTGAAGAATTCCCGATGGTGTTGGCTGTGTTTCTTGCCATCGGCTCGTGGCGATTGGCGCGCCACCAGATTTTGGTGCGCCGTGCGGCCGTTATCGAGACTCTCGGTGCAGTGACGATGCTGTGCGTCGACAAGACCGGAACGCTCACCGAAAACCGGATGAAACTCGGCGCGATCTGGTCGAAAGGTGCGCTGGTCGACATGGATAGGGACGCAGCAGCAGGAGACGTCGCGAGCGTAGCGCTGCTTGCTTCTGCGACCCATCCAATCGACCCGATGGATCGCGCCGTCCATGAGGCGCTCGCCGCTCGGGCGCCGCAGATTCTCATGTCGAGCGGCGGCAAGCCAATAAAGTCCTTTCCGCTGCGTCCCTCGATGTTGGCCGTAATCCATGGGTGGCGGGTGGGGTCTGGCACACAATGGGCCGCAAAGGGCGCGCCTGAAGCGATACTCAAACTGTGCAAGTACGGTGCGGGTGACGCTCATGCCGTCGACAAGGCTTTGGCGACGATGGCCGCCAAAGGATTGCGAATCCTCGGGGTTGCGCGCGCGGATGATCCCGCGAACGCCATTGTTGATCCCAAGGACGCCAAGTTCGAATTCGTCGGACTGATTGGATTTCTCGACCCCATTCGCGCTGAGGTTCCCGCGGCGCTGGCGGAAGCGCGCGCGGCGGGGATCGATGTCGCAATGATCACCGGCGACTATCCGGAGACGGCGCTTGAAATCGCTCGCCAGGCCGGCCTTGATGTTTCAAGCGGAGTGATGACAGGCGTCGAGATCGCAGCCTTGAGCCCTGATCAACTCGCCAAAAGCATTGCGACCATGCGTATATTCGCCCGCGTTAAGCCGGACCAGAAACTGGCGCTGGTCGAGGCGTTCAAGACGCGCGGCGATGTCGTCGCGATGACTGGCGACGGCGTCAACGATGCGCCGGCGCTTGAGCGCGCGCATGTCGGCATCGCGATGGGACAGCGCGGCACGGACGTCGCACGCGAAGCTTCAGATCTGATCCTGCTGGACGACAGCTTCGCCTCGATTGTGGGGGGCGTGCGGCTCGGCCGGCGCATCTTCGTCAATCTGCGCAAGGCGCTGACCTATGTGGTGGCGATCCACGTGCCAATCGCCGGGGTAGCGTTGCTGCCAATTGTGTTCGGTATGCCGCCGCTGCTCTATCCGATGCATGTCGTGATGCTGGAGTTGATCATCGATCCGGTCTGCTCCCTGGTCTTTGAATCCGAGCCAAGCGATCGCGGCGCAATGAAGCGTCCGCCGCGCTCGATCAATGAGCCGCTGTTCGGCCGCCGTCAGATGGCGCTTGCGGCGGTGCAAGGCGGCGTTCTGCTGGCGGCGGTATTGGGTATTTATGTTTGGGCTCTGAACGCCGGAATGCCGGCGGACAGTGCTCGCGCATTGGGTTTCATTGTATTGGTCGTCGGCAATCTGGTGCTCGCGCTCACGGAGGCGTCAGAGGCTTCGACGCCGCTCTTTGATCGCCGCCATCTTGTATTTTGGATGGTCTGCGCACTCGCGGTGGCAATACTGGCCAGCGCGCTGACGATACCATTATTCTCACGCATCTTTATGCTCTCCTCGCCCGGCATTGATTCGCTGGTTGCAGCAATTGTCATCTCGATCATCGCCGGCGGCTGGTACGGCGTCGTGCGCCGCTCGCGGTCGGCGTGTGAATCGGCGCCGAAGAATGACCCTGGCGAAAATTCAGGCAAGATGATGAATTGATGCCATATTCTTGAAGAAAAGGGGGGGCCGATCGGCGCCGATTGGAACCCGGGCATTTTGTAGAAGAGATGAGCAAAACCAAGCGCCTAGCGTCGATTGCATAAGGGGTCGCGATTCAAAGCCGATTCACACCCGCCCTTTGGGCGGGATAAGGGCGCGCGTTTCGCGCGGCTTTGTTTGTTTTTCCCTTCCGGATGGCGGGGCGGAAAGGACACGACGCGATGACAGCACGGCTGTGCGTACTATCCCAAAACAACTTCTGCGTATGGCCCGAAACTTGCGCGCTGATCTGCAAATGAACTCGTTTCGACCACGAGTATTTTCACCAACAATCGGCTTTGCCGGTTCGATTCCGAATTTGGATTCGCAATCCTAACGATTACAGAACGCTAGCTGTCGGTGGGACATGCATTTGGAAAGACATAACGAGTGGTGAGACAAAATTATATTAGAATAAACAATAACTTAGGACGAACTGGTGCCCAGGGGCGGAATTGAACCACCGACACGCGGATTTTCAATCCGCTGCTCTACCAACTGAGCTACCTGGGCCCGCCGGGGCGGGGGCTCCCGCGCGCCGGAGCCGCGGCTTATAGGCAAGGGCGGGCCGGTTGTCCACTGAGGTATGGCGCCGTTTGCGTCCGGAAAATCCCACCGGATTTCGCCGCCGGAGCGGCTCTGCGGGAGCGCTTTACCTCACTCGCCGACGCCGATAGGAGGGGGACAAGGGACGAAGGAGTGGGCCGCTTATGGCGGGCGAAACGAAGAAGCGCGGGAGCAAGGCTCAGCCCAAGCGCCTGGTCGCGGCGAAGGGCGGCGCCAAGCCGTCGCTGCGCCAGCTCGGGCGCGCGGTCGATATCGCGTCGTCGCCCGCGAAGGCGGTTCTGGAAACCGTCGCCAATCCGCAATCGGGTGAGCTTTATCTCGCGCGGTTTACGGCGCCGGAATTTACCTCGCTCTGTCCGGTGACGGGCCAGCCGGATTTCGCGCATCTCGTCATCGACTACGCGCCGGCCAAGCGCCTTGTTGAGTCTAAATCGCTGAAGCTGTTTCTGGCGTCGTTTCGCAATCACGGCGCCTTTCACGAAGATTGCACGATCATCATTGCAAAAAAGATCGTAGACGCCGCAAAGCCGCGCTGGCTTCGCATTGCCAGTTATTGGTATCCGCGCGGCGGCATTCCAATTGACGTTTTCTATCAGACCGGCGCGCCGCCGGAGGGGCTTTGGATTCCGGAGACCGGCGTCGCCGCTTATCGCGGAAGGGGGTAGGCCATGTCCATTATTCGCATCCTGATTGCAGCTGCGTTTGTCGCCAGTCCTGCCAGCGCCGATGCGCTTGAAGGCGGCAAGTCGGGCGATGAGATTCTCGCAGAAACAACCGCGGAGGACTGGCGCCAGATCCCCGCCGAAGAGCTGCTGGTGATCACGCTGGAGCGCGGCGAAATTGTCGTCGCCTTGTCGCCGTCGCTGGCGAAAAATCACGTCAAACAGGTGAAAACCCTGACGCGGGAAGGCTTCTATGACGGGCTTTCCTTTTACCGGGTGATTGACGGATTTGTGGCGCAGGGCGGCGACGCGTTCGGCGAGCGCAAGATCCGGAAAGCGAAGAAAGCGATGAAGGCGGAATTTGAATCCGCGGGCGACGATATCGCTTTTGCCGCGCTGAAGGACGCCGACGGATATGCGCCGATGTCGGGTTTTGTCTCGAGCATTCCGGCGGGGTTTGATGAAAAAACCGGAACCTATTGGCACCTTCACTGCGCTGGCGCTTTTGCTTTCGGCCGCGAAGACGGCAGAGACACCGCCTCGACCGAGTTTTATATTGCGCTGCAGCCGCAGCGTTATCTTGACCGCAATCTGACCGTCTTCGGGCGTGTCATTGACGGCATGCAATATGTTCAGGCGCTGCGCCGGGTCGAGCCGCCGGAATCGGAAGACGATGACACCGGCGAGAAAATTCTTTCCTTCCGCGTCGCCGCCGACATGCCGGATGCGACACGCCCCCAATTCGAAATTCTCGACAGCGCGCGTCCCGCCTTCGCCGCCTATGCCGAGGCGCGCCGCAACCGTCCCGAAGCATTCTTTTATTACCGGCCAGATCATCTCGATGCCTGCCAGTTGCCGGTTCCGGTGCGGCGAAGGACCGGGGGGTGAAAGACCGCACCGGCGCCAAAATCGGTCCGTGGACGGTCAAATCGCAGCGCACCGTTTACGAGAATCCGTGGATCAACGTCGCCGATTGCGCGACCGAGCTGGCGGATGGCGGCGCTGGCCAATATGGCGTCGTTCATTTCAAGCATCTGGCGATCGGGGTTTTGCCGCTGCTCGATGATGGAACCGTGCCGCTGGTCGGCCAGCACCGGTTCCCGCATGACGCCTATAGCTGGGAGCTGCCGGAGGGCGGCGGCCATCTTGGCGAGGACGCGCTGGAGGCGGCAAAACGCGAGCTGATCGAGGAAACCGGCTACCGCGCCCGGCACTGGCAGAAACTCAGCGCCTTTGACCTGTCGAATTCCGTCACTGACGAAAAGGGGGTCTGCTTTATCGCCTGGGGGCTTGAGGCGGGCGAGGCGGCGCCAGAACCCGGTGAAGTGCTGGCTCATCAGCGGGTCAGTTTTTCTCACCTTCACGAAATGGTGCTCGCGGGCGACATTCGCGATCCCCTGACTATTATCATGACATTGACCGCAAGGGCATTGGCCGAAGCGGGGCGGTTGCCGGCCGAGCCGGCGCGGCTCATTCTAGGGAGATCGAGATGAGCGCTTCGAAGGTACTGAAACTCTCGCGCGACCAGACATGGCCGCGCATGCGCGTTGAAGCGGCGGCGACCGCATCGCGCGAACCGGCGCTCGCGAGTTTTCTCCACGCCAATGTGCTCAACCATCAGTCCTATGAGGATGCGCTTTCCTACCGGATCGCGCAGAAGGTTTCCGATGGCGACATGAACGCCATGCTGTGGCGCGATGTTTGCCTTGAAGCCTATGGCGACGCGCCGGCGATCGTTGAAGCGGGCCTTGCCGATATTCTCGCTGTGTTTGAACGCGATCCGGCGTGCAGCGAATATGTGCAGCCCTTCCTCTTTTTCAAAGGCTATCTGTCGCTGCAGTCGCAGCGCGTCGCCAACTGGCTGTGGCGCCATGACCGCCGGCCCCTGGCGCTCTATCTGCAAAGCCGCATGTCGGAACTTTTCCAAGTCGACATTCACCCCGCGACGACGATCGGCAAGGGCGTATTCATCGATCACGCCACCGGCGTTGTCATTGGCGAGACGGCGGTGATCGAGGACAATGTCTCGATCCTGCAGAATGTGACGCTCGGCGGAACGGGGAAGGAAACCGGCGACCGCCACCCGAAAATCCGCAAGGGCGCCTTGATCAGCGTCGGCGCCAAAGTCCTCGGCAATATCGAGATCGGCGAGAACGCCAAGGTCGCCGCGGGCAGCGTTGTCCTGCATTCGGTCAAACCCGGCTGCACGGTCGCGGGCGTTCCGGCAAAACCCGTTGGCGACTGCGCCAAACCGCCGGCCGCGACCATGGATCAGGGCTTCGAGGGATAGGGCAAACTTCGCGCGCTGGCGCGCGAAGTTTGCTCAAATTATTCAGTTTAGGGCGTTTTCTGCGATCAACCGGATCCCGCTTGATCGGAAAACGCCCCAGGCCTCGCCGCCCTCGGTCCGCCTCGGCCCGACCGCCGGATCTTGAAGGATGGTGCGGAGTGCGGGATAGCGCCGCCAAAATTCCAGACTTTCCCACGCACGGCTCCTTTCAGGTCTGCTTCGATCAGGGAGCATGATACGGCCTGCCTGAGGGTGTGGGATAACATGGGGGATAAGGTGGGGTATAACTCAACACCTATGACGCGAATTAACCATCTTTGTAAGGACAAAACAATCGGTTAGAATTCCGCATCCGAAACAAATTTCCAAAAAAATAACTAGCAGATGATTCCAATTTTTCAACCGTTGGCGGAATTTCTGTACTAAGATAATCAACCGAAATACGTGTAAAACGAACATGGTCGCTCGACCTGTGACGACTTTTCATTCCATCCAGTTCACGCTAGTCTGTGGCATCCAGCATCCGTTGCGTATCCGTTCGCTTAACCCCGAAGGAGCACAACCATGGGCGTTATCACCCTTCTTTATGGCGTTGTCTGCTACGTCATCTTCTTTGCGACATTTCTCTATCTGATTGGGTTCGTCGGTGGCGACGCGCTTGCATTCCTCAAGCTGCCGAACACGATCGACTCTGGTGAGCCGGTGAAGGTCTTCGCCGCGCCCGCCCTGCAGAATTTTCTCTTGCTTGCCCTGTTCGGCGTCTCGCATTCCGTCATGGCGCGTCCCGGCTTCAAGGCGGTATGGACAAAGATTGTGCCCCCCGCCGTGGAACGGTCGACCTATGTGCTGACATCGTCGATTGTCCTGATTCTCGCTTATGCCTTGTGGCGGCCGATGCCTGATCTCGTCTGGTCGATGTCGGGACTTTGGGCGACGATCATGACGGTACTGTTGTTCGCAGGTTTCGGCGTCGTCCTCGTCTCGACCTTTCTGATCAATCACTTCGATCTCTTCGGCCTGAAACAGGTTTGGGCGCGGTTCAAATCGACAAAGGCGACGCATGATCCATTCAAGACGCCGTTGTTTTACGCGCTGGTTCGCCACCCGCTTTATCTCGGGTTTCTGATCGCCTTCTGGGCGACACCGACAATGACGGTCGGGCATCTCCTTTTTGCCAGCGTGATGACGATCTACATGTTCATCGCCATCAGCTATGAAGAACGCGATCTCATCGCGCATTTCGGCGACGATTATCGCCGCTACATGGAACGCGTCCCGTCGATGTTTCCCTTCGGCGGAAGGAAGTAGGGAGGTCTTTCTCTTCGCTCCCCCCGTTACTATCACGAGGGAGCTGTCGCCGCCGGGTCCAATCAGGGGCTGGCCCGAGGATAAACTCCGCGACTGAAGCGGCCGCCTGCAGCGGTGTCGCTGCGTAGGATGGAAAGCGCGCGCCGCCGGTTTTCCACGGGAAACAGAATGTCTGGATTCAGGCTCTCGCCGGAATGCGCGGGCGGCAATGGGGGAGGAATGTGCGCAAAGCGCCGGGCTGGAACCGCCTTCGCCGCGATTTGGCGCTTGAACCTACGTCTTGAAAGGCCTCAAATCCACGCCGCCGCCGCCGGCAGGGGACGGCGAGTTCAAAAAACGCAACGAACTGGAGAGGCAATAATGAAAACTGCAAAATTCCTCATCGCCGGGTTGACTGTCGCCGCGCTCGGTCTGGCGCCGGCGCTCGCCAAGCCGGACAATGACAACGCCGCCGATACTTCGTCAGGTTCGGGCTGTCTCGTGCGCGACGCCGATGGCGCCTATCATTATGACGCCACGTGCGAATGGCATCTTGTCGTCAAGCGCAACAAGGACGGAAGCCTCAAATTCTTCTCCTATCAGGACAAGGGCGAGTTGCCCGATGGCGCGCCCCATCCCGACAAGGCCGACAAGGTTTCGCATCCATGGCCCTCCTGCGGCGCCGATATCAACGAAGTGACGACGCCCAGCGGCCAATATTCGTCAGACTGCCGTTACGGGAAATAGTCTGTACACGGATAATGTACTTTGCTCCCCCGTTACTAAAACGGGGGAGCTCGCCCGAAGGGCCTGAGGGCGCAGCCCGCAACAATGCGCTGGTAAAAGAAAATCCGGCCGGCGCAACCGGCGGCAGTCGTTCTCTCACCCCCCTTCTGTCACTCCGGGGCGATCCGCAGGATCGAACCCTGAATCCATGGTCCATCAGGCGCCGTCAGGTGAAGCGGATGAACGTCCGCTGCGCCGCGCACGAGACAGACGTGACGAAGTGGCAGAGGAAATGGCGCTGGAAAGTGCGGAACAGTCGGCAGTTTCCGACGAGTGACCGCAATCGTCCCTCAAAATATCCGGCTTGTCCCTTCCGAAAACCGCATTCTCTTCAATGCAGCGCCGGCGTATTCGGGCAACCTGACCCGCCGTTTGGAATTCCGCTCTATTCTTCCAACCCTTTTCGAATTTTCCCGGCGATCGCGCGCGCGTCGTCGCGATGCGCGCGGGAGAGATGATCGGCGATCGAACGCCGGTCCTCGGGCGGAAATTGCTGGTGCAGCTTTGAGATCGCTTCGATTGATTCTATTTCGACCTCGAACGGCGTCACGGCGGGAAACAGCCGCTCGACATATCCTTCCGGCGCCATCGACGTTTGCCAGACCGGATAGTCGCCAACCTCCGCATATTGCGGTTCGATCAGGGCGGAAAGGTCATCGATAAGGCGCCGGAAAAATTGAATGTCGGCGACAATGCGCGCTGCGCCGTGAACGCGCACTTCTTCATAGTCATAGGTTCCCCCTCTCGTCGGTTCGATCCGCCAGTGCGGCGAAACGTACGTCGAAGGGCCGGAGAACACGATCAGCACGCGCGCGCCGCCGAGGCTCAGCGCTTGAGGATTTTGCCCGTTGAGGTGAGCGCGCAATCGAACGGGCCGCCCCTCTTCCATGTCTGCGATGAAGGGAATCCGCGTCGCCCTCAAGTCACCTTGCGCGGTAAACAGGTGAGCAAACGGATGGCAGCGCATCAGGTCAGCCACTGCGCCAGGGTCCGAAACGCGCCATGACGGCGGGTATGTCATTCGTCGCTCCTTTATCCGATGCGCCGTGCAGGACTGGCGGCGCGTTCAAATATCCAGTTCATCCCTGACAAAACTCGCATTCTCCTGAATGAACTGAAAGCGCGCTTCGGCTTTCTTGCCCATCAGGCGGTCGACGAGGTCCGAGGCTTCGCTCTGTTTGTCGTCGGCGATGACGACGCGCGCGAGCGTTCGCGTCTGCGGGTTCATCGTGGTTTCCTTCAGTTGCGCCGGCATCATTTCGCCGAGGCCCTTGAATCTGCCGATGTCGACTTTCTGATTTGATTTGAATTCCAATTTCAACAATTCTTCCCGCGCGCGATCGTCCATCGCATAGACGGTCTTGCCGCCCGCGGTGAGGCGATAGAGCGGCGGCTGCGCCATATAGAGACGGCCGGCGTCGATCAGCTCCTTCATCTCCTGATAGAAGAAAGTGATGAGGAGCGAGGCGATATGCGCGCCGTCGACATCGGCGTCGGTCATGATGATGATCTTGTCGTAGCGCAGGTCTTCCAGATCGAACTTGGCGCCGAGAGAAACGCCCAGCGCCTGCGCGATGTTCTGGATTTCTTCATTCGCCATGATCTTGTCGCGCGTCGCCGAGGCGACGTTGAGGACCTTGCCGCGCATCGGGTAAATCGCTTGTGTCGCGCGGTTCCTCGCCTGTTTGGCGCTGCCGCCGGCCGAGTCGCCTTCGACGAGGAAAATTTCCGTGCCGGTGCGGTCTTTCTGGCTGCAATCGGCGAGCTTGCCGGGAAGGCGGAGCTTGCGTGTTGCGGCGGCGCGCGACACTTCCTTTTCCTTGCGGCGGCGCATGCGCTCGTCGGCGCGGTCGATGACCCAGCCGAGCAAATCGTTCGCCTGTTTCGGGTGACTGGCGAGCCAGTGATCGAACGCCGGGCGTACGGTGTTCTCGACAATGCGCTGGGCTTCTGCGGTTGCGAGCTTGTCTTTGGTCTGGCCCTGGAATTCCGGATTTCGGACGAACACGGACAATAACGCGCCGGCGGTTGTCATGACGTCTTCGGGGGTGACGTTGCCGGCCTTCTTGTTGCCGGCAAGATCGGCATAGGCTTTCAATCCCTTCGACAACGCCGCGCGCAGTCCCGCTTCATGAGTGCCGCCTTCGGCGGTCGGGATCGTGTTGCAATAGGAGTGGATGAAACCGTCGGCTTCACCAAACCCCGCCGCGCCCCAGGAGACCGCCCATTCGACATTGCCGTGACCGCCATCGTCTTTGCGCTCGACGCGGCCGGAAAACATCTCGTCGGTGACGGTCGGCTTGCCGTTGATAAGGCTGATGAGATAATCGGTGAGGCCCGCCTCGAAATGAAAGACCGCCTCGGCGGGCGTGTCTTCCACGATCCGTGACGGCGCACAGCGCCAGCGGATTTCGACGCCGCCGAAGAGATAGGCTTTCGAGCGCGCCATCCGGTAAAGCCGCGCCGGTCTGAACGCGGCCTTGGCCCCGAATATTTCAGGGTCGGGGTGGAATTTTACCATCGTGCCGCGCTTGTTGGGCGCAGGCCCCGCGTCCTTCAGTTTCGATGTCGGCGCGCCTTTCGAATAGGTCTGGCGCCACATCTGGCGATTGCGGCAAACCTCGACGATGAGATCGTCGGAGAGCGCGTTGACGACCGAGACGCCGACGCCGTGCAATCCGCCCGATGTCGAGTAGGACTTGCCGTCGAACTTGCCGCCCGAATGCAGCGTCGTCATGATGACTTCGAGCGCCGACTTGTTTTTGAACTTCGGGTGCGGATCGACGGGAACGCCGCGCCCATTGTCGGTGACGGCGAGGTAGCCGTCCTCGAAAAGCTCGACCTCGATACGGCTGGCATGCCCGGCGACCGCCTCGTCCATGGCGTTGTCGAGGACTTCCGCGAAAAGATGGTGCAGCGCCTTTTCGTCGGTGCCGCCGATATACATGCCGGGGCGCTTCCTGACGGGCTCCAGCCCTTCAAGGACCTCGATATCCTTCGCCGTGTAATCGCCGGCCGACGCAAAAAGGTCGGGATCGGGTAACTTTTTCGACGGTCTTCTTGTCATACGCCCGGTCTAACTCCACGATTGAGCCACCCCATAGGCCGAATCCGCGATTTGCGCCAAGTTGGGGAAAATCGGGCCGCAAGCCATGCCGCCATATCGCCGTATCGGCCAAAGTGGCGGTGTGGCCGGGTGAGCGGTCTGTGCTAGGCTGCCTTTGCGGCGGTCAGGAGAGAACCATGAACGCATCGGCTCAAGCAAAAACGCCATGGCACTTATGGGCGGTCGGCGCGCTCGGCCTGTTGTGGAATTCCTATGGCGGCTATGACTATTTTATGTCGATGACAAAGGGCGCGGACTATATGCGAAGCGTCGGCATGACCGATGCGCAGATCGCGCATATGGCGGCGTTTCCCGTCTGGATGATCGCGGTGTGGGCGATCGGCGTGTGGGGCGCGCTTCTCGGCGCATTGTTGTTGCTGTTGCGGAGCAAATGGGCGGTTGAAGTTTTTATCGCCTCGCTTGTCGCTTTCGTCATCAGCCTCATTTACGCCTATGGGGTCTCGCCGATGCCGGATTCGGGCGGCGCGATGATGATCGTGCAGGCGGTGATCCTTGCCGGCTGCGTGTTCTTCGTCTGGTATGCAACGCGCGCGAAAAAGCAGGGGCTCTTGCGCTAGACGGCTTTGCCGCCGCGTCCGTCGCCTTTTGCAAAACGCGCCGCGCCTGCAAGCGTTTCGCCCGATTGCAGCGTCTTTTTTCCGAGCGCGAATTCGGCGGCGAGGGCCTGGCGCTCGCCAAGCGCCCATTGGCCGAGCGCCGAGGCGCGGTCATGGCGCAGGCAGGTTTGCGGAAACCGCGCGATTTCCTTCGCCAGCGCCTTTGCGTCGTGAAGCGCGCGCCCCGGTTCGGCGAGCCGGTTGGCGAGGCCCCAGGCGAAAGCTTCCTCAGCGCCAACGCCGCGCCCGGTCAGGATCATGTCCATCGCCCGCGACTGACCGATCAGCCGCGGCAGGCGCACCGTGCCGCCGTCGATCAGGGGAACGCCGAAGCGCCGACAATAACCCCGAAAGTCGCATCGCGCGCCGCAACGCGCAGATCGCACCACAAGGCGAGTTCGATGCCGCCGGCGACGGCATTGCCTTCGACCGCCGCGATCACCGGTTTTGAAAGGACCATCCGCGTCGGCCCCATCGGGCCGTTGGTGTCGAAATCAGTGGCGCTATCATCGAGGCGGTTGCCGTTGCCTTCGGCGATCGCCTTCAGATCGGCGCCGGCGCAGAATTGTCCGCCCGCGCCGGTCAATATCGCGACCGACAGATCCTTGTCGCCGTCAAAGGCGCGAAACGCCGCGACGAGCGCATCGGCGCAGTCGCGATCAACCGCGTTGCGCCGCTCCGGACGGTTGATGGTGACGACAAAAACCGGGCCATCGATTTCGGTGAGGATGGGGAGCGTTTCCATGGTGCAAAACTGCGCCGCCGATCATTGTGCTTCAAGCGCGGCGAGCAGTAAGATCACCAGTCAGGAAAGCAGGGGCAACATGAAACTCAACGTAACGATAGCCGCTATTGCGTGGGTGCTCGCCGCGCCCGCCTTCGCCGCCGATCACGACCGCGCGCGCGATCTTGGCGTTCCGTTTGACGGGACACCGGGACCTTTCAACGCCATCACCGATGTCGCGGGCGTCGAGGTCGGCTACAAGACGATCATCAAGGGCTCGGGCAACCTCGTGCGCGGCAAGGGGCCGGTCAGGACCGGCGTCACCGCGATCCTGCCGCGCGGGCGCACTTACGATCCGGTGTTTGCGGGCTGGCATGCGCTCAACGGCAATGGCGAGATGACGGGGACGACCTGGATCACCGAATCCGGCTTTCTTGAAGGCCCTGTGATGATCACCAACACGCATTCGGTCGGAGTCGTTCATGACGCGGTGATCGAATGGCAGATCAAGCACGGGTTTTACGAAGGGCTGCCGGGTGAGCCGGAGGTTTTCTGGTCGCTGCCGGTGGTCGCTGAAACCTGGGACGGCGACCTTAACGACATCAACGGTTTCCACGTGTCGAAAAAGGACGCCTTCGACGCGCTCGACGCAGCCAAGGGCGGCGCCGTCGCGGAACGAAATGTCGGCGGCGGAACCGGCATGATCTGTCATGAATTCAAGGGTGGAACGGGGACGGCCTCGCGCGTTCTCGGCAAGGATGACGGCGGTTATACGATCGGCGCGCTGGTGCAGGCCAATTACGGCATCCGCAAGACGATGCGCATCGCCGGCGTGCCGATCAATGATGAAATTCCCGATCTCTTGCCCGGTGTTCCGCAGGCGGAGGAACGCGGCTCGATCATCGTCGTCATCGCGACCGACGCGCCGCTTTTGCCGCATCAGCTGCGCCGAGTTGCGCAGCGCGCGTCACTGGCGCTCGGGCGAATGGGCAGCTACGCCTCGAACGGATCGGGCGACATCTTCATCGCCTTTTCAACAGCCAATTCAAAAGCGGCGTACCGGCTCGAAAGCCAGACCGTCGCATTTGTTCCCAACGATGCTCTGGGGCCGGTATTTCTCGCCGCCGTCGAAGCGACCGAGGAAGCGATCGTCAATGCGCTGGTCGCGGCGCAAACCATGACCGGCGCCAATGGCTACACCGTGCAGGCGCTGCCGCATGACCGGCTCCAGGCGGCGCTGAAGAAAAATGGACGCCTTGTCGAGACGGCGCAATAAAAAGGCCGCCCGTTGCGGGGCGGCCTTTTCAGCAAGAGTCCGGTGCAAGGACGTCTAAATCTGTTTCAGTCCAGGTTTTGCAACGCCTATGCCAACAAGGGCCACTCACCAGGCCCGCTCAGGCAAAATCGGGACGCAGCGGCAATAATAACGTTAAATTCCCCGAATCAGGGTCAAGAATCATCTGCGGCGCGTTAAGGATTGATCGCGCGAATTCGCTGGATGCGCCCATGGCTGTCACTATCGCCGATCCGATCACCCTGCCGTGCGGCGTCAGGCTGAAGAACCGCATGGTCAAGGCGGCAATGACCGAAGGGCTCGCCGACGACATGAACCGGGCGACGCCGCGGCTCGAAACCTTGTACCGGCGGTGGGCGTCCGGCGGCGCAGGTTTGCTCCTCACCGGCAATATCCAGATCGACCGCCGCTATCTTGAGCGGCCGGGCAATGTCGCCATCGACGGGCCGCAGGATGCGGATGCAACGCGCGCGCTTGAAGCCTTCGCCGCCGCTGCAAATTCGGCCGGTTCTGAAATCATGGCGCAGCTTTCCCATGCAGGGCGCCAGACCCCGGTCTATGTCAGCAAGACCCCGGTTGCGCCGTCGGCAATCGCGCTCGATCTCCCGGGCGGCCAGTTTGGCACGCCACGCGCGCTCAATGCCGACGAGATCGCCGATGTCATCCAGCGTTTTGCGCATGCCGCATCGGTCTGCAAGGCGGCGGGATTTTCCGGCGTTCAGGTGCATGGAGCGCATGGCTATCTCATCTCGGAATTTCTCAATCCGAAGGCGAACCAGCGCACCGACGAATGGGGCGGTTCGCTCGACAATCGCGCGCGCCTCTTGTTGCGCACAGTCGCCGCGGTCCGCGCCAAAGTCGGCTCCGGTTTTCCCGTCGCGGTCAAACTCAATTCGTCAGACTTTCAGAAGGGCGCCTTTTCCTTCGACGAAAGCCTGCAGGTGATCGAATGGCTGAACGAAGAGGCGATCGACTTTCTGGAAATCTCCGGCGGCTCCTACGAGCAGCCGAAGATGATGGATATCGAGGGAATGCAACCGGCGGAAGAACGCCGCGCCTCGACCAAAGCGCGTGAAGCCTATTTTCTTCAGTTTGCGGAGGAAGCCGCGCGTGTCGCCAAAATGCCGTTGATGGTGACCGGGGGTTTCAGGAGCCGGGCGGCGATGGACGAGGCGCTGTCGTCGGGCGCGGCTGATCTGATCGGGATCGCGCGGCCGATGTGCGTTGATCCCGATATTTGCGCGAAACTGTTGTCGGGCGCCATCGCCGAAGCGCCGCAACACGAAAAATCATTGCGCCTTGGCGCTGGGTTCTGGGGCCCCAATTCATCCAGCAAGACGATCAAGGCGCTCAACGGGTTCGCCGCAATGGCGTTTTATTATCAGAACATTTATCGCCTCGCCGACGGCGCCGCGCCGCTTGGCGAAATGGCGCTGCTGCCGGCGTTTCTCAAATACCAGGTGGGCGAAAGGCGCGCGGCAGGGCGGCTTGCGAAAACCTAGAGCAAGTTTCGCGCGCTCTGGCGCGCGAAGTTTGCTCAAGATCCATGAATTAGGGCGTTTTCTGCGATCAACCGGATTCCACTTGATCGGAAAACGCCCTAGCCGGCGCCGGATTGCGGCGCGCGTTTCAGCTTGACGATCATCGCATCAAGCGCCTGCAGGAAGCGCGAGCGGTCTTCTTTTGAAAACGGCCTTTGCCCGCCGGCGGCGGTCGGATCGCCCGATCCCCTCAGATCCTGCATGATCGCCCGTGTCGCGATGGCGGCGCCGATGGAACTGGTGGTGAAGGGCTTGCCGTTCGGCGCCAGTACCGTTGCCCCGTTCTTGAGGCAGCGGTCGGCGAGGAGGATATCGCCGGTGATGACGATTGACCGCGCGCCGGCGCGTTCCGCGATATAGTCGTCGGCGGCGTCGAAGGCGTCGCCGACGATGGCGCGCTCGATCAGCGGGTGACCGGGGATGCGGATGCCGCCGTTGGAAACGACCGTCACCGCCGCCTGGTGACGCAACGCAACTTTGTAGACCTCGTCTTTGACGGGACAGGCGTCGGCGTCGATGAGAATTGTGGCGTCGGCCATTTCTTTTGGTCGCTCAATCAATTCTTCTTGTCTCGTTCGCTGCGTCTACCGGAGCAAAAGAAAACGGCCGCCAGTTTCTGGCGGCCGTTCAAATTCAGGCGTGTCGAAAGCGGATCAGACCGCTTTGCGACGGCGACGGGCGGCGAAGCCAAGCCCCGCAAGCCCGGAGAGGATCAGCGGCGCCGCCGCCGGAAGCGGAACAGCGGTAAGACTGTTCAGATAGAATTCCGAGGCGTTCGATCCGCCAAAGGCGAGCGTCAATGTCTGTACGCCGACAAGTGTCGCCGCAACGAGATTGGCGAAGGTCCATTCAATGCCATTGACGAGCAGGGTTGCATTGCTCGAATTCAGATCGAAGTGAAGTTCGTCGGTGAACGAAAAGTTCGATAGGTCGACCGGTTTGCCGAAATCGAGCGTTACCGCTTCGCCTTTAGAAATGTTGTCGTCATTGCCCGGGATCGAATAGTTGCAACCAGAGCCGGGGCCGCCGACGAGAACGCAGGCGCCAAGGCCGCCCGGACGTTTAAGGTAAAGCGGATCGAGATAAGGATTCGGCTGGGTCATCGTGAAACCGCTCATGCCGCTGGCGGTAATGGTCACATTGAAGCCGCCGAAATTCTTGGTGTAGCCGTTGGCGATGCCGCCGGGCGTGGCGGCTGCTTGGGCGACGAAGTCGAGCACCGCTGCGTGCGAGGCCGACATCGATGCCGCGAAAGCGAACGCCGCGGCGAGAAGTATCTTCATCGTACAGTCCCCATGGTTTGAACGCATCGCCGCCGAAAATCCGGCTTTGATTCGGTCAAGTTAGCACGTTCGTAACACTTACGGAACGTTAATTTTGCCGCTTTGCAAAATATTTATGGTTAACGGTTGTTCGCGCTCAACCTTGTCATCGGCTGGGGTAGAGGGGCCGTATTGATGCCGTAACGTTAACCAGGATTACTTAAACGATCCAGCCGCGCCTTGCCGCGTGCGCTGCAAAAAACACAAGCGCGACGCCAATCACCAGAACCATCACCGGCATCACCGCCGACCCCGATCCATAGACAGCCATGGTCCGGGCGATAAGAAACGAATGGACCATCTGCACGGCGATCCCGGCCAGCGACGCAATCAGGACCGGGCGGGCAAGGCGCCTTTTCAACAGCAGCAGGAGAGAGCCAAGCGCCCCGCCAAAGACCGCAACCGCAAACGCTCCGACCGCCCAGGCCGGCGTCGTCTCGTAAAGGGCGCGCTCGGCCGCGGGGAGGGCGGCGAGGGTCTCGGGGCTCATCGTCACCTGGGCGATATAGGCGCCGACCCCCATCAGGTTCCATAAAAGCGCGAGGGCGCTGACGGCGTAAAACCATCTTGGCGCGTGCGCCGCGGTTGTGGTCATTTCGGATCTCCCATCTTTTCGCCCTGTCATCGGCTGGTTCAAGCCAGGCGATTACGCATCGGTCGCGACCGACCAATTCCCTATCGCTTGAGCGGCCAGTTTTCGGCCCTGAGCGCTTTCGGCGTGAACGGGCCCATTAGCGAATAAAGGGCGTTCGTCATTCGCGCGCCAAACGTCGCCTGACCGGTTTCAACAAACGTCTTGAAGTTCCCGACAATGAATTTCGCGCCGCCATCCATCGATTTGACGCTTCTGGAGCCAGCGACAATGTTTTCGGTGATGAGGCAGAATTCAACGCCCTCCGGCGTTTCCTTCAGCGTATAGGTTACCTTTGACGGCGGGTCGTCGAGCGAGGTCAACTGGAAGGTGTGCGCCAGGCGGTGCGGCGGCTCCATTTCGAGAAACTCGCCGACGACGCCAACCGCGCGCTTGTCGGCCGACAGCATCCGGAACGACTTGCCGGGCGCCATCGCAGGCGTGTCCCAGCTTGAATTCCAGAAAAACGGGCGCGGGCTCGTCCGTTTCACCAGCTCCGACCAGACGGTTTCGATCGGCGCGTTGATGATAACCTTGTAGACCTGACGCTCGGCGTATTTGCTGTCGCTCATGGTTTCCTCCCGGTTTTGGTTTTCTTTGCCGGGCCGGCCGCGCGCTTTTCCGAGAGATATTTGAGCCGCGTGATTTCACCCGCCCAATAGCCGCTGTAGTCGTCGGTCCAGCGGTCGTAGATCATCTGGATCGGCGCCGCATTGAAATAGAGCCGGCGCGTGCGACCTTCCTTTTGCGAAACAATGAGATGCGCGCTTTCAAGGACGGCGAGATGCTTCATGATGGCGATGCGGCTGACGTCAAAACTCTGGGCGATCTCGCCAACGCCCGATCCCGGCTTGTCGCGCAGGAGATCGAGAATACGCCGCCGCGTTTCATGCGCGAGCGCGGCGAAGACGGCGTCCATGTCCTTGTCGTCAGCGGGTTTCGGGGCGGCGCTCATAAGTAACGCTTAGGTTACATTAATCGCGACCGGCGTCAACCCCGCAATTGACAGCGGCGGCGAGCGTCGAAATGGTCCGCGGCCATGTCTGAGGGATTGCTGACCATCGACACATTGCTGCGCGGCATGACCGTTGGCGCTGAAGTGCTGATCGCGCTGGTCTTCCTGTCGATCAGGCCGCTGACTTGGCGGCGCGGGCTTGGCGCCGCCTTCATTATCGCCGCCGCCTGCTACATCATCAATACTTCGGCGTCATTGGCGGAAGCGATCGGAGTGTTGATTTACCCGGTCAGCTTCCTCTCGATCGTTGCGCCGGTGATATTCTGGTGGTTCGCCTTGTCGCTGTTCGACGACGGCTACCGGATGCGCTGGCGGTCGCTCATTCCGCTGGCGCTTGTTGCGCCGCTTTTGATCTTTCATTTCACCGGCGTCAGGGGCCCTGCATGGACGGTCGGGATCGTGCTGGCGCGCGCCGTCATGATCGGAGCCTTCGGTCATGCGATCTACACGGCGGTCCGTTTTCTCAATGACGACCTCATTGAGGGGCGCCGCCGCTTCCGGATCATTTTTGCCGTCGCTGTCGGCGTTACCGGGTTCATCATCAACTACTCGGAAACGGTCGGCTTTCGCGATCAGCCGCCGGCATGGGTGTTGCTGTTTCAGGCAAGCTCGATCCTGATCATGACGCTTGCGTTCGGCGTCTGGCTGCTCGCCATGCGCGCTGATGTGCTGGACGGCCGCGCGCCGGCGGAAAGCCTTGCCGACACTGTCGCGCCGCTTGCGGCGGCGGACGGATTGCGCGCCGCCGACCGTCCGGCCTATCAACGGCTCTCCGCTTTGATGGAAGCGGGCGCCTGGAAGGAAGAAGGACTATCGGTCGCCTCGCTCGCGGAAAAAGTTGGCGTCCCCGAGCACCAGTTGCGCGCGCTGATCAACGGCCAGCTCGGCTATCGCAATTTCCCGTCATTCCTCAATTCCTACCGAATCGCCGCCGCCCAACGTCTGCTTTCAGACCCTGAGGCCGCGCGCCGGCAAGTCCTCCAGATCGCGCTCGACGTCGGCTACGGCTCGATTGCGCCGTTCAATCGCGCCTTCAAGGACGCAACCGGCAAGACGCCGACGGAATTCCGCAAGCAATCGCTCGGCGATGCCTGAAGGTTTCGCTTCATCGCGCCGCCCCATCGCTCCGCCGATTTCGGAGACGATTTTGCTTCCGATGTGCTACACATATAGCGACACGGATGAAATGGGGGTTATGGTCCAGCGCCTGAGTCGTCGGCGACTTGTCTATTGCGCGCTCGCCGCGCCGGCGGCAATTGCCTCTTTTCGCAGTTTGGCGGCCGAGTTTGAACCTGTTGTTGTTGCGCGAAACTTCGCGGACCTTGTGCGCAGCCAATATCATAATGCGGAAACCGGCGGGCGCCTTGCTGCGTTGGTAGAGTCAAAGTGTGCAGCTGGCTCGTATGACGACAAGCGGACGGCCGCATTACTCGCCGAGGCGTTGATGCGCGACGCCGCTGCCGTCACCGGCGACAAACATTTTTACGTGATGGCTGGTATGGATCACGGCGCAGCGCCGTCGATCCGACCGGGCGCGCGGAACGAACACCCTGACGCTGCCTGGCTCGAAAAAATGCGCGCCGACAATTTCGGCGTCGGCAAAGCGGAAATTGTTAACGGCGCAATCGGTCTTATAGAAGTGCGTCGGTTTTATTCGCCCTATGAGGAGGCCAAGGCGGCGCTCGGCGATGCTATGAAGAAAGTCGAAGCCGCGAGCGCGCTCGTTTTCGATCTCACCGGCAATATCGGGGGCGACCCTGCGGGTGTCGCCTATCTGTCGAGCTTTCTGTTCGAGCGTCCGCCTTTTGTGATCAACCGCTTCCACTGGCGATCCGGCGGTGTTGAGGAATTCTGGACGACCCGCGATCTCACCGGCCCGGGTTTCCCGGAGAGTCGTCCGGTGATCGTCGCCACGTCGCGGAGCACTTTTTCGGCGGGGGAGGAGTTTGCCTATAACCTGCAAGTCTTGTCACGCGCGACGATCGTCGGCGAATCAACCGGCGGAGGCGCCAATCACGCCGAAGCCTTCCCCCTCGGCGCGGGGATTATCGCCTTCATTCCATGCGCGCGCGCGGAGAACCCGATCACGCTTTCGAATTGGGAAGGGGTCGGCGTAGTACCGGATACGCCAGCACACGCATCTCAAGCCGTCGCGACGGCGATCGGGATTGCGGGCAACGGTTGAGACGCTGATCGCTTCTGAAATACTCTGAGCGAATTCGAAAAAGACCGGTGATTTCAGTCTTCGCCGAGAATTTCCTGCCGGGTGCGCCAATTGTCGGCCCATCGATTTGATGGAGCCTGACATGACACTCAACCTGCCATTCGCTGATATCGCCAGCTGGTTCATCCAGATCCTGCCATTCGAGTTTGGGCGGTATCTTGCAGCGGCGGGCGCTGTCTTCGTCCTCACCTATGCCTTCGCTGGCCAGCTCTCCGGGCGAAAGATCAGGCCCGCTTCACCGCGCCGCGAGCAGATGTTGCGCGAAGTCGGCGCGTCGTTCCGGACGTCCGCGATCTTCGCGCTCGGCGGCGTTATCTCGGTGATGGGGTCTGACGCCGGTGTGATGAAGGCCTATGCCGATCCCGCCGCTCTCGGGTGGGGCTATTTCACCTTCTCGCTTGCGGCGCTGATCGTTCTTCATGACGCCTGGTTCTATTGGACCCACCGGATGATTCACGACCCGAGGCTGTTCAAGCGCTGGCACCGCCTGCATCACAAGTCGCACAACCCATCGCCCTGGACCGCCTATTCTTTCAATACCGGCGAAGCGGCGGTCAACGCCGCCTTCATGCCGCTGATCTTGCTGGTCCTTCCCGCCTCGCATCTTGCCGCGTTCGTTTTCCCTGCGCATATGATCATCCGCAACACCATCGGTCATTCAGGTTATGAATTGTATCCGGCGCGGCGCAGTGGCCGTCCGCTCTTTGACTGGATGACGACGACGACCCATCACGATCTGCATCATGCGCAGGCTGGGTGGAATTACGGGCTCTATTTCACGTGGTGGGACCGGATATGCGGCACCGAACACCCGCTATATCACGAGAAATTCGCCGAAGCGGTCAGAACGCCGCTTGACGGGTCGGCGGTGAAGGCGCTTGGGCGCGCGCGCGTGACGCCTACCCTGGTCGCCGCATTCTCTGTTGCGCTCGTTTCCGTTATGGTGCTGGCGGCGCCGGCGGTGAGGGCGGAACAGATCGGGCTTAAAACGGTCTGCTAGAAGTAAACTGGGCCTGACTGACTTTTCTGGAGAAATCGATGATTCCAGCGCGGCTTCAAATCTGCATCGCGCTTTTCGCGTTTGTCGCGCTGATTGCGGCGCTCTTTGCCGGCGGATCGCTGCCGCTGCTTCTCGGCGGCGCGCGC
>JBGSVH010000012.1:0-18812 GCA_041753055.1 Parvularculaceae bacterium
AACCGTCGAGCAGGCCAGAACTGTCATCGGAATCTGGCTGAAACAATACAACCACATCAGGCCGCATCAGGCCCTCGACATGCGCCCGCCAGTCCCGGAAACTCTACAAGAAATTGGCCCATAACAATGGGGCTGGACAAATTCCAATTGGGATCAGGTGATCGCTGAAGGGCGCCTCGATCTTGGTACGGGCGGGGTGATAACAAATATTTTCGGCTGGCGCGACTTCAGCTCGCTCACTAGAAGCGACATCGACGCAACGCCGCTGACGCTCTTTCATGCCGACGCGACGACCGATCAGAACCAGATTTCGGATGAAATCCGGTACAATAACCGCCTGTTCGACACAATGGACGTGACGCTCGGGTTTTTCTATTTCAATCAGGACACTTCATACAATGAGATTCGCACGCTTCTTGGCGGCGCGCGGTTCTTCAACGGCGGCGGCGTTCAGGACCAAAAAACCTGGGCGTGGTTTGGCCAATTCGATTTCGATCTCTCGAGCAATTTCACCGTCAATCTCGGCGCACGCTATACGCATGAGGAAAAAGACGTGGTTATTTCAAACCTGCTCCTCAACACGACGCCTTGCGATGTCCGGATTTCCGGATCGTGTTCGGAAGATTTCGTCAATAGCGACAGCTGGAACAACTTCACGCCGAAGGTCGGATTTGAATGGCGTCCCGTCGACTTCATGAATGTTTACGCGCATTGGACTCAAGGCGTCAGGTCCGGCGGATACAACTTCCGGAACACGTCTTTTGCGTTCACACCGGGTCCGTTTGATGAGGAAAAAGTCAACGCTTACGAAATTGGCTTCAAGGCGCAGCCGGGCGACGGAAAGGCGACCATTAATGCCTCCGTCTATGTCAATGACATCAGCAATATGCAACGCGAACTCAATCTCGCCGATCCGCTCGCCGGGGTCGTTCAGATCATTCGAAACACCGCGGACGCCACCATCTGGGGTATCGAACTGGAGGCCCAGATCGCCTTCACCGACAATTTCGTCGTGCTTGGCAATCTCGGCCACACCCAGGGAAAATATGACTCGCTGCTGTTCGACATTGGCTCGCCCAATCCGGCGGGGAGCCCGGGCGTTGTCGACGCTGCGGACCTTCGCCTTGAAATCCCGCGCCTTGCGCCGTGGACGTATGGAGTCGGGTTCGTGCACACCTTGCCTTTGAGCGACAAAGTCAATGTGGACACCCGGTTCAACTATTCTCATCGCGACGCGTCTTTCTACACCGACAACAATCTTGGCTCCCTGAATGCGGTTGACCTGATTGACGCCAGCGTTGCGCTTGATTTCGGCAACGCCATCCTGTCGATCTACGGCAAGAACCTGACCAACGAGGTGAATTTTGGCGGCGACACGCAGTTGCCGGGTTCGCTCGGCGGCGGCACCTTCTCGCCCCTGCAAAAAGGCCGTCGCGTTGGTGTTGAGTTGCAGGTCGGCTTCTAGCGACCTTGCGAAAACTGGATCAGCCCCCCGCTTCGGCGGGGGCTTTTTTTTGCGCGGCGGCGCAGGAGAACGCGCCTGATGGACGTGGAGGAAACACTTGACGCTAGGGGTTTGCGCTGCCCGCTGCCGGTGATCCGGATGGAGGCCGTCTTGCGGCGCCTCGCTCCCGGCGCGCGACTGCGGGTGATCGCCGATGATCCCGTCGCCGCCGTCGATATCCCTCACTTCGCGGCGGAGGCCGGCCATGGATGCGAGCGGCTGGCGACGGACCTCAGTATTTGCGTCTTTCTGGTCACGCGGGCCGAAAAACCGTGATGACCCTGCTCCCCGCCCCTTGCCGGACCCGAGGGCGTGGGCGCCAATTTGTTTTCCGCCGTGGTAATGGTTAATGTGGCGTAAGAGCCGTGCGCGTGGTCTACTTGCACAAGCTCGCTGGGGCGGGCGAAGCTGCCGGAGGCGGGCGGCGGTGCGGTTGAGCAAGCGTCCGGACGCCTTGGGGGATACAGGACGCCGGTGCGTCGAGGGGTCTGGGGAGTCGAGGGGTTATGAGGAAAAATCACGTGATGAATCATTCCGGACTGCGCCGGGCGCTGATGAGCGTTGCGGCCGCTTCCGCCCTGACATTTGCCGGGGCGGGCAGCGCATACGCCAATTATGAAATCGGCCTGACCGCCTTCGAGCAAGGCCAATATGATGTCGCCGTCGACATCTGGACGCGCTTTGCCGTCGCCGGCGACGTGCGCTCGATGAAAGCGCTCGGCGATGTCTTTTCGGGCGCCGTGCTTGAAGGATCGAAGGGCGCGAAAATTCCGCTCGAAACCGGGCGCAAGATCAACAATGTCGAAGCGCTGCGCTGGTATTCGCTCGCCGCCTATCATCGCTTCAATGAAGGCTTCCAGATGCCTTCGGCGGAAGAGCGCAACGCGCAAATTCTCGCCGAAGAGCGGCTTCCCGAAATCCGTTTCCGGATGAGCACCGCCGACGTCGCCAGGGCGCAAAAGCTGGTTTCTGACACGTTCGAGCGCGGCAGCCCCTACGACCTTTACACGCTCGGCGACATGTATCGCCGCGGCACCGGCGTCGACAAGAACAACACCAAGGCGCTGACCATGTACGCGCTCGCCAAGGCGCGTGGCGTCGGCGCGGCGTCAATTGCCTTTGAAGAGCTCGAAGACTTGATGGTTGCAGCCGAAATCAAGGCCGCCAATGAGACGGTCGTCAGCTGGCAGCCGCCGCTTCCCGAAGAGCATGTCGGCGACACGCCGCAGATGAAAGAGCTTGAGCGCACCAAGAAAGAGCTTGAGGAATTGCGCCTGCAGCAGGCGTTGACGGCGATCGCCGATATCGATGTCGAGCTTATCCAGCGCGCCCTGAAGTCGCTTGGCCTTTATTATGGCGGCGTCGATAACCAGATGGGTGCGGAAACCCGCGAGGCGATCCGCCGCTTCCAGTATTCGCGCGTCAGCAGCGATACTCAGTGGACGGACGAAGAGAAGGATGCGGTGAAGACCGGCGTCCTGACCGCGCGGCAGACCGTTCAATTGTTCGAGGCGGCCGCCAAGGAAGGCCACCCGATGTCGCAATATGTTCTGGGCGTCATGCATATCCGCGGCATCGGCGTCGTCCAGGACGGCGACAAGGCCGTCGAATGGCTTGGCAAGGCGTCGAAGGCGGACCTTGCGATCGCCCATTATGCGCTCGGCGTCGTCTACCGCGATTCAACGCCGGGCCTTAACCCGGTGCGTCCTGACAAGGCCAAGGCCGCCATCCATTTCGCCCGCGCCCAGTCGCTTGGCTACCGTCAGGCAGGGGAAGCGCTTCGCCAACTCGAATTCGAAAAGCCGCGCAGCATCGAATAAGCAGGAGAGCAGTTCCATGAAACGCGTACTCACAATTCTGGCGGCGGCGAGCAGCCTTTCTCTTGCGGTCGCTGATATCGCTTCAGCGCAAAGTCTTGGCGGATTTCCGATCCGCGAACCAGGCGCATCGCGGCCGTCGGGCGGCGGCAATGACGGCGGCGCGCAAGGCCCCTCGCGCAACGAGGTCGTCGTCAGCCAGGACGCCGGCAGCAAGGTCACAACCGTCGCGCAGGCAATGCGGATGGTGAAGCCGGGCGGCACGATCCTCGTCAAGGGCGGTACCTATAACGAAAACATCGTCGTCACCAAGCCGGTCGAAATCAGAGGCGTTCCCGGTGATTACGGCCGCAACGCGGTCTTCCATCCGGCCCCGAATGCGCCTTGCGTGTCCATCGCGCCGACATCGGCGCTCGCAAGCGTCAGCCTCAACTCGCTGATTTTCGAGTTCGACGCGGCGGTCCCGTCCGGGTCCTGCGTTGACGTGCGCGGCGGTACGGTTTCGGTCTCCAATAGTTTCATCGTGCCGATCGACGCCAATATTCCGGCGCGCGCCGCTTACGGGCCGATCAATGGCCAGATGCGCCCTGAAATCCTCGACCAGCTGGCGCGTCCGGCGCGCGACAACGGGCTTTATTCGCGGGTGGAAGACGCCTTCGGCAAGTGCAAGGACAGCAGGAGCAAGGGCAATTGGTGCAAGGCGACATCGCCGGAGGCGGTATCTTCCTGCGCCTCGATGCCCGCGGGCGGGCTTAGCTGCCAGTCGAGCTTTGCGCTCAGCGGCGTACTCGAATGCGAAGAGCGCGGCCGCGATTTGTGGTGCCGCGGCAACCAGATTGTTCCGGCGGGCGGCATCAACGACGCCGCGCGTCTTGAAAGCTACATCGCCAAACACGCCCAACCGGTCGGCGCTGAAAACGCCGGCTGGCAGGCGGCGACTGGCGGTACCCGCGTTGAGGAAATCCTGCACGCCCGCACGGCGCGCGGCGCTGGCCTGCTGTCGGGCCCCTCGTCAGGCATTCGCGTGACGGCGGGCGATATCCGCCTCGACGGCAACGTCATTGTCGGGACCAGAACCGCGGTCAGCTTTGGCAGCGACAACAACGCCTTCATCAAGGGCGCCCTCACCAACAATGTCATCATCGGCAATGGCGTCGGCATCGCCGCTGCTGGCGGCGCCGCAGATCTGCTGCTGACCCGCAACACCATCCGCTACAATGCCGGCGACGGCGTCAATGCGGATGTTTATGACGGCGTCAAGATCATCGCCAACGAGATCACCGGCAACCAGAACGGCATTTTCCTTTCGGAGAAAGTCCGGATGGCGACGGTCAGCTCAAACCTCGTCGCCAAGAACTTCGCCGACGCCATGCGCGTATCAAGCGGGTTCTTCGGCGCCGTCAATGGCAACACATTCGCCGAGAATGGCGGATGCACCATCCAGTTCTTCTCCGCTGAACAGAAGATCCTTAACAACGCTGACATCAAGGTGACCGCTTTCCGCGATTTCACGCCGCAGGTGGTCTATGAGAACACCAACTACGCCGTCGGCAATTCAGGCGACGCCAGTGCGCGCAAGATCAAGAAAAGCCGCCGCGACCGCGACGAGCGCGCGCCGGCCGTTCAATTCGCATCCTGCGACGCGCCGCTCTGATCGACGCCAGATCAATGACGAAAAACGCCCCCGGTCCGGGGGCGTTTTTTGTTGGTGGGCTGAACCTTGGTGCGGGCGGTCGGGGTCGAACCGACACTCCTTGCGGAACCAGATTTTGAGTCTGGCGCGTCTGCCAATTCCGCCACGCCCGCTAAACCAAAAGAGCGCGGATCATAGGGGCGGGGCCTCGTCCGTCAAGGCGAGCCGACGCAAGCGGGCGACAAAAGTAACCTGATTGAAATAAAATTTCTGGCAGTTGAAGACGCCCTTGCAAATTGCGTTATGAGACGCCCCCATGGCCAGCAAATCAGGCGAAGAAATTCAGCACGAAAAAGACGCGCGCCACGGCGCGACGCGCCTGCTCCTTGATATTCTTGGCGATCTCGAGACCCGCGCGCAAGCAGCGGACCCCAAGCCGGAGGCAAGCCTTCGCGACTTTATCGAGCGTCTTGACGAGCGCGCCTTTGGTCTGGCGCTGCTGCTATTCGCCCTGCCCTCATCGGTACCGTTCGTTTATGTATTGCCGCAGATCCTGTCGCTGCCGATGCTGGCGCTGGCCGGGCAGATGGCGGCGGGCCGGGAGAGCCCGTGGCTGCCAAAATCAATGCAGGAGCGGCGCTTCGAACTGGCCCCGCTGCGCAAGGTGATCAAACGCTGCGAACCTTACACGCGCTGGTTCGAGGCGATTGCGCGGCCACGTCTGTTGGCGGTCACTGGCCGCACGGGCTCGCGCATTGTCGGCGCCTTGCTGTTGATCCCGGCGTTGTCGATCCTCGTTCCGCTCCCGGCGACAAACGCCGTTCCGGCAATGGGAATTTCGGTTGCCTCGCTCGGCCTCATTGAGCGTGATGGCGCGCTGGTCCTGCTCGGCCTTCTTATCGGCATCGGCTGGGTGATCCTCCTCCTCGTCTTCGGCCTTAGCGCGGCTACCATCCTGAAAGACTGGCTGCTGACGCTCATTTGACGGCGCCGCGACGATCCGCCCGGCGCATCAGGAACCGCTGGGAGCTATCTTGCGGCGATGGTTACGGCTTTCAAAAAGAAACCCCTTGTCGATCAGGCGTTGATGCTGGCGGCGCTGACAAGCGCCAGCCTTCTCGCTGGAGCGCACGCATTTGAAACCTTCGGCGGCCTCGCGCCCTGCGCGCTTTGCCTCGATCAGCGCGAAGCGCACTGGACGGCGTTGACGATTGCGCTCGCCGGGATCGCCATTAGCAGCGTCCTCAAATGGCGCAGAGCTGCAGCCGCAACGATTGGCGCCTGCGCGCTCGTCTATCTCGTCAGCACGGGGATGGCTTTTTATCATGCCGGCGTTGAAAATCATTATTGGCCGGGCCCCGCGACCTGTTCGGGTGGCGGGCCGGTCGATCTCGGCGAGGGATCGCTTGCCGACATTTTGAACCAGAGGCCCGAAGGCCCGTCCTGTTCGGAGGCGGCGTGGCGGATGTTTGGCGTGTCGATGGCTGGTTATAATGGTCTGATCTCGGCCGGCCTTTTCGCGCTATGTCTGGCGGCCGCAGCTTTGGCGACACGCGACGCCCGCCGCATCGCGCGCCAGTCAGCCGGCGGCAAGAGATGAGCGAGCGCGAATTTTCACCGGCGCGATTGCGTCCCGGACCGCAGCGCGGCCGCCTCGGCGAAATGCTGCGGGTCGACCACGCCGGCGAGCATGGCGCGGTCCAGATCTACAAAGGACAGCGCGCGGTTTTTGACGCCCTTCCCGGCAAGACGGCGATATCGGCGACCCTGCGCGAGATGGAAGAAGGCGAGGCCGAACATCTCAAGACCTTCAACCGGTTGCTCGCCGAGCGCGGCGTCCGCCCGACCGTCTTTTCGCCCTTATGGAGCGTTGCCGGCTTTGGCCTCGGTGCGGCGACGGCGCTGATGGGCGAGAAGGCGGCGATGGCGTGCACGGCGGCGGTCGAAGAAGTCATCGAAGGCCATTACGCAAAACAGGCAGAAACGCTCGACACGAACGATCCCGAGCTCGCCGGGATTGTCCGGGCGTTTCGCGACGACGAGCTGCAGCACAAGGCGACGGCCGAAGCCCGTGGCGCCCGCGAAGCGCCGGGCTTTGGCCTGATGAAATCGCTGATCCAGGCCGGATGCCGCGCCGCGATCCGCCTTTCCGAGAAAATCTAGCGATTGAACCCGAACGGCTGAGCGATTTTGCGCTGAGCAATGGTGCGGGCTAGTGTCGCCTTATCGTATTGAGCCGATCTGGGAACCCAGCATGACCCTTTCCAAAGCGCGTCGCCTTGCCGGCGCATTCAGCGCCGTTTCGCTTATCGCCCTCGCCGCTTCCTGTGGCGGTTCGAAAGACGGACCGGCGCCGGCGTCGAGCGCAGTGACAGCCGCGCCAGCAAGCGCCGAAGACGCCGCCGCCTTTGTCGACAAGGTCGAGGCGACCTACGCGAAGGCCCTTGAGGAATCGAGCCGCATCCAGTGGGTGAACTCGACCTATATCAATTTTGACACCGACTGGCTTGCCGCCAAGAGCGCTGCCGAAACGACAGAACTCGCCGTCAGCTTCGCCAATGAAGCGGCGAAATTCGACAATACGGACGTGTCGCCGGAGCTGCGGCGCAAACTCGATTTCATGAAGCTCGGCATTACCTTGCCGGCGCCCAGCGAGGAAGGCGCGGCGACCGAACTCGCCGACATCACGACGCGCCTTGGCTCTACCTATTCAACCGGAACCATTGCTGTCGACGCTGGCGCGTTCAAGTCTGCGCTCACCGCCATACGCGGCGGCGACGGCGACGCCTCCAGCAGCAAGGTCAATCAGAACGAAACCGAACTGCTGATGCGCCAGCTTCGCGATCCGGCAAAGCTCGCGGAAGTCTGGACCAAATGGAACGACTACGCGGCGGTGATGAAACCTGACTTCGCGCGCATGGTTGAAATCGCCAATGACGGCGCGAAGGAGCTTGGCTACAAGGATGTTGGCGCGCTCTGGCGGTAGGGCTACGACATGACGCCGGAAGAGTTCGAAGCGGAAACCGACCGTTTATGGGGCCAGGTCAAGCCGCTCTACGATCAGCTGCACTGCTATGTCCGGGCCGAGCTCAACGCGAAGTATGGCGACGCCGTCGTGCCGATGGACAAGCCGATCAGAGCCGACCTTCTCGGCAATATGTGGGCGCAGGAATGGGGATCGATCGGCGATGTCGTTTCGGTCCGTTCCGCGGCGGGCCAGGGCGGCGGCCCGTCGATCGATCTCGACGAGATCCTCGTCGCCAGGGGCTATGATCCGGTCAAAATGGTGAAGACCGGCGAGACCTTCTTCACTTCTCTCGGCTTCGCGGCGTTGCCAGAAACCTTTTGAGAGCGCTCGCAGATCACCAAGCCGAAAGACCGCGAAGTTGTCTGTCACGCGTCGGCCTGGGACCTCGATGCGAAAGACGATCTCAGGATCAAGATGTGCACGACGGTTGACGCGGAGGATTTCACCACCATCCATCACGAGCTCGGGCACAATTTCTATCAGCGCGCCTACAAGGATCAGCCGGTGCTGTTCCAGAACGGCGCCAATGACGGCTTCCACGAAGCTATCGGCGATATGGTCTCCCTGTCGATCACGCCGGAATACCTGAAGCAAATCGGCCTGATCGACAGCGTTCCTCCGGCCTCGGAGGATTTGTCGCTGCTGATGCGCCAGGCGCTCGACAAGATCGCCTTCCTGCCCTTTGGGCTACTCGTCGATAAATACCGCTGGAAGATTTTCGACGGCGAAATCACCCCCGATCACTACAATGACGGCTGGTGGGCGCTTCGCACCCAGTATCAGGGGATCCGCCCGCCAAGCGATCGCCCGCCCGGCGCCTTTGACGCCGGCGCCAAATATCACGTTGCGAACAGCGTTCCCTATACGCGCTATTTCCTCGCGCGCATCCTGCAGTTCCAGTTCTACAAGGCGGCGTGCGACCAGATCGGCTGGACCGGACCTCTTCACCGCTGTTCGTTCTACGGCTCAAAGGACGTCGGCCGCAAATTCAATGCGATGATGGAAATGGGCGCTTCAAAACCCTGGCCCGACGCGCTCGAAGCTTTCACCGGAACCCGCCAGATGGACGGCTCCGCCATCGTCGCCTATTTCGCGCCGCTGATGAGCTATCTCGAAGAAGAAAACAAAGTGCGTCAGTGCGGCTGGTAGGCCGTTGACGCGTTGAAAATCTGAAACCTGCGCCGCACGCCCATTTGCGGATGCGGGTTTACAATTTGAAGCGCCGCTTCAGGGCCGACATTACCGCCTTCACCTGCGCGCGCGTTTCATCTAGCGAAACGCCGGTGTCGATGACGAAATCGGCCCGGCGCCGTTTTTCGGCATCAGACGTCTGCTTCATCAGGATCGACCGGAATTTCTTTTCGGTCATGCCGGGGCGCGCCAGGACGCGCGCGCGCTGGATTTCCGGCGGCGCGGAAACAACCACCACCGCGTCGAAAAACTTCTCGCCGGCTTTTTCAAACAAAAGCGGAATGTCGAGGACGACAATGTCGACGCCTTCTTTTGCCGCATTATCGAGAAACGCCGCGCGGTCAGCGGCGACGAGCGGATGCACGATCGCCTCAAGATTAGCGAGTGCGGCGGCGTCGTCGAGCACCAACGTTGAAAGAATACCGCGATCGACACTGGCGTTGATGATGGCGGCGGGAAAACGGACGCCGACAGGGCCAACGCCGGCGCCGCCTTTGGCATAAAGCCGGTGGACTGCATCGTCCGCATTCCAGACAGCGGCGCCTTCGCCGGCGAACATCGTCGTCACCGTTGATTTTCCCATGCCGATCGAGCCGGTGAGCGCGACGGTGATCATGACCCCCTCGCCTTCAGCGCCGTTTCAAGCCGGAGGCGCAAATCATCATCGGCGTCCGCCCTGGTTCCAAGCCAGGCGAGATAGCCCGGAACCGCCTGCTGCATCAGCATTTCAAGGCCGTCGATCGTCCTCGCGCCGCGCGCCCTCGCCGCCATCAGCAGCGGCGTTTCAAGCGGCGAATAGACAATGTCGAAGACCGCAGCGCCTTGCTTCAACCGGTCATGGTCGAGATCGAGCGGCGGCTGCCCGGTCATTCCGAGCGATGTCGTATTGATGACGAGGTCGGCGCTTGCAAGCGCCGCATTACGCGTTTTCCAGTCAACCACTTCCGCGCAGACGATCGGCGCGATGGCTTCAGCGCGCGCCCTTGTGCGGTTGGTCAGGAGAACGCGCAGGGGATCGGAGCTTTTTGCCAGCGCCCAGAGAACGCCGCGTGCAGCGCCCCCGGCGCCCAGAACGAGCGCTGTCGCCGGCCGTTCCGGCAGATCAAGAAGAATTTTGCTGACGGCCATAGCATCCGAATTTGCAGCAAGAACGCCCTCATCGCCAAAGGTCAGCATATTGGCTGCGCCGATCGCTATCGCCGCGTCGCTCGCGCTGTCCGCAATCGCCAGCGCGCGTTCCTTGTGCGGCAGCGTGACATTGACGCCGGCGAAGCCTTCGGCCTTCAATTCATTAATCCGCCTACGGAATGAGATGTCGTCGGGTTCGACCGCAATCGCCTCATAGCGCGCGTTTATTCCTTCACGCGCGGCCCAGGTCGAATGAATGAGCGGCGACAGGGAATGCGAGATCGGCCAGCCGATAACGGCGGCGCGGCGCGGCGAAATCTCTCTTTGTTGGCCCATTCAGAACGCCAGCAATCCCTCGCGCCGAAGATAGGCGAGCACTGGCGTAAGCGACAGGCCGAGCACGGCGAAATAATCGCCGTCGATGCGATCAAAGAGCCGCGACCCGAGCGCTTCAACCTGATAGGCGCCGACGCTGGCGAGAATTTCAGGGCCAGCCGCCGCCAGATAGGCGTCGATTTCTGCGGCGCTCATCGGGCGCATGTGAAGGACCGGTTCATCGAGAGTGCGATCGATAATCTTGCCGCCGCGCGCGATAGAAACCGCGTTGATCAGCGTATGGGTTTTGCCCTGCAGCAGCAGGAGCCGGTCGCGGGCCTCTTCGATTGACCGCGGCTTGTCAAAGCCCTTGCCTTCGAACGCCATGATCTGGTCCGACCCGAGCACCAAACGATCCTTTCCGGCAGCGACCGCCAGCGCTTTTTCGTCGGCCAGACGCTGTGCGGTCTGTTGCAAGGTCAGCCCCGCATTCGCCGCGGCCCGCTTGATTGCGTCTTCGTCGACGTCGGGCTTGATCACTTCGAACGGAACCCCCGCGGCGGCGAGGATCCGGGCCCTGATGGAGCTTCCTGAAGCGAGAATAAGCGGCGCGCTCACGGCTGCTCGTTCTGCCGGGCCGACAGTTTGGTGAGGATCGCCGCGGCGGTTTCCTCGACCGATTTGCGGGTCACATCGATCACCGGCCAGCGATGTTTGGCGTAGAGACGTTTGGCGCGCAAAACTTCGGTCCTAATCGTTTCGATATCGGAATATTCATCCGCGTGGTCCGTCGCATTCATGCCGCCGAGCCGGCTTTGACGGATCTGGCTCAACCGTTCCGGACTTGCAATGAGGCCTACCACCAAAGGCTTTCGAAGGGAAAAGAGCTGAGGCGGCGGATCGGATCCCGGCACCAGCGGGACATTGGCGGCCTTGATGCCGCGATTGGCGAGATACATGCAGGTCGGTGTTTTCGAGGTGCGGCTGACGCCGACGACGACGACATCGGCCGGCTCCAGATCCCAGGTCATCTGCCCGTCATCATGCGCAAGCGTATAATCGACCGCGCCGATGCGGCGGAAATAAGCGTCGTCCATCTCATGCTGTGCGCCGGCCTTTCTTGTCTGCTGAAGACCAAGATAGTCGGAAAACGCCTCAATGAAGGGATCAAGCACGGAAATCGCCGGCATCTGGATTTCCGAACAGCGCGCTTCAAGAAACCGCCGCAGCTCCGGGTTGACGACGGTGTACAGCACGAGACCCGGCGCAGCTTCGATATCGGCCAGCACCTTTTCCATTTGCGGGCGCGAACGGACGAGGGCGTAAATATGCTCAAATGCATGAGCGGCCGCGAATTGCGATGTTACGGCCTTGAAGACAGCGTTCAGCGTCTCGCCGGTTGAATCCGAGACGAGATGGACATGGAAATAGCTCGCTAGGATTCTCGATTGGCCAGACATCCGCATTCCGTATTCGAGGGCGGGGCGTTTTACCCAGATGAGCCCTTGTCCTGTGTATCTTAAGGATAAATCGCCAGATAGCGAAGGACGTATGGCCGGCCGGACAAAGTTTCACAGCGCGGCGCCGTCCGGGCGCCCATTTCAACAGGGGTTTTCGCGGCCGGGACAATTCAGGGTAGGGCCGCAGGACGGCTGTGGATTGATCACGATATCGAATACGCAATCAGGACTTGCTTTTTCATTTGACCCGCTTGCAATCGGTGTTTCATGCACGGGACCCGCACCAGGAGTTTTACGATTGTTCTGGGGAAAGCCTTGGCGGAGCCTGTGCGTTATTTCTCGCAATCGATTTTTCCCCGGGATTCGGCCCTACTCTTAGATTCATACTTTTTTAAGAGATCTTAAGAAGGAGTAAACACGTTGCGTGGATCAACTGGCGACGATCATCAGCTGCTGGCGCAGACGCTCCGCGGAACACCGGCCGTCATACCGCCGATCTGGTTGATGCGGCAGGCCGGTCGTTATCTTCCCGAATATCGCGCTTTGCGGTTGAAGGCGGGGTCTTTCCTCGACTTGTGTTACGATCCGGCGCTTGCAACGGAAGTAACCTTACAGCCGATCCGCCGCTATGATTTCGATGCGGCGATCCTGTTCGCTGATATCTTGCTGATCCCGCAGGCGCTTGGCCAGAATCTCTCATTCGTGGAGGGCGAGGGGCCAAGGCTGGCGCCGCCCGTCATTCAGCATGATCTTGCGCGTTTTCGAAGCCGGAACATTCATCAGATGCTGGCGCCGGTCTATGAGACTGTGGCTAGGGTCAGAGCCGCGCTCGCGCCTGAAAAATCACTGATCGGATTTGCCGGCGCGCCCTGGACGGTGGCGACTTACATGCTCGGCGGCGGTCCACAAAGAGACCCCTCCGTCTTGCGGCGCTTCTGGTATGACGACCCGGCGTTTGTCGCCGCGCTCATCGATCTCCTCATCGACGCGACGGTTGAATATCTCTCGGCGCAGATCAAGGCGGGGGCTAATGTCATCCAGCTGTTCGACACTTGGGCTGGCGGGCTGCCCGAAGAAATCCTCAGGGACGTCTCGGTAGGGCCGCTCAGAACGATCACAGAGCGCCTGAAATCCTTGCACCCTCATGTGCCGATCATTCTCTTTCCAAAGGGTGTCGGGGCATCCTTAGGCGATTACGCCGCCATTGAGGCCTCAGATGGCATCGGCATCGACTTTTCAATCCCGTGGTCGACGGCCAGGAAACTCATCTCGCCGAAGAAAGCCGTACAGGGCGGTCTCGACCCGATGCTAGTCGTCAAGGGCGGGACGGCGATGGAAAAAGCGGCGAGGAAACTCTGCGAAACCTTCGCCGGGGTTCCGTTCATTTTCAATCTCGGTCACGGACTGACCCCGGATACGCCGCCCGAAAATGTCGCGCGGCTCGTCGAGATTGTCAGAAATGGGTGAGGCGGTGCGCGATTTCCTGCTGTCGATCTATCCATGGCTGAAAGCGCTGCACATCGCGGCGGTGATCGCCTGGATGGCCGGGATGATGTATCTGCCGCGGCTGTTCATCTATCACCATCAGGCCGAGCGGGGCGGGGAGGCCGAGCGCTTTTTCGTGCAGATGGAGCGGCGGCTGTTGAAGGGGATCATCAACCCCTCGATGATCGCCGTCTGGGTGTTCGCCGGCCTGATGCTCTTCGCCAACCCGGCGATCCTCGCCGACGCGTGGTTTCAGGTGAAATTTCCGATGGTCCTCGGCATTGCAGCAATTCATGGCTGGTACGCCCGCGCGCAGCGCGCCTTTGAAAACGGCGTGCGGCCGCGGACAGAACGTTTCTGGCGGATCCTCAACGAAATCCCGTTCCTGCTGATGCTGGTCGCGGTCTTCATGGCGGTCGTAAAGCCGTCCTGACCGGCGTTCATCACCTCGCGCTTTGACGCTAGCCATTGACGCCGCCGCGCCAGCGCCTATATCTCGCCTAACTCTCCTCACTTTGCGCCCGGCGCTTTGACTTTCCTCGCGCCTGCGCATCCGGTTCAATATTCAAATCCCCCCAAGTCCGGCGCCGCGCCGGGCGCAAATTCCATTGTGAAAGTCAGCCCGATGTCCCTTCCGACCCAGATGTCCCTTGACGAGCTGAAAGCGAAAACGCCGGGCGACCTGCTCGCTTTCGCCGAAGAGCTTGAGGTTGAAAACGCCTCGACCATGCGCCGCCAGGACATGATGTTCGCCATCCTGAAGGAGCTTGCGGACCGCGAAGTCGAGATCAACGGGGCCGGCGTTCTCGAAGTCTTGCCGGACGGCTTCGGTTTCCTGCGCTCGCCGGAAGCCAATTACCTGCCTGGCCCCGACGACATCTATGCATCGCCGTCGCAGATCCGGCGTTTTGCGCTTCGCACCGGCGACACCGTGCAAGGCGAAATCCGCAGCCCGAAAGAGGGCGAGCGCTATTTCGCACTGTTGAAAGTCGCGACGATCAATTTCGAGGACCCGGAGAAAACCCGCCACAAAGTCCATTTCGACAATCTGACGCCGCTTTATCCGGACGAACGCTTCAGGCTTGAAATCACCTCAACCGAAGACGCCAAGAAAAAAGACCTGACAGCGCGTGTCATCGATCTCGTCGCGCCGATCGGGAAGGGTCAGCGCTCGCTGATCGTCGCCCAGCCGCGCACCGGCAAGACCGTCATCCTGCAGAACATCGCACGCTCGATCGAGGTCAATCACCCGGAGTGCTTCCTGATTGTACTTCTCATCGACGAACGTCCCGAGGAAGTCACCGACATGCAGCGCTCGGTCAAAGGCGAGGTTGTCTCCTCGACCTTTGACGAACCGGCGACGCGCCACGTCGCGGTTGCCGAAATGGTCATCGAAAAGGCCAAGCGGCTCGTCGAACACGGCCGCGACGTTGTCATCCTGCTCGATTCGATCACCCGCCTTGGCCGCGCCTACAACACCGTGGTGCCGTCATCGGGCAAGGTCCTGACCGGCGGCGTCGACGCCAATGCGCTGCAACGTCCGAAGCGCTTTTTTGGCGCCGCCCGCAATATCGAGGAGGGGGGATCGCTTACCATCATCGCGACCGCGCTCATCGACACCGGCTCGAAAATGGACGAAGTCATTTTCGAGGAATTCAAAGGCACCGGCAATTCCGAGCTCGTGCTCGACCGCAAGGTCGCCGACAAGCGCACCTATCCGGCGATCGACATCGCCAAATCCGGGACGCGCAAGGAAGAGCTGCTGGTTCCGAAGAACGAGCTGCAGAAGATTTATGTCCTGCGCCGGATCTTGAATCCGATGGGCACGTCCGACGCGGTTGATTTCCTCCTCGACAAGCTGCGCCAGACCAAGACCAATCAGGATTTCTTCGACTCGATGAACACCTGATCGCTGCGCAATTGAATTGCGCGAAGGACGCCGCCGCCGGATAGTTCCCGGCGGAGGCTTTTATGGAAATCAACGACCCCGAAACTATCGACGAAATCATCGATGTCTGGGCGCAATTGCCGACGGCGCGGTTCTGGCGCGAGAAGTGGCTCGCGAGCCTAATGCGCTGGACCGGCGAGGAGGCGCCGTCGGCCGACACGCCCGTCGAAATGCTCATCGCCGCCATGGGCGAGGTTGGCGTAGCAAAAACGCTGATTTCCGGCTGGTCCTCGCCCAAGGGCGATCTGATTTCAAACGACGAGGTCGAGTGCGCGATCGATGCGGCGCCGTCGCGATTGAAGGGCCTCATTGGCGCCGATCTTTCCGACCCGATGGCGGCCGTGCGCGAAATCCGCCGCCGCGCCAAGACCGGCAAATTCGTTGGGGTGCGGATCATTCCCTGGCTCTGGGATCTGCCGCCGAACGACCGCCGCTTTTATCCGGTCTATGCAGCCTGCGTTGATCACGGCTTGCCATTCTGTACGCAGATTGGACATACGGGGCCGCTCAAACGCTCCGAGACCGGACGGTTGATCCCTTATCTTGAAGACGTGATGATCGACTTCCCTGAGCTCGTTGTCGTCGGCGGCCATGTCGGTTTCCCGTGGATCGACGAGGTCGCGTCGATGATCCGCAAATTCAGGAATTTCCACGTTGACACCAGCGCCTACGCCCTCCACCGGCTGCCGGAGGATTTTGTTAGGCTGATGAAAGGCGAGGGGAAGAGCCGCATCATGTTCGGCACCAATTTCCCGATGCTGACGGCGACGCGGTGTCTTGAGAAGCTTGCTGCGCTGGAGCTGGATGCGGCAGGGAAAGCGGCGTTTTTGGGCGGGAATGCGAAGCGGGTGTTTAGGGTTTAGCGGCCAATTGCCCTTCGCAGCCGATATCTGCGCAAAGGGCCTCAGCTAGTCGCCGCGCTTCGACAAGCTTTACCGAGCTGCTTTCGAAACACGCCTCAATCACTCTCTCTGAGGTTTCTGTGAGCCGGCGTGTTGTTGAACCGTCACTCGGCCTCCGGACTTGTCCAGCGAGCGTCTGTTGATCGAAATCGCCGGAGAAATGGTAGGAGACCCCATCAAAACCGAAGCGCCCTTTTTCCGGATAACGCGTGTCATAGAGCATTTCGCGCCAAAGGCTGACGAACAGCGCCCTATCCCCTTCGGTGATCGGGTTTTCACAATGCGTGAGGGCGACTTCGTCGATCGTTGGGGGAATGGATGAGCGAAGCTCTTCTTCAAGTTGCTTGGTCGTATCGTTACCTTGACGGTCTTTGTTGCGTCGTTCGCCGGATTCGTAGGTTTTTAGAATTGAATAAAGCCAGAGCTGCGTTTCGGCTCTAAGACCGACAATCTTAGGGCTTTCGCCCTCGCTTGATATGCCGATAGCGTATTCGGTTTCGAATGATGGAAGCACGATTGCTCGCGCAGAAAATCCTCCATTGTATAGACCGCCGAATTTTTTGACTACGTCACGGTGATAGCCGGACAAGATATCGTCCTGCGTCGCGCGGCCTTGATAGACCGAATCCTCTGGTTCCAGATGATCTTGTCCATATGCATACGGTGATGTGAGTAGAGCGACGGCGATCAATAGAAATTTCATCGATTCCCCCAACCGAAGTGTCTTTCCTCAATACCCCGCCACCGTCCCATCCTTCCGCATCTCCGTCGCGCCGGAATAAACACTGGTTTCCGGATCGCGCAGGATCGCCTGATAGCCGCCGAAGGGGATGCCGGTCGTCTCGACGATGACATTGTGGCCCATCTTCTTCAGCTCGTCGCGGGTAGATTCGGGAACGCCGGGCTCGACGTCCAGTTCGCCCATGGGGTCGAGATTGATCCCCGTCGATTGCGAGCCGCCGTCATGGTGGAAGCGCGCGGCGTCGCCGGCTTCCTGCAAGTTCATGCCGTAGTCGATCAGGTTGACGAGGACCTGCACATGGCCTTGCGGCTGCATGCCGCCGCCCATCAGGCCGAACGACATGAAGGGCTTGCCGTCCTTCATGACGAAAGCGGGGATGATCGTGTGAAAGGGGCGTTTGCCCGGCGCATAGGCGTTTGGATGATCCGCGTCGAGATTAAATAATTCGCCCCTGTCCTGGAACATGAACCCCAACCCGTCGGCGACGAGCCCTGAGCCCATGCCGCGATAGTTCGACTGGATCAGGGAGACCATCATGCCGTCCTTGTCGGCGACAGTGAAATAGGTGGTGTCGCCGTCGCCTTCGAGTTTCGGGGCGACGCCCGCCTTCGGGGCTGGCATCGCTTTTTTCGGATCGATGAGGGCGAAGCGCGCCTTGCCATAGTCGTCCGACAGCAGCCAATCGGCGGGGATTTTCGCAAAATCAGGGTCGGCGTAATAGCGCGCGACGTCCTCGAAGGCGAGGCGCTTGGCCTCGACCATATAGTGAAAGACCGTCGCCGAACCGCGCGGATATTGCTTGAGATCGACATTTTTGAGGATGTTGAGCATTTGCAGCGCCGCAAAGCCCTGGCCGTTCGGCGGCAGTTCGCAGACATCGTACCCGCGGTAATTGACGCAGCCGGGATCGACCCACTCCGAGCGGTGCGCGGCGAAGTCAGCGTAGCGCAAATCGCCGCCGATACGGGTCATATAGGCGTCGATCGTTCTTGCAATCTCACCCTTGTAGAAGGCGCCCCGGCCGCCCTTGGCGATCTTTTCATAGGTCGCCGCAAGATCGGGGTTCTTGAAAATCTCGCCGGCCTTCGGCGCGCCGTTGGCGAAATAGGTCGCCCGCGCATTGTCGAATTCGTTGATCATCGGCAGGCGCGCCTCGAAGCCGGCGAGATTGCGTTGCATGTACATGGCGATCACCGGCGACACCGGATAGCCGTCCTTGGCGTAGCTGATCGCCGGCGCCAAAATCGTCCGTATCGGGAGTTTCCCGAATTTCGAATGAAGCTCGAACCAGGCGTCGACGGTGCCGGGAACCGTGACGGGGAGGTCGCCGAGCGGCGGGATGCCGGCGCCTGCGCCGACAATCGCCGCCGATTTCGCGATCGTCTCGTCGAGCGAGCGGCCCATCGGCGCGCGGCCCGATCCGTTGAGGCCGTAAAGCTTTTGCGTCTTCGGGTCGAAGACAATCGCAAAGAGATCGCCGCCAATGCCGCAGCCCGTCGGCTCCGTCAGGCCCAAGGTCGCGTTAATCGCGATGGCGGCGTCAACGGCGGTGCCGCCCTGTTTCAAAATGTCGATGGCGACTTGCGACGCGAGCGGCTGGGCGGTCGCAGCCATGCCATGGGCCGCATAAACGGGGCTGCGCGACCAGTCGGCGCCGAC
>JBGSVH010000013.1:0-19642 GCA_041753055.1 Parvularculaceae bacterium
TGCCGTGCGCGCCATAAGGATCCGGCGATCGCCGCCGCGGCGCCGAGCATCCCGCCCGAGGCCGCGATGGCGCCGCCTGTCATGAAGACGTCCGGCGCATAGGCTTCATAGGAATATTGCCATTCGAAGAGCCGCCACGGGTAATAGAAGGACGTTCCGCCGAACTCGAACCAGGGCGCCCCGAGCGCCCTGTCGAACCCCAGCGCCGCCGCGACATATTGGGTCGCCGATTGAAGCGCGCCCATGATGATCAGCATCACGACGAAAGCCTGGCCGATGAGAATCTTGGTCGGGGTCATGATCGGTTCCGCACACGCGCCATTCCAGCGCAGGCTCGATCATCGGCGCATCAACGCGCCCCGGTCACTTCCAGAAATATGAGGAAATTTGAGGGAATCTGCGGCGGGTTGCGGGTTTTTGCGGGTTTGTGGAATTTGCAGGTTGGTCGCCACTCAAACCGTTGATCAAATTTGTATCGGTTTTCGCGCTGACGCCTTCGCGTCGAAACAGGACGTTCCCACGAAAGCGGACATCCCGTCTTGCACTCGGAATGTCGCAAAAATCCCGAGCCTGTGTGAAAACCCGCAAATCATGAGAGTCTTCGGCATGCGCACGGAGGCTCTATGCATCGGTTTGTGGAAGGCGACGATCGTCATCAGAGATCGTTTCTCTCGCCATGTATCGAAGACTATGTCGACGATGACAATCCGGTGCGCGTGATGGACGCGTTTGTCGAAGCGCTTGATCTCGGCGAACTTGGCTTCTCGACGACGCCGGCGCAAACCGGGCGGCCGCCGTATCACCCGGCGACGATGCTCAAGATCTACCTCTACGGTTACATGAACCGCATCCAGTCGAGCCGCCGACTGGAGCGCGAGTGCCAACGCAACGTCGAGCTGATGTGGCTGACCGGGCGTCTGGCGCCGGACTTCAAGACCATCGCCGATTTTCGCCGCGACAACGGCGCGGCGATCCGGGGCGCGTGCGCGCGCTTCATCGTCATCTGCCGGCAACTTGGACTCTTTTCACGCGCGCTGGCGGTGATCGACGGCAGCAAGTTCAAGGGCGTCAACTCACGCGATCGGAACTTCACCCGCGAAAAAGTCAAAGCGCGCCTGAAGCAAGTGGACGAGGCGATCGCGCGATACCTGCAATCGCTCGACGCCGCCGATCGCCAAGAAGCCCTTGGCGCTCCTTCCGATAGCGGCCGGCTGCGCGAGAAACTCGGCCGACTTCATGAGCAGATGCGCAAGTTGAAGGAGATGGAGAAAGCCGTTGAGGAGGCGTCGGATCATCAGGTGTCGCTTACCGACCCGGATTGCCGTTCCATGGTCACCGGGGAGCGCCTCGTCGGCGTCGTTGGGTACAACGTGCAAACCGCCGTCGATCCCGAGCACCATCTGGTGATCGCCCATGAAGTGACCAATCACGTCGTCGATCGCGGCCTGCTTCCCCAGATGGCGGCAGAAGCCAAGGGCGTGCTGGGTTTTGAAGAAATTGATGTGATCGCCGACCGCGGATACTTCAGCGGCCCCGACGTTGTCGCCTGCAAGGAAATGGGCGTTAATGCCCTTGTGCCTCGTGTGCAGACGTCGAATGCGAAAGCCGAGGGCCGTTTCAGCAAGGATGATTTCGTCTATGGGCCCGGGGATGACACCTACCGCTGTCCGGCCGGGGAGACGCTGACGCGGCGGTTCGAAACCGTTGAAGGCGAGATGAAGATCTTCATCTACTGAACGACGAAATGTCCAAGCTGCCCTCTCAAGGAGAAATGCACGACCAGCAAGCTCCGGCGGGTCCGCCGATGGGAGCACGAGCACGTCATTGAAGCGATGGGCGCCCGCATGAAAGCTTTGGGCGACGCCATGGGGATTCGCCGTCAAACGGCCGCACATCCCTTCGGCACAATCAAAGCCTGGATGGGCGCGACGCCCTTTCTCTGCAAAGGGCTCGAAGCCGTCCGTACGGAGAGGAGCCTGAGCATATTGGCCTACAATATCCGGCGCGTCATGAAGATCATCGGCGTCGCACCGCTGATAAAGGCGCTGGCGGCATGAGGGGCCGCCGCGCACCGCTCCTCATTGGACTTCCAAGGTGCGCGAACGCGTTTTCACACGGGCTCTCCCCAAAGCGGTCGTCAGCGACATCAGGCCAAAGACCACCCGATAGCAGACGTTCCTCGCGCGCGAGTGCAACAAGATGATGGCTGATGATCTCGAGAAGCCGCTCGTCGCGCCAGCGGTAAAAATACTTCTGCACGGTCGAGAACGGTGGAAACTCCTTCGGCAGGAGCCTCCACGCGCAACCCGAAGACGCGATGTAAAGGAGCGCGTTCACGACTTCCCGCAAACGCGTCTTGCGCGGCCGGCCGATCCGTTTCGCCGCCGGCGTCAACGGCTCGATCAGCGCCCACTCATCGTCCGTCAGGTCGCTTGCATACCGCGCGCAATCCCGCTCATATCGCGGGCGTGTGATTTCAGTCCAAGCCATCTCGATCCTCCGTGTCCCAAGCAAACGCGGAGAATCATATGCCGCTGAAATCACACAACTTTTTTTGGATCAGGCTCTTAGGACCTTTGAACCTAGGAGCTTGACTCATAAACCGCGCATGAGGATGCGCGCGGAGGCAAGCTGGCACATGGTGAGGAAGTTGTCGCCACGCTTTTCGTAGCGGGTGGCGACGCGGCGGAAGTGCTTGAGTTTGCTGAAGAAGCGCTTGACGGCGTTGCGAAGTTTGTAGAGCGACGGAAAGAAGCCGCGCTTCTCCTTCCTGTTTGAGCGGTTCGGAATGTTGGGGCAGATGCCGCGCTCGGCGAGCGCTTCCATGAACGCGTCAGCGTCGTAGGCCTTGTCGGCGAGCAGGACCGTATCGGCCGGGACCGCGTCGAGGAGATCGTACGCGGCGGCCAGATCGTGCTCCTGGCCCGGCGAGAGCTTCAGCGCCGCGACGCGCCCCTCGCGATCGGTGACGGCGTGCACTTTCGTCGTCAGCCCGCCGCGTGAGCGTCCGGTTTGCTCGGTTTCCGAAGCCCCCTTTTTCGGGCGCCCGTCCCGTGCTGGTGAACCCTGACGGCGGACGAGTCGATCATGTAGGGAGAAGCGGCAAGATCGCTCTGAAAATGCTGGAATAGACGCTCCCACACGCCGGCCTTCCGCCAGCGGACGAAGCGGTTGTAAACCGTCGTCCTCGGGCCGTAACGCTCCGGCATATCCTCCCACGGCGCACCCGTCCGAAGAACCCAGAATATCCCGTTCAAAACCGTGCGGTCATCGACCCGCGCAACCCCGCGCGGCTTGTTCGGCAGCAGGGGCTCGATGATCGCCCACTCCTTGTCCGAAAGCTCAAAACGTCCGACCATATATTCCTCCGAGCTGCCTCACGCCGAAGGAATCACTGTTCGCGCTCACGTCAAACCGTTATGGGGATAGCTCCTAGTTTTTGATGCGCCCCTTTTTGAGGCTCCAATTCCGAGACCAAATTCATCTTTATTCCGCAAGCAGCAATTCCGCCATCCCATCGAGCCGAGCCTTTACATGCTCCCAATTCGGCATCGCCTGACTGAGCAAATCGTAGAAACGATTGCCGTGATTTCGTTCGCGCAAATGGCAAATCTCGTGAGTGATGACATAGTCGATGCAATCGCTCGGCGCGCGTATGAGGCTCGGGTTGAGATGAATTTTGCCGTCCGGGGAGCAACTGCCCCACTGCTTCTTCATTGGGATCAGCTTGAGCCCCGGGCTTTGCGGAAGCCAGGCGACCGACGCGGCGACGATATCTAGTCGCCGTTCGAAATACTCGGCACCGCGTTCAAGATACCAGCCCCGCAGCCGTCGCCGGATCGCGGCGGGATCGGACGATCTGCTGGCGACGACGATCTTACCCCCCTTGAGACGAACTTGTCCGGCGGATTTTTTGCTCAAGTCGACCTTCAGTTGGTAGCGCCTGCCGATGTAGAAATGCGTTTCACCGCTGACATATTCCCGTTTGAGCCGGAAGGACTGCGCTTCGGCTGCACGTTCGAGCTGCTTTGAAATCCAGCGCGCGCGTCGTTGCACCGCCTTGGATATTTCGGATTCGGCTGTTTCGGCAGGGGCTTCGACCTCGACCTCGGCGTTTGGGTGCACATGGATGCGAACTTTGCCCACGAGGCTCGGCGCGAACACGATACTGTAAGCGATTGATCGATCCCCGTATCGAAGCGCACCCCGCATCAGAGATCACCGCGCGAGAGTCCGATCCGGACAGTTTCAATAATTTTGTCGGTTGCTGTCTTGGCTGCGTCGAGCCCGATTTCCTTGAACAAGAGCGGCAGAACGTTCTTTCGAACAGACGCCTCGATGTTCTGTGGGTTCAGTGAGTTTTCAGCGACGGCGTCCGTCACGATCTGGTCGATCTCCGTCCCCAATTCCGCGAAGCGGTCGATTGAACCATTTTCATCCGCCAGCTTCAGTATCCCGAAATAAGCTCGTGCATGCTGGTTCTTTGCGATAGCCAAAGGGATATCATCGATTTCGCGCGCCGATACCGTTTGCTCAAAATCCTTGAACAAGGCGTATTGCTTGAATGGATGCTCGAACATCGCGGCGGCTTCTGCGATCGCCTGTTTCAGAAGCGCCGAAAAAAACGCCTGTGCGTAAGGATCATCGACAAGCGTCTGTTCGATCGTGCGTTTCAGCCGCGAGCGGATCAAATCCGTTTCATTGCGCAGCTTCTCGTCCGGCCATTCTTCCGGGTCTTCTTTGAGGCCAAGCTCATTCACGAGATAGACGCCGCCTGATTCCTTGATGTCTTCGCCGATGACATGCCGGTCGACCAGCTTGCGGATTTGGTCCTCATAGGCGCTGAAATCGACCGTTTCCTGGGCGTCCTGCTTGGCGGCGCGGCGAAGTTCGCTGAAAAACTTCAGGTCGCGCTTGTATTCGGCGATCTTGGCTTCCGTCACCGCGCTGTCCTCAAAAAAGGACTGCGATCCGAGCGCCACCTTCAGGCACATGCCGAAATTTGTCAGCGCTTCATAAAAATCTTCGCGCACCTTCTGGTTCACGTCGATGGATTGGCCGTTATCGCCCGTTTCAAAGGACGGGATCAGCAATTGTCGATATTGCTCACGGTCAGACTTGTTTTTGACCGGCTTAAAGGTCGCCCACAGCGCGTCATGCAACGCGGGGAGTTTCTTGTACTCCGTCGAGACATTCGAATAGAGGCCGTCGATATCGTCGATATCAAAGCCGCCCTGCGTGCGTTCGGCGAGGTCCTGATACTCCGTGATCGCTGTATCGAGCTCCTTCAGGATGCCGCGATAATCAATGAGATAGCCGAACGGCTTGTGCTCGTGCAGGCGGTTCACGCGGGCGATCGCCTGAATGAGATTGTGCTGTTTCAGCGGCTTGTCGATATAGAGAACGGCGTTTTGCGGCTCATCGAAGCCGGTGAGCAATTTATCGACGACGATCAGGATATCCGGTGGGCCGGGTTCGGCGAAGTCGTCAATGATCCGCCGCTCATATTCCTCGGGATCGTCGCGGACATTGTCTTTCCACCATTGGTGGACTTCCGGCAGCTCCGCCTCGTCAACGTCTTCATGCCCTTCACGCGTATCGGGCGGCGAAATAACGACTGCGCTTGTCACCTTGCCGGTAGCATCGAGCGCCTTTTTGTAGCGCACGGCGGAGAGCTTGCTGTCGGTCGCCAGTTGCCCTTTCAGCCCCTTGTCCAGCGATTTGAAATTTTCCTCGAAATGGCTGGCGATGTCCCAGGCGATCAGGTTGATCCGGTCCTGCGCGCCATAGACCTGCCCCTTCTTGCTGTACTTCTCCTTGAGATCGCTTTTCTGCTTGTCGGAGAGGCCTTCCGTGATTTTCTCAAACCATTTGTCGATCGCGGCGTCGTTCACATCGAGCACGGGCTTGCGCTCTTCATAGAGCAGCGGCGTCACCGTGCCGTCATCGACCGCGCGCTGCATCGTATAGGCGTGGACGATCGGCCCGAATTTGTTGGTCGTCTTGTCGTCTTTCAGCAGCGGCGTGCCGGTGAACGCAACGTAAGAGGCGTTGGGCAGCGCCTTCTTCATGCGTTCGTGGTTTTCGCCGCTCTGGCTCCGGTGCCCTTCATCGACCAGCACGATGATGTTGGGCGATGGATTATGGCACTCGGGGAGCTTGGCCGCCGTGCCGAATTTGTTGATGATCGAAAAGATGATGCGTTCATTGCCCTGGCCGATCCGCCGCGCGAGATCGCGTCCCGTCGCGGCTTTCGCCTTGTTCTCCTCGCGATTGCCGATCTGGGAGAGGCCAAGCGCGCCGCCGGTCAGGAAAGTCCGCGCCAGCTGCTTCTCAAGGTCGATCCGATCAGTGACGACGATCACCCGGCATTCGGCGAGCGCCTCCATGAGCAAGAGCGCCTTGCACAGGAACACCATGGTGAAGCTCTTGCCCGAGCCCGTGGTGTGCCAGATAACGCCGCCCTCGCGCCCGCGGTCCGGCCGCACTGTCGAAATACGCGCGAGCAGCGCCTTGATCCCGAACGCCTGTTGATAGCGCGCGGCGATCTTTCCCGCCTTGCGGTCGAAAATGATGAAATAGCGGATGAATTCGAGCAGGCGTTCTTTCGAGAGCAGGCTGATCAGCAACCGGTCCTGATCGGTGACGAACTGGACATCCGACCACAGCGCCGTGAATTGCCGCTGCACCGAAGGCGGACGGCCGAACAAAAGCGCGTCACGCGCGGCGGGCGGCAGCGGCGCGTTCTTCACCTTCACAAAATGCGCCTCGTCAAATTCCTCCTCATGCCATTTCGACCAGAATTTGGCGGGGGTCTTCGTCGTCGCGTAGCGGCCATCCGTCGCGCTGATCGACATCAGCAATTGCGAATAGGCGAAGAGGTGGGGGACTTCGTCGTTCTTCTGGTTGCGGATGTTCTGGCTGATCCCCTCCGCCACCATGGAAGTATTCGGGTTGCCGGAGTCGGGGCGCTTTGCCTCGATCACCACGAGCGGCAGGCCGTTGACGTATCCAACAATGTCCGGGCGCCGCGTGCGCGTGCCGTCGGTCGTGATGACCTCCAGTTCTTCGGTCACGAGAAAGCTGTTATTCGAAGGATCGCGCCAGTCGATGATTGGAATGGTCGCCGAATGCTTCTTGCCGTCGACGAATTCCGTCACGGTGACGCCAAGGGCAAGCATATTGTAAATCCGCTCATTCGCGGTGAGCAGCCCTTCCTGCATCTGCGGCGTTGAAAGGTCGCGTACGATCTGGTCGATCGCGTTGGTGGAAAGAGGATAGCTCCGCCCCTTGAAGTCGAACCGGCGCTTTTTCAGCGCCTCGACCAGAACGCCCTTCAGAAGGACGCCGGTATTGCCGTCCCGCATCGTCAGGCACTTGTCCGACGGCAGAAACTCCCAACCCAGCGCCAGCAGCGTTTGCAGCGCCGGGATATGCGCGGAATATTGCTCGGCGGTGTTGGGCGCGCCGGTCACGCTACCCCCACACTCGCGCTGAGGCGGCATCGAAAAAGACTATTTCGAGCGGGTTTCTGTCCCTTCGGAGTGCTGCAATGCGCTTGGCTTTCTCTATGATCGCCTTATTCACCTCGCTCTCCGGGGCGCCATACAAACTGACATAGAGCTTGGGAACCCTGCCACGGCCCAACCGTCTTAAAATGTGATCATCGTTGTCGGCCAACGAGTGCCCAAAAACGAAAAAGCAATGGCGTCCTTGGTCTGCATTCGCTGTCAGTACTTTTAGCGCCTGATACAGATAGGCATTGTGCCGGATTTTCGAGAACTTCTGGCGGCTTGTGCCTTCCGCAACAAAGAGAGGAAATTTGTCCGCATTTATCGCGGTTCGCGCTTGGTCAACCAAGCGCTCCTGTTTCCTGACCCAGGTATATTTTTGGAGCTCATGCCCCGCATCGAAGAGGTGCAGCGCGCCGTGAAGGTATAGAACATCCGCGCTATGAGCGCCCGTCTCGCCCTGCCAAACAACGTAGTCCGTATCAGGGTCGTCTTCGTCGTTTCCAAATCCATCATTTGTGTTCAATGCGATAGGGTCGCCAAACGGATGATCCTCATGCATTAGCGTCCAATACAAAAGCAGATCGTAATTCAGCGTGAAGACATACCCCTGCTTCTGGCCAACGAGGAAGTTGGAAAGAAATTGCCGGCATGCCCAGAATTTCTCATTCGGTATGTCGAGCGGTATATTGGGATGATTTCCTGCAACCGTTGAAACAAGAAGGTCTTTTAGCGTCTTCGCATCAGCCATCATTTCCTTCGCGGCCGTGGCGCCGGCGGAATAGACCGGAAGGATCGCGGCGCCATTATCGAGAGCCCGGATTGCGGTCTCGAAGTCCTGCGTGTTGAGAACCTCAAAGACTTCTTTCGCCTTGGGCGCCTTCGAGAAGTCTGCCTGTGCGAACAACGACCCATAGTGGAAAATGTCGGGACGACAGGCGATGCTGAAACCGTTGCCGAGAATTAAGTGGCGCTTGGAGAACTGTGTACTGTCCTCAATCGCTTTTTCGAAGGAGATGACTTTCATCATGCCGCTTGCGCCTCCCCTTTGATTTTGACGCGGCGCTTTCCGGTGAGGAGCTGCTGCATGAGAGCAGCTTTTTCTTGGCAGAGCGACGAAAGCTGATTTTTGTACTCAGCTATCGGGGCATCAAATGCATTCAACACTCGTGCGATAGCCGCTTGCTCTTGTTCTTCTGGGCATATAATTCCCAAGCCCTGAATGTCGGTCGAATTGATTGCCGGATAGCTCGAACCAACAACCAACGCGTCGATTTGGCCGGTAAGATGCTCGCTAAAAAGATAATGATAGATGTAACTTGGATTATAGCCACATTTAGCTGTCAAAACCGCAAATCCTGTTGACGCGATGCATTCTACATTATTTTTAGATACTCTCGCGAATGCTTGCAGATTTGGCCGGACCGTGGCCATCAGAATGTCGTGCTCGTCTAGTTTCCGCCGGGCACGCGACGGAGCGCTGGCGAATTCAACTTCCGGCAGATTGGTAGCGATCTTTCCTATCGACACATCACTCAAGGATACATAGCGAAACTTGAAATTGGCGGGCGTGTTCTGACCCAAGCTGTTTCGATCAATATCAACTACATCTCTAAAGTGCTTTCGAGACCACTTTCCCGAAAATCCCGGCAGGCGTTTTTTGCCGGTGAGGAGTTGCTGCATGAGGGCTTTTTTCTGCGCCTCGCTGTTCGCGATCAGCCTCTCGGTCGTCTCAATCGCCCGATCCCAGGTCGAGAGAATTTCCGCGATGCGTTTTTGCTCAGCAAGCGGAGGCACCGCCGCCGGCACGGTCGCCAAATCCTTTTGACCAATGTTTGCGCGAACAGCGCCCTGACCTCTGCGGATCATCTCCCGCCGTATTGCATCGGCTTGAAAAAAATAGACGCAGAAATTCGGATCAAGCTTGGAGGTGCGCGGCCGCGCTCGGATTACGAAGCCGCCAAATACGATTGGCGCGTCATCCATGTAAACAGTTGTCAGCGCAATTTCGTCAAACGTTTCCGAAGTTCTGTTAAATAAAACATCTCCACGTTTTACCAGATACTCTTTAATTTGTTTTTCGGAAGCCTGAATTTTGCCGCGAACAATATCGGACGTTAGAACGTCAGTTCCAAATACATCCATGACATTGACGAATGGAATTCCATTTCCGTACGCAGACTTCTCAGCGTTCATCCCATTCTTGAACGAGAAAAGGTCGCCCAGCTTTGCCTCGACCCAACCGTTCATTCCGCGCTCCCCGTCTTGCCCTTCCGCGTCCCCTTCGGCTTCGCGGCCTCAAGCGCCTTGGTCTTCTGCACGGCTTCCAGAAAATGCGCCTCGACGGCGCTTGGCGCGTTGATGGCTCTTGCGCGCCAGCGGTCATATTCCTCGCCGCCTTTTTGCCTGGCTAGCTGCGCGCTCACCCGCCCTGCGTGGGTCAGCACGTCGCGGTCGCCGAGTTTCAGGAACTCGTCGAGCTTCCCAATCCAGTCGCCCATCCGCATTTGTTTGCGGCTTAACGCCTGAAGCTCGGCAAATTCGAGATAGGCGGTGACAATGCGATTGAGCGCTTCGAGCTCCTCCGCGCGCAGATAGTTCTTGGCGATGACCGCATCGGTCTTGCGCGGCGAGCCGCCCTTCGCCTGGTTCGCCCAGGCGGTGAGCCCCATGAGATCCTTACCAGCGTCGGCGCGCTTGACCACGATCTCCGCCGCCGTCGACCCATGCGCGGCAAAGTGCATCTTGTTCTGCACCGTCTGGAAAAACCGTTCGGAGGCGTCGGCGCGCGCGTCGTAATCGACGCTGGTCGCGTAGATATCGAGCACCTTTCTATAGAACAGCTTTTCCGAGGAGCGGATGTCGCGGATGCGCGCGAGCAGTTCTTCGAAATAATCCGCATCCGGGTCTTTCAGGCGCTCGTCATTCATGACGAAGCCCTTGACGAGATATTCCCGCAAGGACGTATTCGCCCAGCGCCGGAACTGCGTGCCGCGCGGAGAGCGGACCCGGAAGCCCACGGCGAGGATCGCTTCGAGGCTGTAGAATTTTGTTCGGTAGCCCTTGCCGTCGGCGGCAGTTGTCAAGGAATCCTTGACAACTGAACCCTCGTCTAACTCCCTGTCGTCAAACACATTTTTGAGATGCAGGCTGACGTTCTGCTTCGTGGTGTCGAAAAGCTCCGCGATCTCGGCCTGGGTCAGCCAGACCGTGCCGTCCATCGCGCGCAGGCTGATCTGCGCGAGGCCGTCCTCGGTCTGGTAAAGAACCAGCTCGCCCTTCGAGCCGGCTGGCGGCGCATCCTCGCTCATACGGCGTAACCCAATTCTTTGAGGTAGCCGTCCATTTTCGTTTCAAGCTCGGCGAGTTCGGCCTTCAGCTTTTCGCGCTCGGTGCGCACCGCCATCAGGTCGATTTCCGCTTCCTCCTCGAACGTGTCGACATAGCGGGGGATATTGAGGTTGAAGTCGTTCTCGGCGAGTTCCTTGGGGCTGGCGAGATAGGCGTACTTATCGACGCTCTGGCGCGCCGCGAACGTCTCCATGATCTTTTTGAGATTGTCGTCGGAGAGTTGGTTCTGGTTCTTGCCGGACTGAAACTCCCGGCTCGCGTCGATGAACAGGACCTTGTCGTCGGCTTTGCGTTTCTTCAGCACAAGGATCGCCGCCGGAATGCCCGTCCCATAAAAGAGCTTCTCGGGCAGGCCGATGACCGTATCGAGAAGGTTTTCCTCAACCAGCTGCTTGCGGATTTTGCCTTCCGACGATCCACGGAACAGCACGCCATGCGGCGCGACCACCGCCATTCGGCCGGTCTTCGGCTTCATCGTCTCGATCATGTGGAGGATAAAGGCGTAATCGCCCTTGGTCCTTGGCGGGATGCCGCGCCGGAAACGCCCGAACCTGTCCGCCTCCGCCGTGCCGTGCCCCCATTTGTCGAGGCTGAAGGGCGGATTGGCGACGACGATGTCGAAATGCTTCAGCCGGTCCTCGCCGTCGAGCAGTTTCGGGTTGCGGATCGTGTCGCCCCATTCGATGCGGTGATTGTCCTCGCCATGCAGGAACATGTTCATCTTGGCGAGCGCCCAGGTGCTGCCGATCGATTCCTGTCCGTAGAGGGCGTACTTCTTGGATTTGTTGTAGCGCTGCTGGATCAGGCGGCCGCATTTCATGAGAAGCGAGCCGGAGCCGCAGGTCGGATCGCAAATCTCGTCGCCCTCTTTCGGATTGGCTAGCCGCGCCATCAATTCCGAGACTTCCGGCGGGGTGTAGAATTCCCCCGCCTTGCGGCCTGAATCGGCGGCGAACTGTTTGATCAGATATTCATAGGCGTTGCCGATGATATCGAGCTTGCCGATGCGCGAGGGGCGCAGGTTGAGCGTGTCTTTCGCGAAATCTTCAAGCAGGTCTTTGAGGAGTTCGTTCTTCTGCGCTTCTTCACCGAGCTTGTTCGAGTTGAAGCTGATATCCTGAAACACGTCGCGCAGCTTGGCGATGTTGGCTTCCTCGATCGCGTGCAGAGCCTTGTCGATCCGCTCGCCATTGCCGGCTTCGTGGCGACGTTTGTAGAGCGTGGTGAAGTTGGCGCTTTCGGGAAGGATGAATTGCTCCGTCTTCATCATCTCGGCGATCAGCTTCGGCTCCTCGCCATAGTCCTTTTTGTAGCCGTCATAATGATCCTGCCACACGTCGCTGATATATTTCAGGAACAGCATGGTCAGGACATAATCCTTATAGATGTCCGCCGAGACCGTTCCCCGGAACGTGTCACAGGCCGACCATACGGCCTTGTTGATGTCGTCCTGTTTGATGGCTTGGGTCATTGTCTACCTCATGCGTCCGGTCAGAATATCCGCCGCGACGGAGTCCAGTTGTTGTTGTCTGTTCGCGAGAAGAGCGCTCAGTTGCCGCTTCTCCTCAAGCGACGCATTCCAGAGGTCTGCGATCATTCTTTGTTTGGACACGGATGGAACGGCGATTTCCAATCCTTCCAGCACGCTGCGGCGAATATTGGGGATATGCGATCCCGTGGCGGACTGCCGGAAATATTCCTGCGCCGGCCTCTGATTGATTTGCCACGCGAGGAAACAGGGGTCGATTCTCGCCTTGTCCGAAGCCCTCAGAACGAAGAAGTGGGGCGAGCACACCGCGCGCGCCGGCGTATTCCTAAGGGCAAGCGCGTAGTTGTTGGTCCCGCGGGCGGCAAAAAGAATGTCGCCGTCGCCAAGCCAGCTCACGGGCCGTTTGCCCGGAAGCGCGACGCGCGGAACCCCCGCCCATTCGACCGAGGCCCCGTCGACCACATCCCGCATCTGGACGAAGCTGACGTCGCCGGCGGGAAGCGCATCCGCCGCTGTGCGAAGGGGAAAGCCGGCGGTGACGGTTGCCAGCGTTCCGACATGGATTTTTTGTGCGTCAATCGACATGATGCACTATAACTAAGAGGCGGTCCGCATTTTGTCAAGATATTTTGCAGCATCTCGTTTGCTGCGTAAATTCTCTGGTGACGCGGGTTGCGCCTTTGAGGTTTTCGGCTAACCGGATCCCATCATCCGGAAGCGGCCGGGCCCGGGCAATCAGCTTTGAAAGTTCGTCGTGGGTCTACCTTTCCCACGCCATCCCCGCGATCCGCATGTCCTTTGCGAATTCCCCCGGCGCCATTGCAAACCGCGCCTCCCCGAATTCCTCAATCGCATGAACGCCGGCGGCGTTGAACCAGAGTTTCCAGGATTGATGGAGCGTCGGCTTTTTCGCGGCGAAGCTGCGACAGTCGAGCAAGGCGCCGTTCATTCGGAGTTCGGGGTCACGCACCGACTGATAGAGAATGAGGTCGATGCCCTCGCCTCGCGCCAGTTCTTCGAGCGCCTGACAGTCGGAATAGTCGCTCAAATCCGTCCATAGATCGCTCGCTTGGCCGAACGGCGCGGATGTGAGGTCGATCGCCGCCTTTGCCGCGATCGGCACGTCGAACAGCGTGTATTCGTTAGGGTTCGCCGGAAAGGGCGTCGCCGGCGAATCCGCGTAAAAGAGGAGGATATGAAACGCGGTCTCGATGACAGCGGTCTTCGGCGCAGCCGACGCGTAGAAGACGCCCGGCGTCTTGCCCGCCCGCCGAAACCGCGAGCCTTTGGGATAGAGCCCGTATCGAAAAGGCGTCATGTAGAGATAGTGAAGCCCTTCGCATTCGGGCGGCGCCGGCGGTTTCGTTTCTTCGAGGATGTCTTCGAGGAGACGCTGTTCTTCGAGCGTATCGACGAGGGCGAGCGTCGAGACGAGGTGTTGTGCCTCGACGCAGCGCCAGAAGACGCCCTTGAACGGCCGTTGTTCAGATCGGAGCGCGTCTTGCGTCCAGATAGGCAAGGCCATTGGTCAATCCGGAAACAGTTTGAATGAGATCGGCCGGCGCGCCGCCAAGGGCGGCGTTCTCGCCACGCAGCCAAGCTGACCTGACGGCGCTGTCGCCGCCGGCGATCGCATCGAGCGATCGGAAAAACCGGACGAGCAACGCCGCAAGCTCGTAAGGCTTGTCTTTGGGCTCAAGGGCATATTCGCCCTTACGCATCCGGCTCATAGTCGCCGGCGATACGCCGATGATGGCGGCGAGTTCCGCCGAGGTGAGGCCGAGCGCGTCGCCGGCGCGAACGACGGCCTTGGTCAAAACGCGCGCCTTGTCCGCCGAATTGTTGGTCTGAACCTTAAGAGCGAGCGCCATGGATAGAGCCTTTCCTGTGAAAGAAGATATAGAGGTATTTTCCCAAGAAATCAACTGACCATGCCAGCCGGGCATTCCGGGCTTCACCCTATCGGATATGATGCAATAAAAACAACAAGTTGAGCGCCTCCAGGCGCTTTCGGCACTTATTGGCGGGTTGGAATGGCGACCCGCGTCATTGCAACAAATCCGGCGCAGAAACGCAAATTTCGCGGTTTCCACGCCATTTATTGCGCGAATTGAAGCAGTCACCTCCTCACCGCCCCAATCCCCGTTCTGTTCCGACGTCCCAGGCGACGCCGCCGCGGCGGAGAACCGCCGAGATTTCGAGGCCGCGCCGGGCTTCTAGCGCCTCGCGCCAGGGAAGGAGCGTGAACTCTTTCGAGCGTTCGACCAACGCGTAACGCCCGGAGGCGAGATCGACGGGGCGGCGATAAACGCCGGAGAAGCGCTCGCCTTCGACTGGTTCGATGAAGGATTTGCCGAGGCTCGCCTCGATCCTTGCGCCTTCCCTGGCGACGGCGTCGCGCTGCAGGGACGCGAGCGCGTGGCGGTCGACGCGAATGGCTCCGCCCTCCTCTTCGGCGAGTCCCCTCGCCAGCAGCCAGCGTCGCCGCGCGCCGAGCGCGTCTTTCAGCTCAGCGCCAAAGCCGTGGCCTGTCGCATCGATCGAACGTTTTCCGTCAAGCGCATCATCGAGGAATGTCGCACCCGGCGCGCTTTCTAATTGTTCAAGCGTAACGAAGGAGAGAACGCGGATTGACGCCCCGCCTCTTCCGCGCTCGAACTCGGCGGCGCGTTTGAGATAATCCTCGGGCACGCGCCATGACCCGTCCTGTTCGCGGTCTACGCAGCCGGCCCGGCGCAAGGCTTCAAGCCGCCGCTTGTGCGCAAGGCGATATTCGGGCGTCGATCGCGGATCGGCGCGTTCGTGCAACGCGTCCGAATACACGCCGCCATTTTGCTTCGCGATCGCGGCGATGACGTGATCGGATTTGCGGGCCGCGCCTGCTTCGCGCCGGATCTCAACGATTGCCTCATTCGGCGGCGTTAAAGAAGCGCCCGAAACAACCGCGACATGCCATTGCTTGCCGTCGGCGCCGTCGATCGCGAGGAAGCGCTTCTCATGGGCGTCGTCCGACGCGCCTGAGCCGGCGACGCGGCCGATCAAAACCGGCGGCGCAACTTCCGCTGCATAATCGCGCATCGCCGCCGGCGAAAACCGGGTCCCGAGGGCCTGCCCCATGGAGCGAATAATGTCGCCGCGCCGGCCCATGTCGCGCAAGGTCTCTTCATGGCGCGGCGACAGGCGCCAGCCATCGGACGCGCGCGTCGCGAGCCCCATGGTTTCAAGGGTTTTGAGGCGCGCGGTCAGGAGCTTCGTGCGGAAACGGTCATAGATCGTGCGCGGGCGCTTCAGATCGATGACGCCCTGCGCCGCCATTTCCTGGAGTTCGCGGTCAAGCGACGTGAAGCGGTCTTTTCCGGCCTCCATGAGGCGCGCGCGGGCGATGTCGAGATCGCTGCGGGGTCCAAGTTCCAGCATCGCGAGTTCTTCGGCACGCCGCCGGAAACCATGGGTGATGTAATGGCGGGCGATGACGAGGTTGTTCCCGTCATCCGCCCGCCCGCTGAGGACGATATGGACATGGGGGTGATCGGTGTCGTGGTGATTGACGGCGACCCAGTCGAGCTTCGTCCCGAGATCCTTTTCGGCGGCGGCCATCACGTCGCGCGTGAAGCGCGACAGGTCGGCAAGTTCGCCGCAATCCTCGGGCGAAAGGATGATCCGGAACTGATGGCGATCGGTCTTCCCCTCGTCGAGAAACGCCTCGCCGTCGACGGCTTCCGGTGCCGGTCCGTAGAGCTTTCCGGGTTTACCGTCCTTTTCTGCGCCGTCGCGCTGGATGTAGCGAAGATGCGCCCGCGCTTTTGAAAGCCCGCTCTTGCCCAAGCGCACCGAGCGGATTTTGACGGCGACGCGGCGGGCGCGGAATTTCGCGAATGGGTGGCCTTTCATGGATAGAGCAGCGGCGATCCCGGCGCCGCGCCCGATATGGGAGAGCGCATAGCCCCTCCCCGAGCGCTTCGCGAATACGCCGGGACGGGCCTTTTCCATCGCGGCGGCGAGTTTGCCGAGATAGCGCTTGACGGAACGCCCGCCGAGTGAGCGGATACGGCCGAGTCTCGGGCGGAAATCGTCCTCGGCGCCGCTCATTGGGCGATGCGCATCAATGCACATGACGCAGTCGGCCATGTGCATGGAAATGAGACGTGCAGACTGGCTTTGCACACGCGCGTGTGCAGAGCCCTTAATCTTGCATTCCTCCGCCTACCTCCTATCCCGCCCCTCATCGCCCGTTCCTCCTCACCCAAAGCGGAACAGCGACGCCGATGACATCATCCAAATGCGTCGCTCCGAAATACCGTCCGTCGAGAGAGTTTTTCGGCTCGTTGAGGAGAAAAATCTCATTCGCCGACACTGCAATGCAGCCCTCCCAGATCGGCAGAACCCGGCCCGCAGAATCGACGGGAAGGGCCACGGCGACTTGCGAATCGTCGATGGATATCCCCTCCCCTTGCCGGCAAATCCCGGCGCCGGGAAGGGCCGCAACGCGCTTCAGAAGCGGGATATTTTCCGGGAGATAGCCCCGCTCGGCGATAAGATTTTCGAGGCTCTTATCCGGCGCGACCAGCACATAATCGCCGATGTCGGGCGGGCGCTTTTTAATTCGGTAGAGGCCGATCGGAGCGCTCGCTGAGGCGTTCCAAACGAGGCGCGGCGCGAATTCCATCACGCTCGCAAACCCTAGCGCCGCGATCGAAACGCCGCCGAAACCCAACGCCACAACACGGCTCCGCCGCCTCATGCGTCATCCTTGTCCGATGGGGAGCGGTAGCGCCGATGCTGCGACCATTCATCGAGATCCTCGATATGGTAGACGACGCGCCCTCCATGCTTGCGATAGGCGGGCCCCTTGCCGGTCACGCGGAAATTCTCGAGAGCACGACGGGTGATGCGCAGATAGTCCGCCGCCTCGTCGGGATGCAGAAACGGGCTCTCCTCAAGGATCTCCCGCTCATGCCGTTCTTCTTCTCCTGAGTGCTTTGCGACCATGGGTTTCGGCGCCTCCTCGGATCTTCGCGTCCTGCATATTTTCGAGCGCAGACGCGCAGCGATTACTGGTCCATGCTGACGCCGGGAGGGAGATTCAGGGAACTGGCCCCTATTCGAATTTGAGGGGGTTCTATTCTAAATTCGGGGGTCTTATTCCGCGCGCGCATAATTTATTCGCCAGCGGAATAAACCGTCGTAATTCGCCTTATTGGGGTGCGGATCATCGCGCTTTTGGCTTGCCAAATTCGGCCGAGAGGCGCAGCATTCAGGTGCAGTCCGGAGCGTTTTTCCGTGCTCGAATTCGGCTCGTTGTTGCGCGTCTTGCGGTCTGAACTGAGGCTCACCCAGACCGAGATGGCGGAGCTTTTATGCATCAGCCAGCCCGTCTATTCGCGCGTTGAAGCGGGCCTCCGACCGATCCCGATCAGGGCGCTCCAACGCTTCGCCGACTGGCGGCATATTCCGGTGCAGGCGCTCATTCTCGTGTATCTCTTTCTCGATGAGAACCTCGCCGCGATCGAAAATAGCGCGCGCGACGGGGCCTCGATCGCGCTGCTGGAGTTGGCCGCCAAGTATCGCCAACGGTTCCCGGACGGCTTCAAACACGCCGCGGCGCTCGGCCTACTTTATGAGGCGTCTGGCGAATGAAATTCACTGCGATAACGCTCAAGCTGGAGATAGCGTGACAAAGGAATTTTCAGACATTATTGACCTCAATGCGCTTGAGGAAGGCGACGGCGATCCGATGAAACTGGATCTTTTCGAAGGCGCGTCGTGGCGCAGGAAGCTTTCCGAACCGGCGGCGGACGGAACGGTCACCGTGACCTTATCGACCGGCAAAAAAGTGACCATGAACTCGCGACTCCTGGCGCTGTTGCGCCTCCTCGCCGACGAACTCGCCCGGGAAGAAACGAAGCTTCATTAACGATCGCCTCATCGACGAAAAGGCCGGAGCGCGTGCGCCCCGGTCGAAGTCGGTATTCTACAAGAATTGAGACGATTGAGCGAGTCGGCGGGCCCCCAAAAGACCGGTGGTCCGGCATCAAAAGCTCCCAAATCTCATGAGATTCGGCTTGTCTTTTTAACGGCCGAACTGGATCGAGTTTTGATTCGCCCCATATGGGTTTGCCCGATTAACCGACCACGAAATTCGCGCGCCATCCGGTGATCGGGGATTGAGACTTTTGCTGCCGCCGGCGGATGTGAATGCGGAAGAGCGCGCATCCGATGAGATAAACCAGAGTCACTTCGAAGAGCCGGTTCATGACGAACAGCGTCCAGTAGGTCGAAAGGCCGACGGACAGGGAAAAGGTGACGAATGTGATTTCGAAAAGCAGGATCAGGCAGAGCGCCGCCGGGAATATCTCCACCTTGGCCATCCGCCAGAAGTGGTAGGCGAGCATCGTGTCGAGCATGACGGCCACCAGATAATACGCCGGAACCTTGACGTAGAAAAACGCGAACAGTCCGAACGCCCAGGCGCCGCCAATGAGACAGGCCGCTGTGCGGATGGAGCGTGACCGGGCGAGAAAGGACAGGCTAACCGTGACAAGAACCAGCGTCGCGTAAAACGCGACGACCAATAGGTCGCCGGACAGATCCTCTTTGCAATAACTGAAGATGCACTGCATCGAGCCCCCCACTCAGATTGCATTGATGCGGCGACCGCGATGCAGCTTTTGGGCCAATAACCATGGGCGGCAGTGTGACGCCGCCATTGAGCAGCGACACGTTTCCGTGAACGGACTGGTTTTCTGGTGAACTCCTGAGCCGCGAGAAAAGCCCCCGCGCGCATCGCGCGGGGGCGAAAGCGCCCCGCCTTGCGGCGGGGCGCGGCTCGCGATGTCGATCAATCGCCGTTGCGGCGCCGGCTCGGGCGAGACCAGATCAGGTCGAAGTCGCCGTTCTCCATTTCGCAGAGATTGGCGAGGATCGGGGCGGCGAGCGAAGGATCGTCGAGGCGGACCGAGAGGTAGGAGCGGTTCTCGTTCGAGGTTTTCTTCCACGCGGCGCCGATCTCGGCGCGGCCGCTCAGCAAGCGGAAGTCCGGGGATTTCTCGCTCGTCTTTTCGGCGGGCTTGATCTGGACTTTGGCGTCGAGGGTGAGTGTCGCGACCGATCCGGTGAAGCCGTCGCCGGTTTTGGTAAAGGTTCCGATGGTAGCCATGGTCTACTCCGTGCGTTAGGTGTTAATGATGAAAGGGAAATACTCATTACAAAGACGTTGTTGACCTTTCGGGGTGGAGGACCCCGAACCCTGCGCGACGCAGCGCGTGGGGATAAGCGAACGGGTGAGGCGAAC
>JBGSVH010000014.1:0-19515 GCA_041753055.1 Parvularculaceae bacterium
CCGGTCGCGGCCGCGCCGGTCGAGCCAGTTGCGCCCGCCGTCGATTATGCGGCGGTCGCCGCCGCAGCAGTCGCGGACCCGGCGCGGCCGGAGGAAGATCGCAAGGACGACGAACGCCGCAAACCCGCAACCGCACTTGAATTCATGCAGGTCGCCCCCGGATCTGTCGTTTTTGAAATCGAAGCGGGCAGCGGTTGGTATACGGACCTTTTGTCTCACGCTGCCGGCCCGTCAGGCGCCGTTGTCATGCAAAATCCGCAAGGCTTTCTTTCCTTTGTTGGAGAACAGATTACGGCGCGCCTTGCCGATAACCGTCTTGGCAATGTCCGGCAGGCGATTTCCAATTTCGATGCGCTCGACGCCGCTGACGGCAGCGTCGACATCGTGACATGGGTCCAGGGACCGCACGAGCTTTATTACAAGCCGGAAGACGGATCGGCCCTCGGCGATCCGTCTAAGTCCTATTCAGAAATCTACCGCATCCTGAAACCAGGCGGATCGTTTACTGTCATCGATCATTCGGCGGTCGCCGGCGCGCCGGAAACCTCCGGCAATGACCTTCACCGGATTGACCGCGCAATTGTCGTCTCGATGGCGGAGGCCGCCGGCCTCAAGGTTGAGGCGGAAAGCAACTTCCTCGCCAATCCTGACGACCCGCTAACCATCGCTGTCTTCGATCCCGCCATTCGCGGCCATACGGACCAGTTCGCGATCCGGTTCAAAAAACCATTGTGATCAGAAGATCTGCGCCGCGGCTCTGGCGAGACGATCATTGATCGCCTCGCCTAGGCCCTCGTTTGGAATTGGCGCGGCGGCGATGCCTTGCAGGTTTTGATCCGCGCAAAGTGCATCAAGCGCTCGTAAATGCGCGAAGAGGTTTGCAGCAGCTTCGACGGGATCGGCATTCGCGCTCAAATTCAGCGCGAATGGGACGTTAGCGGAGACTTCGCCAAAGCCGAGGAAGGCTTCGCCGGCCATTGGCGCTGTTGCATTCAGGCGCAATCGGGCTTTCGGCGCGTAATGGCTTTGCATCATCCCCGGCGCTTCGATCGCAATTGATGCGGGCGCCTCGACCCGCTTGCCAATGACGCGTTCAATCTCGGCGCGGGCGACGCCGCCCGGCCGCAGCAGCACGGCGCGGTCGCCTTCGATTTTGACGATTGTCGATTCAACGCCGACACGACATGGCCCGCCGTCAAGGATGAGCGGGACACGATCGCCAAGGCTGTCGCCCACATGCGCCGCCGTCGTCGGGCTGATCGAACCGGAACGGTTGGCGCTTGGCGCCGCAAGCGGACGCCCACACTCTTTGATCAGCGCCTGCGCCAACACGCTTCCTGGCGCGCGCACCGCCAGCGTATCAAGCCCGGCGCTCGCCAACAGGGACAGGCTGCTGCCTTCCTTCCGGCGCAGCACAAGCGTCAACGGGCCCGGCCAGAAGGCCGTCGCCAGTTTTTCGGCGAGCGGCGTTATCTCCACCAATCGCCGGGCCATGGGCATATCGGCGACATGAACGATCAGCGGGTTGAACGCTGGCCTCCCCTTCGCTTCAAAAATCCGCGCGACCGCCTTGTCATTGGTCGCGTCAGCCGCAAGGCCGTAAACAGTCTCGGTCGGAATCGCGACAAGATCGCCCGCAAGGATCAGGGCTGCCGCGCGCTTGATCGCGCGCGCCACTTCCACAGGCGATCGTGGGCGGATTATTTCAGCGACTCTATTCATTCGCGCGACCAATAAATCGCCCGCTTCGCCGGCGCCAGCCCTGCAGCAAACCCGGGCTCTCGCAACAACGCCGATTTGTGTGACGGGACTTGCGCTGTTAGGCTGGCTAGAACAGCCTTCATCCCGCTTGGCGCGAAAGGAAAGCGGCCGACGCCAATGACCACACAACCGGAAATCTCAATAACGAGACGGATGCTGTTCGCCGGTGCTGCCGCAACGGCGGCGGCTCCGCTCGCGGCCCCGCGCGCTGAGGCGAAGCAAAAAGGGGGTAGAAAAATGGATATCAATCGTTTCGTCGCAGATTGCGTGGCGGCAAATCTTGACACTGACCCACAGGCTGCCGTCAGCGAAGTGCTGAAGCGCGGCGTCTCCGATCCCGGCGCCATGCTGGCCGCCGTTGGCGAGCCTGCGTTGGCGGGGCTCACCGTTTTTCATCGCTCGAAAACGCTGACGATTTTCAGCGCGGTCTGGACGCCGCAAATGAACCTGATGCCGCACAATCACCTGATGTGGGCGCTGATTGGCATTTATACCGGCCGCGAAGACAATATTCTTTGGCGCCCGGAAGACGGCTCAATCGCGGCCTATGGCGTCGAGGCCTTGTTTGAAGGAGATGTTGCGGCGCTGCCCGCCGATGTCATTCACTCGGTGACAAATCCGCTGGAGCGATTTGCCGGCGGCATTCATATTTATGGCGGTGACTTTTTTGATACGACCAGGTCGCAGTGGAATCCGGAAACGCTTGAACAAGAGCCGTCCGACGGCGCCGCCATCCAGAAAATATTCGCGCGCGCCAATGAACGCGCCGCACATTGCACCGCCCATTAGCCTGCGACATTTTGCGGTCAACTGCTTTTTCCCGCCGACATTTGTGGCGGATCAGGGCCGCATGCGGCTAAAAGGGACGCATTGCACGATTGCCGTTCTGGAGCCCCCCGATGACCTATGCAACACCTGTCCGCGACATGCGCTTTGCTCTCGACCAGATGGCGGGATTTCCCGCCCTCATCCGATCGGGCGCATACCCGGACCTTTCCGGCGACATGGTCGGGGCAATTCTTGAGGAAGCGGCAAAATATTGCGACCAGGTCGTTGCGCCGTTGAACTGGGGCAGCGACCGGACGCCGTCGAGGCTTGAAAACGGCGTGGTAAGAACGAGTCCCGGTTTCAAGGAAGCTTACCGGCACTACGTCGACGGCGGCTGGAACTCCCTCGCATTCCCGGAGGAGTGGGGTGGACAGGGGCTTCCCTCAACTCTGGCGAACGCGCTTGTCGATGCGCTCAATGGCGCATCGATGTCGTTCGCCATCGGCACAACGCTGACGACCGGCGCCGTCAAGGCGATCCTTCACGCCGGGACCGATTGTCAAAAGAAAACCTACCTGCCGAAATTGGTCACAGGCGCCTGGACCGGCACGATGAATCTGACGGAACCGCAGGCGGGCTCGGATCTGTCGGCGCTGCGCACGAAAGCCGAACCGGTGGGCGACGGCCGGTATAAAATCAGCGGCCAGAAAATTTTCATCACTTATGGCGATCACGACCTGACCGGCAATATCGTTCATCTGGTGCTGGCGCGCCTGCCCGACGCGCCGCCGGGAACCGCCGGAATCTCGATGTTCATCGTGCCAAAATTTCATGTGAACGATGACGGCTCGCCGGGCGAACGCAATGACGCGCATTGCATCAAGCTCGAAGAGAAGATGGGCCTTCATGGTTCGCCGACCTGCGTCATGGTCTTTGGCGAGCGCGGCGCCTGTTACGGAACGCTCCTTGGCGAGGAAAACAAGGGCCTGAAGAACATGTTCGTGATGATGAACGCCGCGCGGCTCGATGTCGGGCTGCAGGGCGTCGGCGTCGCGGAGGCCGCGTTCCAGCGGGCCCTCGCCTATGCGCAGGATCGCCGGCAAGGTCGCGCCGCAGGCGTCAAGACCGGCGACATGATTCCGATCTACGAGCACGCCGATGTGCGCCGCATGCTTTATTCGATGAAGGCGCTGGTCGAGGCGAGCCGCGCCATCTGCTACGCCAATGCTGTTGCCTATGACCTTGCACGTCATTCGCCTGACGACAAGCAACGCACCAAAGCAAAATCGCTTGAAGAACTGTTGACGCCCGTTTCCAAAGGATGGTCGACCGATCGCGCCAATGATGTCGCATCGTTTGGCGTGCAGGTGCATGGCGGCATGGGATACATCGAGGAAACCGGCGCCGCCCAGCACTTGCGCGACGCACGCATCGCCGCGATCTATGAAGGGACCAACGGCATTCAGGCGATGGACCTTGTCGGCCGCAAGCTGCAAGGCGACGGCGGCGCCGCAATCAAGGCGTATATTCAGGACATCCGCGAAGAAGCGATGATCGCCAAGGCGGGCAAGCGCGAAGAATTGAAAATCATCGGAACGCGCCTGCTCGAAGCGGCCGAGGCGCTTGGCGCCTCAGCCAGCTGGCTGCTCGAGGCGGCGAAGGCCGACCAGGACCACGTGCTCGCGGGCGCAACGCCCTATCTCAGACAATTCGGCAATGTCGCCGGCGGCTATTATCTGACCCGCGGGACAATCGCGGCCGCGCTTGCGATTGGCGAGCCGGACGCCGACAAGGCGTACCTCAATGGCCGTATCGCCATCGCGCGGTTCTTCGCCGAGAATTTCCTCACCGAAGCCACCGGCCTCACCGCGTCGGTGACGGCCGGCGCAGACGCGCTTTCCCGCCTCGATCCGGCGGCGCTTACCGGCTGACGCCCGACCCGAATTTCCAGGAAAACGCGACAATCACGGACGCCTGGTCGGCGTCGCCGCGGTCACGCACCAGCGGCGAGCGGGCGGCGTCGCCGGTGAGGCGGTCATATCCGGCAATGACTGCAAGCGATGTGTGCGCGGTTAACGGCCTGACGATCGTCACCCCGGCGCCGACAGAAACCAGTCCGCCGCCGGGATCATAGGCGGCAAGGCCCGATGCGAGCGCCGCGGCCGGATCAACGCTGTAATAGACGCTGACAAAATCGTCGCTGGCGAGAGTCGCACGCGGTCCGACAGAAATCACGGCCCCGGCAGTTCTTGCGGCGTAGGAGGCGCTTAAATCGGCGATTATTCCACGATGTCCGCCGAACCCGCGGCGCAGCTCGGACCGGAGACTAAACGAGCGTGCGCCGAGCTCGGCGAAGCCGCCAATCTCCGCCGCGGCAGCGATATCAGAAAAGCCGTCAAGATCGGATGTCCCGCCGGAGATCAAGAACGGCGAGCCGCCAGTTTCCGCTTCGCGGCCGAAACGGATGCGTGCGATCGGGCCGGCTTTCAGATACCGCGCATTGACGACACGATAACCGATCCCTTCGGGCACGGAGGCGAAGAATTTGTCGCCATAAGCGACGCGCAAGTCCGGATAAACTGACAGGCCGTATTCGTCGGCGCCGGAATAGATCGGCGCAATGACCGGGGCGAGACCAGCGCTGAATGACCACCCTTCGGCGCGGGCGGGCGGGCCTCCCCCGGCGCTCGCATGAGCCGGCGCCGACACGCAAAGGAAGGAAAGTGGCGCAAGCGCTGCACGAAACAACCGCTTCAACATGATCAATCCCGGGTTTGCTTGGCGTTAGTACGTAGTGCAGGCGTGATCGGATTGGCGATGGCGCCGCAGACAAGCCCGGCAAGGGCCCCGCCGCCGCCGCCCTCGCCTCCAGTGCGCAGGGCGCTGACAAGGCGTATCTCAATGGCCGTATTCTCATCGCGCGGTTCTTCGCCGAGAATTTCCTCACTGAAGCGACAGGCGTCACTGCATCGCTGACGGGCGCAAGCGCAGTTACCCGTCTCGATCCCGCGGCGCTTACCGGATAGGAAACATGGCTTGTCAGGCGCCCGCGTAATATTTGCTCTGGGCTGCTAGGAGCGCGCAGACGAGGTCGCGTTCGGCTTCGCTGAGCGCCGGGTGCCAGATGTCGAAGATCAGGATCACGCGGAGCTCGTCGCTGCCGTTCCAGGCTTCATGCTCAATCGTGTCGTCGAAGACCCAAGCCTCGCCACGCTTCCACTCCCTTGTTTCATTGCCGACGCGGAAGCGACATCTCTCCGGGATGATCAGCGGCAGATGAACTACGAGCCGCGTGTTGGTGACGCCGGTGTGCGGCGGAATATGCGCTCTCGCATCAAGCGTCGAAAAGAGCGCCGTTGGCGCGTAGCCGGGCACGTTTGCGAGCGGCAGTCGCGCAAGCGCCGCTGCGGTCTTCGGGCAACGGCGGCAATGGTCATCGATCCGGACACCATCGTTCCACAGGAAGTAGGCGCTCCATTTTTTGGACCGGTTGAGATCGGCCCACTGATTGATCGGTGAGCCGTCGGGATGATTCAAATACGGAATGAAGTCTGGATCGCTGTCTCCGAGCAAACCGACGAGCTCCTCTGCGATCTCGTCAGTTGCCGCTTCAATTTCCTGGAGCCAGGGAAATTCTTTACGGTCGAAGTACGAGATCGCCGGCAGATGCGGAAAGTGCAGCATCGTGGGTTCATGGACGAAGATCTTTTTCCGTCCAAGCATCGCATCCTTGCATTCGTTGAAACTCTCAAACGATGCGCCAGCGTGGCGCGCGCGAACGGACGCAAGCTCGCGCTCAAGATGTGCGTCGAGGGCGTCCATGTTATCGGCGACCCTTTGCTTGGCATGGGCGACGAGAGGTCTGAGATCTAATGCAACCCGCTCTTCTGAGGGCGTAATCTTGAGCGCATCGCGGTAAATGCGCGCGGCGCGGCGCGGCGCCTGCGCCTCAAGCAACGAGGCCTTCTGCAGGAGCGCCGGGTAGCAATAGGGATCAAGCACCAGCGCGCGATCGAGCGCCGCAAGTTTCGCTTTGGCGTCGCCGAGCTGCGCATAGGCCTGCGCTGCAGCGAGCGGAATCATCACGTCCTGCGGCTTGGCGCGCTGGGCGACCTCCAGCATTTCGAGGGCTCGCCGTGCATCCCCAGCGCGGATGGCCTGGTGGGCGAGGAAATACAAGGCCTCGGGGTGAGAAGGCTCGGCGCGAAGGACTTCCGTCCAGGCCGCAACTGCTTCCGCGCCTGCGCCGGCCTGCGTGAGGCGTCGTGCACGTCCAATAATCGCGTCGCCCGCGTGAGGCGCGTCGACCTTCATTCCGTCCCCGTCTGTCCCTTCGCCGACAGGATACACAGATCAGCCGGACGCCGCCACTCTTTTTGACCGCCTGTCGGCTAAACGATTGAAGCGCGCGGGCGGACGTCCTGAATGGGCGCAAACCTTTAGGATACCGCCATGACGTCGCTAATAGGCAGGCCGCTTTTCGTCCCCGTCGCCCCAAACCGTCGGCATTCAGTCTCGCCGCTCCGCTTGAATGCCGCCTGGCGAAAAATCACCCTTATATCGATGGAAAAAAACGAACGGCGCTTTTGTGTGTTTATGTTTTACTTGGCCTAAACGATTATGACCTAGGCGTAGATGTAACTGAAGCCGCTGCGATCACGTTTAATCACACCGCCGGTGAAGTAAGTGAAGCCGATTTCGCGCGCTGGCTAAAAGTGAATTGCCGTCCAATATGAGTGGCCTCGGTCCGCCGGAATTCCTGAAGCTTGCGATCTTCTATGCGAGCTATCTCTATTTTCCGGCGGCGGCCGTTCTTCTTTATGTCGTTGTCAAACGGTCGGTTCCGGCCCGCGTCGTCGCACTCTTGTTGCTCGCGCCGTTGACCGTCCTCGCCTATGCACGCTTCATTGAGCCGCGCATGCTGCTGACGGCCGGCCATGAGGCGACGCTTGCACGGTGTTTTCCCGAAGCGGGATCGGCGCGTCTCGCTGTCTTTTCCGACACCCATGAAGGCCTCTTCGCCAACGCCATGCCGATCCGGAGAATTGCGGCCGCGATCAACAAAGCAGCGCCCGACGCTGTTTTCATCGCTGGCGATTTTGTTTATTTCATTTCTCCGGAACACTATGCAGACGCTTTCGCCGCGCTGAGGACGATTGACGCACCGGTGTTCGGCGTGCTCGGCAACCATGATGTCGGCCTGCCCGGCCCCGATGTCGGCGCTCAATTGGCGGGATCGCTGAAGGCCCTTAATGTTCACATGCTCGACAATGCGATGGACACAATTCAAGTGAATGGCGCGCCGGTTGAAATTGTCGGCCTCAGCGAATTATGGGCGGATGGGCAGGACCGGTCATTGCTTGAACATCGCGGGCCCGCGCCGCGTCTCATCTTGACGCACAATCCCGGAACCATTCTTGAACTTCGCAAGAAAGAAGCGGTCGATCTCCTCCTGGCGGGGCACACGCATGGCGGACAGATCAATATTCCGGGCCTTACCTGTGCGCTGATGCCCGGCGCCTGCCGCGTCACGCGTTACGGCCTAGCTGACACTGAACGCGGACAGGTGTTTGTCACCTCCGGCACCGGCATGGTCGGCCTGCCGATGCGTTTCAACGCCGCGCCTCGCATTGATGTGATCGATCTGTCCTGGCGCGCCTGCAACTAATGCCTTGATTTCTTGCGGCGCAAACAATTTTCCGAAAAGTCTTTATACAGAATAATTATTTACAGCGCGGGCATTTTACTGCACTCTTCATTCATCCCCTGTTGACGCTATTTCAGCTAATGCGGGGGCGCGGGGAGATTTTTCCCAATCTCATATTAGAACCGGAGCGATTATGAACCGCCTGACCAGGATCAAGGACCATGTCGACGCGCACGGCGTCGGCTGCGCCATCGTCGACAATCACGTCGTCATTGACGTCGTGTGGAGCACGCGAACGATAAGCGGCGCCGAACGCCGGCGCGAAATGACCGAACGCGTCACCTCTTTAGAGGAAGCGGCCCGCGTCCTCGGCTGCCAGTGCGACGCTACGGCGATCACTGCCTAAAAGCGATTACAATTCGTCTCAATATGTCTATGGTCGGCCGACATCAATCAAGGACGGTCGACCATGGCATCCCTCAAAGGAAAAACGCTTTTCATCACCGGCGCTTCGCGCGGCATAGGCCTTGCGATTGCGCTGCGAGCGGCGAAAGACGGCGCCAACATCGCCGTTGCCGCCAAGACCGCCGAACCGCACAAACACCTCCCCGGCACCATCTACACGGCGGCTGAAGAGATCGAAAAGGCGGGCGGCAAAGCGCTTCCTCTCGTCGTCGACATCAGATTTGAAGACCAGGTGCAGGCGGCGGTCGCCAAAACCGTCGAGACATTTGGCGGCGTCGATATCTGTATCAACAATGCGTCGGCGATTTCCCTGACGGGCACAGAATCAACCGACATGAAACGCTGGGACCTGATGCATTCGATCAATTCCAGAGGAACTTTTCTCGTTTCGAAATCCTGCATTCCCCATCTGAAAAAGGCGGCGAACCCGCATGTGCTGATGCTGTCGCCGCCGCTCGACATGAGCCCGAAATGGTTTGGCGGCCATGTTGCCTACACGATGGCGAAATATGGCATGTCGATGTGCGTGCTCGGCATGGCGGAAGAATTCAGGACCGATGGAATCGCCTTCAACGCGCTGTGGCCAAGAACCGCGATTGCGACCGCCGCGGTTGAATTTGCGCTTGGCGGCGACGCGATGATCAAGGGCTCGCGCACGGTCGAGATTCTCTCCGACGCCGCACACCTGATCTTTTCCAAGCCATCGCGCGAATTCTCCGGCAATTTCGTGATCGACGACAATTTCCTTTACGAGCACGGCGTCAGGGACTTCGAGAAATATCGCGTCGACCCGTCGCGCAAATTGTTCCCGGATTTCTTCGTTCCGGACAGCGCGACCCCGCCGCCAGGCGTCAGGGAGACCCTGGCGACGTCGATGATCGGCGGATAAATGCGTGTCGCCTCGCTTCACGTTCACCCCGTCAAGGGCATGCGCGCGCTCGACGTCGATCGCGCCCGCGTTGAAGCGCGCGGACTGGAAAACGACCGCCGCTGGCTCGCAGTCGATGCAACCGGCGTCTTCCTGACGCAGCGCTCGCACCCGCAAATGGCGACGATGACCGCCCGCCCGACGGGTTCCGGTCTTGCACTCTCGGCCGACGGATTTGGCGCAATTGAAATCGCCAGGCCGCCCGGCGTTGTCCGCCGAAGGGTCGTTGTCTGGGACGCCGAAATCGACGCCGCGGAGACGGACGCCGCCGCAAGCAAATTTCTTTCCGACCTCATCGGCGAGGAAGCGCATCTGGTTTTCATGGACGACAAGGCCGAGCGGCTCAAAGCCAGCATCTGGACGCCAGCCCCCGTGCCCGTCAGTTTCACCGACGCTTTCCCGATCCTCGTGACCACGACCGGCTCGCTGGCGGCGCTCAACCGCGACATTGAAAAACACGGCGGCGCGCCCGTGCCGATGGCGCGCTTTCGCCCGAACATTGTCGTCAATTGCGGCGAACCATGGGCGGAGGACACGTGGACCCGTCTTCAGATCGGCGAAGTGATGCTCGATCTCGTCAAACCGTCCGATCGCTGCATCGTCACGACGACCGATCAGAATACCGGCCAGCGCATGGGCAAGGAACCGCTCGCGGCGCTTGCCCGCATCCACCGCTCGACCGATCCGCGCATTAATGGCGTAATTTTCGGCGAAAACGCCGCGCCGCGTTCGCTTGGCAAAATCAAGGTCGGCGATCTGGTGTCAATCGATCAATGATGATGGTGATGCGGTTCGATATTGATCCGGCCGCATTTGCCGCATTTGATGATGGCGCCATGCGCATCGTGGTGGGAGACGTTGACGAGCAGTTTCGTCTTGCAGACGCCGCAGCGGTAAGTCTCGTCGCCGCCGCCTTCGCGCAGGGGCGTTCCAGCGCTGTGCGCCTCGACCTTCTGCCCGGCGACATCTTCGGGGTCGACAATCATCATGTCGAATTGCGGCATCCTAGTCTCCTTTTGACGCGGCGCGACGGATCAGCGCTTCATACCATGAAACGCCGCGAACGAGATCGGCAATCATCACCCGTTCGTCAGTCCCGTGGATGCGCTTCAGATCGTCCGGCCCATAGATGAAGGGCGTGAAGCGGTAATTGTCGTCAGCAGCGCCGACATAATGCTGGCTGTCGGTTCCTTGCAGGGTCAGGAACGGCGCGATCGGAATTGGGCCGAATATGTCGATGGTCGCCGCGCTGATTGCCTCGTAGCCGGCGCTTGAGGTTGACGATTGCGGGCTCGGCTCCACGCCGCCCGCTGCCTCGACAACAATTCGATCATCCTTGATGAGCGCGCGGGCGCGGTCCTCGACGCCAGCGACATCATCACGCGGGTGAATGCGGTAATTGACACTGGCGCTCGCCGTCTGCGGCAGCACGTTCACCTTGACGCCGCCCTCGATCATGGTCGGCGCAATTGTTGTGTGCAGCGACGTGGCAGTCGTATTCGACTGGCCGAGCTGTTTTGCGATCAAGGGGCCCGTCAGCCATAAATTGGCAAGCGCGACGCGCTTTGCAAATGGCAACTCCGGCGCGATAGCGTGAAGGAAAGCGACGCTGTTGGCGTCAATTTCGAGCGGGTAGGGGCGATTGGTCACCGCGACAACGGCGCGCGCGGCAAGGCTGACCGCCGTATCCTTGCCGGGCGCCGAGGAATGCCCGCCGGCTGCGTGCGCGGTGAATTTCAGCGTCGTTGAGCCTTTTTCGGCGGTTGCAATCAAAGCGAGTGGCGGCGCGACGCCAGGGATGAGGCCCTGCACTAGCCCTGATCCCTCATCGATGGTGAAGGCGAAATGAACGCCGCGCGCGTCAAGCACTTTACGGATTTCCCCCGCGCCGGCGTCGCCGCCAAGTTCCTCATCCTCTCCAAACAGGAAATAAAGATCCCTCGACGGACGAAATCCGGATGCGGCAAGCTGTTCGGCTGCTTCCATCATCGCAAGCAGCTGCCCTTTGTTGTCCATGGCGCCGCGGCCCCAAACCGCGCCGTCGGCGACAACGCCGTCAAACGCCGGGTGCGTCCAGCCGCTCTCGGTGCCAGGCTCAACTGGGACAACGTCGATATGCGCGATGAGCGCGATCGGGTTCTCGGCGCGGTCGCCCGGCCAGCGATAAAGCAGCGAATGGCCGCCAACAATCTCGCGCGTCATCGCGCCATGAGCGGCCGGATAGGCGCGCTGCAGGAACGCAGCAAAGCCTGCAAACGCCGCTGCGTCAATTGCCTGGTCGCCGCCCCACGAAATCGTTTTCAAGCGGATCGCCTCGCCAAGATGCTCGGCAATTGCACCGCCATCCGCGGCATCGCCCACGGGCGTCTGGTGCGTGATGCTGGTTGCGCCCGGCAAAGCCAGCGTCCGCGCGACCAGAACAGCGCCGAGAACCGCGACGATCACCGCCGCCGTCAGGACGAATTTTTTCAGCATGCGCGGAATTCCTGCATTGTCTGTTTCAGCAGGATCACATCATATGCCGCAACTTCCGATCATTCCAAAGCCGCAGGCGCACAATCCTTCATGACGACCCTATTGTTTGAACATGGCGCCTTCGCCGCCCATGAAACGCCGCCCGGCCACCCCGAGCACGCCGAACGCTATAGCGCTGCATCGACGGCGCTCGCTGCTGAAACATTTGGCGGCCTCATCCGTAAATCGCCATGTATCGCCACGCGGGAAGCGTTGGCGCGGGTTCACACCGAGGCCTATATTGAGGCCATGATCGCTGCAGCGCCGCACGAAGGGTTTTTGCGGCTTGACCATGACACAATTATCGGGCCGCATTCGCTCGAAGCGGCGCTTCGAGCGGCAGGCGGCGCTGTCGAGGCCGTTGATGCGATCTATACGGGCGAAGCGGTGAATGCTTTCGTGCTGGCCCGCCCGCCCGGACACCATGCGCCGCCGGACCGCGCCATGGGCTTTTGCCTGTTCAACACCGCCGCGATCGCCGCCTCGCATGCGCGCGCCGTGTATGGCGCGACGCGTATCGCGGTCGTCGATTTCGACGTGCACCACGGCAACGGCACCGAAGAGGCGTTCTGGCATGATGAAGAAGCGTTCTACGGCTCCAGCCATGAATGGCCGCAATATCCCGGAACCGGCCGCGCCTCCGATCGCGGCGCCTTTGACAATATCGTCAATGCGCCGCTGCAAACCGGCGCTGGCGGCGACGAATTCCGTCGCGTCTGGGGCGAGCGCATCCTGCCAGCGCTTGACGCGTTTTCGCCCGACTTCATCGTCATTTCAGCCGGATTTGACGCGCACCGCGCCGATCCGGTCGGCGGATTGCGTCTCAATGAGGCGGATTTCGACTGGGCGACGGCGCAAATCCTCGACATCGCGCGCGCCAGCTGCGGCGGCCGCGTCGTCTCGGTGCTCGAAGGGGGGTATGATCTCGGCGCGCTCGCGGCCTGCACCGCCAGCCACGTTGCGGTCTTGATGCGCGGTTGAAAACCGCGCGATAAAGCCTCCCAACATTAAAGGTCAGCCATCATTTATGGTCGGACGGATCATCACTGCGCGGCACGGCCGCCCCAATCTGTCGCGCGACATCCGGATATCCGCGAAGGATTTCGGCGCGTGGTGGGCGCAATATGATGAAAGCGGTCTCCATCCGGACGAGACCCCGCCGCCGAGCCTCATAGATCTTGCGTCCAAGGCGACGACGATCCTGTCTTCGACCCTGCCGCGCGCCATCGAAACCGCCCGCCATGCAACCGAAGGCGCGCGCGATGTCCCGGCTGACCCGATGTTCGTCGAGGCGCCATTGCCGCCGCCGCCGGTTCCGTTCCTCAAATTGTCGCCGACAACATGGGGCGTCATCAGCCGCTCATTCTGGTTTCTCGGCTATGCGCCGGCCGGGATTGAAACGCACCGCGAAGCCTGGGGACGGGTCGATGAGATTGCCGGCCGGCTGATCGAGCACGCGGCGCGTGGCGATGTGCTTTTATGCGCGCATGGCTATCTCAACTGGATGATCGACCGGAAACTGCGAACCAGCGGATGGCGCCGCGCCGGCCGCGAAGGCGGCAACCATTACTGGTCGTGGCGCATTTACGAACAAGCCGCGGTGCGGGGCGCGCCAGCGTCCGCACGCATCGCCGCAGCGGAGTAATAATGACAATGGCGAAAAAAACCGAGCTTGATGGTGTTTCTTTCGAAAAAGCGCTCGCCGAACTGGAAGCGATCGTCCAGAAACTGGAATCGGGGTCTGTCGATCTGGAGGAATCAATCACGCTTTATGAACGCGGCGCAGCGCTGAAGGCGCACTGCGAAGCCAAGCTCAAATCCGCGCAGGAGCGGATCGAAAAGATCGTCGTCACTGGCGACGGCGTGAAGACGGAAGCGGCGAAATTCGACTAGGGTGCCGAGCGCGCACGCGCCAACGGCCCAGAATTGATCCATTCTCACCCAATCCTATGCAACTTTCTTCTTATAAATTTCGATTATCCAATCAAGCTCAACCCAACGCGACTTTACCGGATCGATGTTCACTTCAAGGTTTTTGCGAACCCATCTAGATGCGCGGACGCGATCAACAATCGCGTTTACGGGAATTACATAGGCAATCTGACCAGGTGGGTAGGTGAAGCACACCCAAGCGTTCTTCCGCGACAATTGGAGTTCCCGCCAAGGCTTGTCATTAATCCGATACCAAAGGTGATCCGCTGGCTTGTTGAAGTTCTGAACGTAGACGAGATCATCCTCGGTCTCGAACATTAGGCGGTAATTGTCCTTTTTGCGAAATTGCTTCGGGCCAAATTCCTGCTTCAGCAGCGTCCCAACAAACGCCGTTACATTCCCGGTAAGGTGCATTTTCCGACCCCCCTCTTGGTTCTTGGAAAGCAGTGGATCCGAGGCCAAGGGGTTCGGTGGAAATTTCTGGCGAGAACCATGATCCGGCATACGGTCAAGCAATAGACGGCGCAGGACATCGTTTGGGCGGTCAACAAAAGCTCTTGCCTTTGATTGGAGGTATTCAAAGACCTCCACATCCACTTCGATCATGACCGTCCTATCATCCATGGATAACATATTATAAGTACTGTTAAGTACTGTCAAGCACTATTTTTTCGTGACTACGGAGACGATGGGCGCGCGGGCAGACGAAGATAGAGCGGTCGGCCTTCGAATAGCCGTGGTGCCGGCGCACCGCTCGCCCCGCAATCGGCCCATTCTCTCCCCGAATTGAGCCGCAAAGGGGTGGTTTTCTCGGCCGCAGCGCGTAAATAGGCCGGCTAGGCTGGGGGAAATCCTGGCGACCGTCTTGCAATTCAAGGGGATACCAATGGCCATCGATACGCCGTTGCTCGATCAGGTGAAAATTCCGGCCGACCTCCGGAAGCTCCCGAAGAACCAGCTCCGCCAGCTCGCCGATGAGCTGCGCGCCGAAGTGATTGACGCCGTCTCGGTGACCGGTGGGCATCTCGGCTCCGGCCTTGGCGTCGTCGAACTGACGGTCGCCATACACTACGTCTTCAACACGCCTGACGACCGGCTTGTCTGGGATGTCGGTCACCAGTGCTATCCACATAAAGTGTTGACGGGACGGCGCGACCGCATCCGCACACTTCGCCAAGGCGGCGGGCTGTCGGGTTTCACCAAACGGTCGGAAAGCGAATACGACCCGTTCGGCGCAGCGCATGCGGCGACGTCGATTTCAGCAGCGCTCGGCTTCGCCCGTGCGCGCGATCATCTCGGCAAGAAAAATCATGCGATCGCCGTCATTGGCGACGGCTCGATGTCTGCGGGCATGGCCTATGAGGGAATGAACAACGCCGGATCGCTCGGATCAAAGCTTGTCGTCATCCTCAATGACAACGACATGTCGATCGCCCCGCCGGTTGGCGCGATGAGCGCCTATCTCGCCAGAGCCTCGTCCGGCAAGGCGTATCAAAAGGTTCGCCAGCTCGGAAAACAGTTCCTGAAGCGCGTGCCGCCGGCGCTCTATGAAAAGCTGGCGCGCGCCGAAGAATATGGCCGCGGCATGGTGACGGGCGGCACGCTCTTCGAAGAGCTTGGATTTTACTATGTCGGGCCGATTGACGGCCACAATATCGACCATTTGATCCCGGTTCTCGAAAATGTCCGCGACATGGAAGACGGGCCTGTGCTCGTTCATGTCGTCACCAAAAAAGGCAAGGGCTACGCGCCCGCCGAGGAAGCCGCCGACAAAGGGCATGGCGTCGTCAAATTCGACGTCGTTTCGGGCAAGCAGCACAAGGCGGCGTCGAATGCGCCGTCCTATCAAAAGGTCTTCGCGCAGGCGCTGATCAAGGAAGCGGAAAAAGATCCGACGATCGTCGGCGTCACCGCCGCCATGCCGTCTGGCACGTCGCTCGACATGTTCGCGCAGGCGTTTCCCGATCGCTGTTACGATGTCGGCATCGCCGAACAACATGCAGTGACCTTCGCCGGCGGTCTTGCGGCGGACGGCATGAAACCGTTTTGCGCCATCTATTCGACCTTCCTGCAGCGCGCCTATGATTCGGTTGTCCATGACATCGACCTGCAAAAGCTGCCCGTGAGGTTCCCGATGGACCGCGCCGGGCTCGTCGGCGCCGACGGCGCGACGCACGCCGGCTCGTTCGACATTGCTTACCTCGGCTGTCTTCCGAACATGGTGATCATGGCGTGTTCGGATGAAGCCGAACTCGTCCACATGACGGCGACCGCCGCCGCCTATGACGAGGGCCCGATCGCTTACCGCTATCCGCGCGGCGAAGGTGTCGGCGTCGACTTGCCGCAGATCGGCAAGGTTCTTGAAATCGGCAAGGGCCGCATCGTCCGTGAAGGGACAAAAGTTGCGATCCTGTCGCTCGGCACGCGCCTCGCCGAAGCGATGAAGGCAGCCGAAATGCTTGAAACCCACGGGCTTTCAACAACGGTCGCCGACGCGCGCTTTGCAAAGCCGCTCGATCATGAGTTGATCCGGCAGCTCGCCCGCTATCATGAAGTTGTGGTGACGGTCGAAGAAGGGTCGCGCGGCGGTTTCGGCGCCTTCGTGCTGCACTATCTAGCGGACGAGGGCCTTATCGACAGCGGCCTCAAAGTGCGCACGATGACGCTTCCCGACATCTATCAGGATCACAACAGCCCGCAGAAGATGTATGACGAGGCGCGCCTTAACGCGCCGCATATCGTCGAGACGGTGATGCGCGCGCTCGGCCGATCGGCGGAGGTCATCCAGCTGCGGGGTTAGGGCCGGCATCGCCGAAGCACCAAGGAGGCAAGGATGAGCGATGATCAATCGCGTCCGTCAATTCTCCTCATAATCCCGCCGCCCGGCTGGGCGCTTTTGTTCATCCTTGCCGCGTGGGGCGCGAGCCGCGTGTTCGCCCTGCCTGCGGTCTTTCAGTCGACCCTTGGCGGATGGATCGTCTTTGCGGCCGGTTTTGCGGTTTCGGCCTCGGGCCGGCTCGCTTTCGCCCGCGCCGGAACGGAGGTCGTTCCGGTGTCGAAGAAGAATTCGGCGCTGGTCGCATCAGGTCTGTTCGGCGTCACCCGCAATCCGATGTATCTCGGCATTCTGATCGCGCTTTTGGGCCTTGCGGTCGTGCTTGGAACGGTCGCCGGTTTTGTCGCCGCGCTCGCCTTCTTTGTCTTCGTCAATTTCATCTCGATCCCTTATGAAGAAGAAAAGATGGAGCGACAGTTCGGCGAGGAATTCCGCGCCTATAAAAAACGCGTGCGCCGCTGGATCTGACCGACGCCGCTCCAGCCAGGTAGCCGGCTATCGCGCGCGCGGTGGCGCGCCGCCTCAGGCGCTCAGCTTTTGCCCGCATTAGTGATAGAGTCGTTCGCAGGCGAATACCGGTTCATCGACCGGCGCGTTTTTTTGGGGCGTCCCCATGACGGCGTTTTCAGCGGCGGAGCTTGACCGGCTTAAACGGGCCGCCGCCCTCCTGCTTGCCGCCGAAGAACGCCTGCCAGTACTTAGGAGCCTCAATTGGGAGCGCTCTGTCGGCGACGCCTTTCTCAGGGACGGCGGACGGACGCTGCCGGAGCCTTCCTATCCGAAAATCGACACGGCGCCGTCCCGCGCGCTGGTTGCGGAGACCCGCACGCTGATCGCCGGGTCGTCGCCCGTCCACCGCTGGCTGACGCGCTTTGCCGATGTGACGGACGAGACCGCATCGCTGTTGTCATCGATCGGAACCCGGAATTTTTACGCGCATTCGGTTGCGCTCTATGGCGCGCCCTCATCGCCGATCGCAGACGGCCGGCGCACCGCGCTCGACCTTGCAACGCGCCTTGACGCGCTGCTTGCCGATTTTGAGACCGGCGCCGGACCGGGCGCGCCCGAAGCCCTTTCGGCGAGTGAAATCAAGCGCCGGCTCGAGGAAAAGCTGCCGCATTATTTCGGGGCCGATACGCCGCGTATCGATGTGACGATGAATGTGTCGGGCAAGGCCGCCGCCGGCCGCGATTACATCAAACTGCGCGAGGATGCGGCGTTTTCCGATCTCGACGTGACGCAATTGTTGCAGCACGAAGCCTTCGTCCACATCGCCACCGGCAAGAATGGCGAGGCGCAGCCGCATTTTCCGATTCTCGCCGAGAGTTATCCGGGCAACGCAAAAACTCAGGAGGGGCTTGCGGTGTTCGCCGAGTTCATATCCGGCGCGCTCGATCCGCACCGGTTCCGCCGCCTTGCCGATCGCGTCATCGCCATCGATATGGCGGCGAAGGGCGCCGACTTCGTCGAGATATTCGATTATTTCCGCGAGCGCGCGCTGACCGATGCGCCGTTCGAAGCATTCGAGAGCGCGCGGCGGGTTTTTCGCGGCGGCGTCCTGACCGGCGCCGCGCCGTTCACCAAGGATTCGATTTATCTTGGCGGTCTGGTCGAAGTGCACAATTTCCTGCGCGCGGCGGTGAAGACGGGCGACGCCGCCTTCATTGGCCTGCTCTTTGTCGGCAAGATCGACCTTGTCGATCTCGACGCCATGAAGATGCTGCGTGACGAAGGCTTGATCGACGCGCCCCGCTTCATGCCGCCCTGGGCGACGGATTTGCGCTACCTGCTCTCCTATCTCGCCTATTCGACATTTCTGAATGAGATCAGCCTGAAAGACGTAGTGGCGAAATATGAGCCCCTGTTGAGTTGAAACTGATTGAGCTGAGGCTCGCATTCGCGCGGCCGCTACGCACGAGCGGACTCAAACCGGAAAACCGATTCGAACGGCGCCTCGAGGACGCGCGCGATGCGAAAGGCGAGTTCGAGCGAGGGCGCGTATTTGCCAGCCTCGAGCGCAACAATGGTTTGCCGTGCGGCGCCGGCGCGCATCGCAAGCGATTTCTGGGTGAGGCCTCGTTGGTTTCTGAGGGCGCGAATGTTGTTGGCGACCCGCCCCCGATCCACAGGCGGTCGCGCCTGACCCGGCCGGTCGTTCATGTGAATTCCTCCCACTGTGGCCGTTGAGTCGCCTGCTCATGTGCAATGTATTGGACAAGAGTAGAATACGACCCTGATGTCCAACATCATTGACACCTGTCGCTTAAATCATGGAAAAACAAGCACTTTTGATCGCCTTGCGGCGTCCTGACCCTTGCTTTTTTGGGGCCGGAGGGGCATCTAAACACCCGAAAATGCCAATCCCGTTGGATATGGCCCGCCCCCGCTGTAGAGTGCGCGAGCTGCCGGTTTATTAACCAAGTCTTAACCGGCGTTCGATTGCCGCGTCCCGATCAGGCGCCATGCGCGGGATCGCGATGGAGAAAATGATGACCGCCAAGAAGACCGCCGCCCGAAAAAAAAATGACGCCAAACCGGCGAAAGCAAAGACCACCGCCCGCAAGGCAGTAAAGGCCAAGGCGCCGGCTGAAAAGCCGGCCGCGCGCAAGCCCGCCGCAAAGGCGGTGGCTGCGAAGAAGCCCGCCGCCAAGGCGGCGCCGAAGC
>JBGSVH010000015.1:0-23080 GCA_041753055.1 Parvularculaceae bacterium
GTCCGGGCTGGGAACGGCAGGCGCTGATTCGGCCGCGCCGCTGCCCAGAGTATTGAGGAGGTCATCCGTTGAGACCGGCGCATTCGGGTCGGCAACCGATTCACCGGTCAGATCCTGGATAATGTCGCGATCCTTTTCAGCCCCGCCCGCCGTGATCGCCAGCAGGATCGACGTCGAGAAGAACAACGCGGCAAGCACCGAAGTCGTCCGCGTCAGCACATTCGCAGCCCCGCGGCTGGTCATGAAACCGCCCCCACCGCCTCCGCCAAGGCCAAGGGCGCCGCCGTCCGAGCGTTGCAGAAGCACCACAACGATCAGGGAGACAACAATCAGGGCGTGAACGGTCAGCAAAACGGCGTGCATGGTCGTATTCCGTAAAAGGCGGCCGCCATTAAATGGCGACCGGCCTGCAAGATTGGAAGGGGCGCTCTCTACGCTCGCCCCGTCCCAAGGTCAAATCGGGCGAATTACAGGTCTTTTTGGGCCGCGATCCACGCGTCGACGGTTTGATCCAAGATCCCAAGCGGCATCGCGCCGTTCCCGAGGACCAGCTCATGGAATGCTTTCAGGCTGAACTTGTCGCCTAGGCCCTGTTCGGCCCGGTCGCGCATCCGCAAAATCGCGAGCTGACCCGTCTTGTACGCGGTGGCCTGCCCAGGCCACACCACATACCGCTCAATTTCGCGGGTGACTTCATCTTCCGTGTTGCCAGTTTTTTCCAGCATATAGACGATCGCCTGTTCACGCGACCAATGCTTGGCGTGCATCCCGGTGTCGACGACCAGCCGCACCGCACGGAACATTTCCGCCTGTAACCGGCCAAGGTCGCCCAAGGGATCGTCGGCGTACATATTCATATCCGTTTTCGCAATTCGTTCAGCGTAAAGCGCCCAGCCCTCCGAATAGGCGCTGAAAGGCGAGACTTTGCGCAATAGCGGGACGTGTTTGATCAATTGCGATGCGGACAACTGGAAATGGTGTCCCGGGACCCCCTCGTGATAGAAAAGCGTCGGCAGGGTCCAGCGCGGATTATCGGCCGTATTTTTTAGATTGATGTAGAAGCGGCCCGGCCGTGACCCATCAAGGGCCGCCGGGTTGTAATAGCCGCCCGGCGATGAATCTTGCGAATATTCCGGGACGCGGACCACTTCAAGTTTCTGTGGCGGTAGCGTGATAAAATAGTCGCCAGCTTTTGCCGTGACGGCGTCATTGATCTCGCCAAGGTAGTCCAGCATTTGCTGGCGACCTTCATCCGTGTTCGGGAAGTTCTGCGCAGGATCGGCCATCAACGCCTTGACGCGATCAGAGACGGAGCCTTCCGTAAGCCCTAGCGAGACAAGAATTGCGTCCATTTCCTGTTCAATGCGCGCCACTTCGGAGAGCCCGACTTGGTGAATTTCGTCGGCGGTCAAATCCGTTGTCGTATTGGAATGAAGCGCCGCAGCGTAGATCTCGTCGCCTTTTGAAATTCGCCAGATGCCCGCATCGTGCGTCGCGGTTTTAGCCATGTCCTCGAACAACGCAATCATCGCCTCGTATCCTGGGATAACCTCGTCATTCACCGTCGTCGTTGCTTCCGCAATAAAGGCGGCCTTCTTTTCCGCAGAAAGGCCTTCAATCTTTTCGAGTTTTGCAGGCAAGGTCGTAACAAGCGGGTTTTTCTCGGCGCCGCCATCGATGAATGATTTCATGCCGCCGATTGCTTTTGCGACAATAAAGTCCGGCGGGGTCACCCCATGCGCTCGGTCATCTTCAACCCGCGCTTTCGTCTCTCTCAGAACACGGCCAAACTCTTTCAGGCGGGAGATATAGCGTTTGACGCTCTTCTCGTTTTTTATGACATGCGTATCGGTCAGGAATTGTGGGAGATCGACAAGCGGGCCGGATATCTGATTGACCCGATAGCCGCTGTAATCGAAAGCCGACTGCCGGATAATGTCATCGAGGAACCAGGTCGAAATTTCCCAGCTGAGTTTTTCCTGTCCTTTCAGCTTTTCCGGATCAAAGCGGTCCATCATGGCGCGCGCCTTTTTCAGGCGTGCAATATTCTTGTCGTCCTGCGCCTTCGTATAGGCGCTCAGTTTGCCGCTGTGAAAATCCAGCGGCGTGTTGTCGATCATGCCCAGACCAGTAAGCAGCTCGGGTGTTTCCATGGCGAATTCCGCCGTGAACTTGTTGACAGCGTTGTTCACGGTGACCGGATAAAACCAGAACCACACCGACCCGCCGGCGACCGCCAGCAACGCCAATGCCAAAAGTCCGCCGAGAATTTTTAAGATTAAGCGCATAATCCGCCCCTTGCTTGGTCACCTGTTTTACAGGCTCGGGCGCAGTACTACTGCCGCACGTCCAACGAGTCGCGTCGTTTCGGCGCTACTTCGTCGCCTCTGGCCGCAAAATCCCCGCCTGCGCCCTATCCGCCACTAGATCGATCGCCGCCACAACCTTTGCAGTTTCCGAATGGTGCAGCGCGTGACCGGTGTCTGGAATTACTTCGTAGTAGGCATCCGGGAGTTTTTTGGCGAGCGCCGCCGAATGGAGCGTGGGGCTGACGGTTGGGTCGTTCGCGCCCGTAAGGATCGCCGTTGGTATCGTTAGTTCGGCGTAATGGCGGCTCATCGTAACAATTTGAGGTTTCAAGTGACGCAAGTCATCAGCGTTAGCCCTGAAGTCCTTTGGCCGGAACAAAAGCGTCAAACCTGACGCCTCGTAATATCCTGCGGGGGCTTCATCAGGCTCAAAGGATTTGACAACGCCGTTTTTCGCGGCGAATGGCGCGTAAATTGGAATAACCAGACGCCGTAGTATCTGCCCTGCGATGGGCCAACCGGAAACCTTATTGTACCACGCAACACCAGTGGGCCATTCATGACTGACAGCCGCCAGCAAAACCAATCCGGATATGTCGTCCTGATACTTGAGCGCATAAGCCAGCGCGACGGCGCCGCCAAGACTCTGACCGACGATGATAGGTTTTTCGGCGCCGACTGCAGCAACAGCGTCGTGAATAAGTTGCGCCTGATCATCAAGGTTCCAGCCGCCCGCCGACCTCGTCGAATACCCCCTTCCCGGCCGGTCGACGATGATAACGCGGTAAGACTTTGAAAGCTCTTCGCCGAGCGCCATCTTCATGTCGCGCAAGTTAACACTTGCACCATGTATCAAAACAACCGGCGGCTTTGATGTGGCCGTCGGCCCATAATCCACGAGGTGCATTTTTTCGTCACCCACGTCGATCAATTGTCCGAGCGCAGGCGCATTGCGCTCTGCATGCCAGGAGGCGCATCCGCCGAGCGCGAACAGCGTCAGCACCGCAAGAACAGGAATATAGGAGGCAATCATGCGCATTCTCGTACAGTCACTTGGCGGCGCGAATGATTGCGGCAAAATCTTCCGCTTTCAGGCTTGCGCCGCCGACCAGCGCGCCATTGACGTATGCAATCCCCAGAATTTCCTCGGCATTCGAGGGTTTGACGGATCCGCCGTATAGAATTCTGACGCCGTTGCGAACGTGAGAGCGGATGAAGGCGTGCATATCCGCGATATCGTCATTTGTCGGCGTCAAGCCCGTCCCGATCGCCCAAACTGGTTCATACGCGACTACGTAATCGTCGTTCGCATCAGGAATTGATCCTGCGAGTTGCGCACTGACGACTTCCTTTTCGCGGCCTTCGCGCCGCTCGGTTTGTGTCTCACCGACACATATGATGGGCGTCAATCCCGCCCGCAGTGCGGCAGCTGCTTTGGCGCGGACATCAGCGTCCGTTTCGCCGTGATCGGCTCTGCGCTCTGAGTGTCCAACAATCACATAGGCGGCGCCAGCGTCCGCCAACATTTCCGCACTGATATCGCCGGTATGAGCGCCTGACGCTTTGGCGTGACAGTCTTGCCCGCCTATAGCCACGCCCTCGTCGCTGAATTCCGCGGCAAACAGACTCAAGAGCGTTACGGGCGGGCAAATCAGAATTTCACGATCTTCAGGCGCAGAACCCGAGAAAAGCCCAATCAATTTTTTCACTTCCTGGACGGAGGCTGAGGTTCCATTCATCTTCCAGTTCCCGGCGATCAAGGGCTTCATTTCCACCTCCTAAGCTTGAGGCCCCGGGTAAGCGAATGGACCTGAATTGTCCAGAAAAAGGGATTTTCGGGAGGATCCTTGTCCTTGGCGGGCGGCGCAACTAGTTTGCCCCGGAAATTCAACGGGCGGGCCGCGGTCGCGCCCAATTTTGATTGGACCGTCTTATGCTGAAACAGATCCGCGGAACGCTGAAAAAAGTCGCCGCGATGTTCATTGTCGTTCCTCTGATTCTGGCTTTCGCCGCTTGGGGCGTGCCTGAGGTCCGTCAACTCACCCAAAACCACGCGATCCGTGTCGGCGCCGAAGGGATATCCGGGATCGAGGTGCAGATGGAATTTGATCGCTTCGTGACCAATCGGCGCCTCGCAACTGAGGGGGGCTTCGATCGCGAAAGCGCGATCGCCGCCGGAGTCCAAAACCAGATAGTACAGTCGTTGGCGACGCGCTCAGCGCTTGATCAGGAATCTCGCAGAATTGGCCTGGTGATGCCGCGAGAAATGGTCCGCGATTATCTCCAGACCAGCGAGCAATTCAAGAATCCGCGCACCGGAAAATTTGATAATGAAGCGCTTGATGGAATAATGAGGGAGTACAATTACGGCGTGCGGGAGTTTGAAGATCGGCTCCAATCCGACTTGCTTCGCAATCAATTAATGTCCGCAGTCAATTTGGGCGGCACCGCGCCGAAAGCTTTTGTCGACTCGCTGGTGCTGCGGGAAACCGAGAACCGGACAATCAGTTACATTACAATCACAGAAGACGTAACCGGCGTAGCCTCCGTTGCAACACCGGAAGCACTGAAAGAATATTATCAGGAGAATTCCGCCCAGTTCATGGCGCCGGAATATCGGACGTTTTCGACGATAATTTTAAAAAATGCTGACTTTGCCGAAGCTACTGCAGTGTCAGAAGCAGAATTGCGAAAGACTTACGATGCTAACAAAGCGCGCTACGAAACTCCCGAAACACGCTCGATTTATCAGATTACTTACCCTGACAAGGCCAAAGCGGACGCCGCCATTGTCGAACTGAAGGCCGGCAAGCCATTTGAAACAGTTGCAACCGAGAACGGGCAAGCGCTCGGTGACGTTACCTTTTCAGATGTCCAAAAACGCGACATCCTTGATCCAAAAGTCGGCGATGCTGTCTTTGCCGTCGAAAAAATCGGCGCAACGGCTGGCCCGATTGAAGGCGTGTTTGGATTCACCATCGCGCAGGTCGCCGCCATCACCCCCGCAAGCCTCAAACCGTTTGACGAGGTGCGCGCCGAAATCGAGGAGGAATCTCAGAGCCAGGGGTCAAAAAAGAAATTGTTTGAGGCGATAGAAACAATCGAGAACGCCAGAGACACTGGCGCTTCACTCGCGGATGCAGCCGAAAGCGCAGGTGCAACCTCGGCTCAATACGGCCCTATTGATTCCTATAGTTTTGGTCCCGGCGGCGAAATCGTCGGCGGTATTTCTGGCGAGCTCCTGAAGGAAGCTTTCAAGCTCGAGGAAGGCGAGGAATCCGACGCAATAGAGTTCGCCGACAAGTCAGGATATTTCTTTATTGCCGTTTCCGAGGTAACGCCGCCGGCAGTCATGCCCTATGAACGGGTTGCGGACGAGGTCGCGTCAAGGTGGCGCGCCGCCGATCGCGACAGACGTATCGCAGAGACGGTTAAAACCGTTCGCAACGCAGTCACCGGAGGAAAAACACTTCAGCAAGCCTCAGAGCCCCTCAATCGAGCTCCAATTATTCAAACAGTAAACCGAAGAAGCGCCGATCAGATTCTGTCCGCGGCTGTAGTGGATCAGGTATTTTCTGCACAGAAAGGCGAAACGCTGTCGGGACCTGCCGCAATTGGCGACGCACAAATCATTATCACGGTTGACGAAATCAGTTATGACATCGCCAAAGTCTCCCCCGACGAAATCGCTGTATTTTCGCAATATGTCGGAACTCAGCTTGGCCAGGAATTGGCGGATGTCTACGCTTCCGCCGTACTCGCCGACGCCGGGGCAAGAATAAACCAGAACCAGATAGACGCGTTGTTTTCAGACGGCCAATGATCCTCACACCGGAATTCGAGGCGTTTCAAACAATCTTTGACAACGGTGAACCACAAGTCGTCGTCGCACGGATTGTGAGCGATCTTGAAACGCCCGTTTCCGCCTATCTTAAACTTGCCGGAAACGAGAGCAACGCGTTTCTGCTTGAATCCGTTGAGGGCGGAGAATCTCTGGGTCGATACTCAATAATTGGCATGCAGCCTGACGCAATCTGGCGCGCATCAGGATCAAGGGCGGAAATCAATCGCCGCGCCGCAGTCGACCCGGACGAATTCGTATTGGATGAACGGCCGCCGCTTGAAAGCCTCCGCAGCTTCGTCGACGAGTCGCGTCTGGCCCTGCCGCAGTCGGCCCCGCCAATGGCGGCCGGCGTATTTGGTTATTTTGGTTACGACATGGCGCGTCAGATTGAGCGCATGCCTGGTCGCCCAAATGTGGCAATAGATATTGACGACGCCATTTTTATCCGACCAACCCTCATCGCTGTTTTTGACATTTTGAGGCAAGAGATCATTCTGATTACGCCAGTGCGACCGGTGCTAGGCGTTTCGGCGCGCCAAGCCTACGACATCGCCGCAAAAAAGATCGAGGCCGCCATCGGAAAATTGGCGAGCGCCGTATCCAGCGACCACGACGCGGCCGTTGAAGTCAAATTGAGCGCGATTGACGTGCCTCAGTCAAATACTCCGAGAGGCGAATACCTGGAAATGGTTGCGAAGGCGAAAGCCCACATCGCCGCCGGCGACATCTTTCAGATCGTACTGAGCCAGCGCTTCCAGGCGCCGTTTCAGCGACCGTCATTTGAACTCTATCGGTCGCTTCGCCGGCTTAATCCGTCGCCATTCCTTTTTTATCTAAATTTTGCAAATTTCGCCCTGGTTGGCTCCAGTCCGGAAATCCTCGTTCGCGTCCGGGATGGCGAAGTTACAATCCGGCCAATCGCCGGTACCCGCCCACGGGGCGCAACACCGGAAGAGGACGCCGCAAACGCCAAGGACCTCCTCGGCGACGAGAAGGAGTGCGCCGAACACCTCATGCTCCTCGATCTGGGGCGGAACGATGTCGGTCGATCCTGTGAGGTCGGATCAGTCGCCGTGACTGAGCGGTTCGCCATCGAGAAATACAGCCATGTCATGCACATTGTTTCAAATGTGGTTGGAAAATTGCGGCCAGACATGCATGCAGTCGATGCGGTCGCGGCGGGCTTTCCCGCAGGCACGGTCACCGGCGCCCCAAAAATCCGCGCCATGGAAATCATCGACGCGCTTGAGCGCGACGCTCGCGGCTCCTATGGCGGGGCAATCGGGTATTTTTCGGCGGACGGAAATGTCGATACGTGCATCGCCCTCAGAACCGCCCTGGTGAAGGACGGGGTCATGCATGTGCAAGCTGGAGCCGGGATCGTCGCTGATTCTGTAGCGGAGAGTGAGTACGCCGAGTGCGAGAACAAGGCGCGCGCACTTTTCGCCGCCGCCAAAGCCGCTCTCCGGTAAGAGGCGCCGGCCGCAGAATGGCCCACTGAACCGCGGAACATCGCCGAATTTGCGACGTACCGCCGCAAATTTGCGGCGAAATACAAAGCCGGCGGGCAAAAAACCCCTTAAACCTCACGATGAGAAATCGGCGTAAGAGCCGTTTCGTCACCAAACGGGGTCCCAATGAAAATGCGATTGAAATCCGCCATCTTCTCTTCATCAGCGCTAGCAGCGACGCTCTTCTTGATGGCTGCGCCCGCAACCGCGGAAGAAAGCAAACCCTCGGTAGCGGCGACGATTGCAGCCGAACAAACCGAAGATCAACGACTTGCCGCGTTTTTCGAAGAAATTTTTCAGCGAAATTTGAAGAACAGCCCTACGTTCCAGGCTCAACTCGGCATGAAGGGGCCAGACTACGGAAAATGGGATGACTTTTCCGACGCAGAGGCGCAGCGCCAGAACGCCGAAATAGTCGAGGACCTCAAAAAGCTACGCGCCGAATTCGACGCCAGCAAACTGTCCGAGCAATCGAAGGTGAGTTACAAGATTTTCGAATATCTTCAGGAAAGGTCTATCCGAAATTTCCCGTGGCGTTTCCATGGCTATGTTTTTTCAACGCAGAGCAATCCTGTAACCTTCCCCGCGACTTTTCTGCAAAACATTCACCGCGTCGATGATGCTTCAGATGCAGAAGCCTATATTTCCCGAATTAAGGGGCTTGAGGTCGCATTCGCGCAATTCAGCGAAGCCGTCGATATTGCGGCGTCGAAAGGGGTCGTACCGACCTCATTCTCATTTGACCCGGTCGTTGAAGACGCCCGCAATGTCATCAAGGGCGCTCCCTTCGACGATGGCGCCGAGGATTCAGCGATTTACGCCGATTTCAAAGGAAAAGTCGCAGAGCTTGATATTTCGCAGAAGGAAAAGGAGCAGCTCATCCAGGAAGCTGCCGCGGCGCTATCTGGTCCGTTCAAGTCAAGCGTTGAAAAATTCATCGCAAAAGTTGAGTTGCTTCGCGACAAGTCCGTTGGCGAGAACGGCGTTTGGGCGCTGCCGGACGGCGACGGCTTCTACAAGACTCAAATTGACTACTGGACCAGCGACGCGACCCTAACCGCCGATCAGATTCACAAGACAGGTATTTCCGAAGTGAAGCGTATTCGCGGGGAGATGAAGAAAATCATGAAGCAGGTTGGCTTCAAGGGCGACCTCCCCGCCTTTTTTGAGTTCCTTCGAACCGACCCCGGAAACTTCTTTCCCAACACTGATGAAGGACGCGACGAATACCTTGCCCAGTCAAAAGGATATATCGATTCAATCTATGCGGACGTCGATAAATACTTCAACATTTTGCCGAAGGCACCGCTGGAGGTTCGTCGCGTCGAAGAGTGGCGTGAAGAAACCGCACCGATCGCATTTTACAATCGGCCGACTCCCGATGGATCGCGCCCCGGCATCTATTACGTCAATCTCAAAGACATGGCTTCAAAGCAAAAGCACGAAATGGAGACTGTCGCCTATCACGAAGGCGCGCCTGGCCACCATTTTCAGATTGCAATCCAGCAGGAGCTTCAAGGCGTTCCGACATTTCAAAAATTCGCGTTCTTCGGCGCTTATGTCGAGGGGTGGGGTCTTTACGCCGAACGACTTGCAAAAGAGGAAGGGCGCTTTACCGATCCGATGCAGGATTTTGGCCGTCTGCAAAATGAAATGTTGAGAGCTTGCCGTTTGGTCGTTGACACCGGTTCGCATTCAAAAAAATGGGGTCGTCAGCGAATGATCGACTACATGCTGGCGAACAATCCAATGACAAAGGAAGACGCGATCAAAGAAGTTGAACGCTATATCGACAATCCTGGTCAGGCGCTGTCTTACAAAGTCGGGATGATCAAAATCCTTGATCTTCGCGAAAAGGCGAAGGCTCAGCTCGGGGACAAGTTTGACCTTCGCGACTTTCACGACACCGTACTTAAAAATGGCGCAGTTCCGCTGCCGATCCTTGAGGAACTAGTCGGCGATTACATTGCCAAAAAGAAAGCTTCGTAAGGCGATTGCGCGGGCCGCGTCTCTAAGGCGCCGCACGTGCGGCGAATTTGTTCTCCGTCCGCAGCGATGACACTGTTGCGAGTTCAAAGCCGCGTGCTGGCGCGGTCGTCAGCCAAGGGCCAATCACATCCAGCGTATCTGGTCGAGGATGACAGATGACAACAGCATAGCCGGTCTTTGCGGCTATGTTCTCCGCCAGCGCCAATTGTCGTTGAATGATTGGCCGGCCTGGCTCTGGATCAAGAAATACATCGCGCACATAGACTTCAGCGCCGACTGCATCTCCTGCCGCCGTCGCAACACTGCCGCTCGTAGTCAGCGAGTCGACAAAGAACAAACCGCGCTGATCAAGCATCGCAAGGACGCGCTTCATCGCCTGGCTGTCGCGGGTAAGTTTTGAGCCCATGTGGTTGTTGACGCCAACATAGCCGCTAAACTGCGAAAGGTTCCAGGCAAGCTCGTCAAACAGGCGATCCGACTTCATTGTCCCGGACAGACTGTGCGGCCCGGGGTCTGCGTTACCTGACGGCTCCATTGGCAAGTGCAACAGGATGTCGTCGCCCCGCGCAGACGCGCGGTCGATGAGCGGCTGGATATCTCGGGCATAGGGCAGGAAAGACATCGTGACCGGGCCCGGCAAAGCCATCACCTCATCAAAAGCGCGGCGATCAAGTCCCATGTCGTCGAAAATGATAATGAGGCGTGGTCTGCTTCCACCTGGTTTCGGCGCAACAAGTTTCGGGGGATCGAGGCGCTCGGCAATACCGGATTCAGCGATTTTTGCGATAATCGCCGAACGCGAACCCGCCGCGCCAGTCAGCGGCGCATCACGAAGATCAAGCGTCGAGGCGTATTCCGCCCTCGCATCAGTCATGCGGCCGGTTAACTTGGCGCCGACAACGCCAGCGGTTATGCCGACCAGCGCCGCAGCGATCAGTCCAATATAGCTAGCCGATATGCTTTTGGTTTTGCTGGTCGCCGACATTGGCGGCAAAAACTCCACTGCGGCTCTTTGACCGTTGGCTCTTGCTTTAACCGCGATCACAATGCGGCGTACGGACCCAATCATGCTAGCCATTCCGTCTGATCATGGCCAATCTGATATAATGCCACGATATCATATTGCCGTCCCTGCCCTAGCTGAAGCATTCTGCCTGCGATGATTCTGGTAATCGACAATTACGACAGCTTCACCTGGAACCTTGTACACCTGATTGGCGGATTGGGTTGCAGGATCGAGGTCGTCAGGAATGACGCCCTGACCGCAAGCGCGGCCATCGCCTTTGGCGCGGATGCCATCGTCCTGTCGCCGGGGCCTGGCGAACCTCGGGACGCGGGAATCTGTGTCGAAACCGTTCGCCTTGCGGTTGAGACCGGGACCCCGGTGTTTGGCGTCTGTCTAGGTCTTCAGGCGATTGCCGAGGCAGCCGGTGCGAAGATTGTCCGCGCCGGGCGTCAGATGCATGGGAAAACAAGCCGGATTCGCCATCAGGGCGATGGGCTGTTTCTGGATGTCCCCAATCCATTTACGGCGACGCGGTATCATTCGCTAGTCGCAGACCGGCGGACGGTGCCGAATTCATTGCGGGTTACGGCGTCAACCGAAGACGATGGCGAGATCATGGGGCTTGAGCATGTTGCGGCGCCGATCGCCGGCGTGCAGTTTCATCCCGAAAGCATCGCCTCTGAAAACGGCGCGCAGATAATCAAAAACTTTCTCGCGATTGCCGAAGCATGGCGCTCGAAAGCGTGACCGATTTTTCGTCACTCTTATCAGTTGCTGAAAGCGGCGTCCCGCTAACCCGCACTCAAATGCAGGATGCGATGGAATTGCTTCTCGACAACGAGGTTCCGGAGCACGAGATCGCCGCCTTTCTTCTGGCGCTAAGAGAGCGAGGCGAAACGGTCGAAGAGATTGTCGCGGCGGCGTCGATGATGCGCTCGAAAGCGCTGCGAATTAGGGCGCCAGCAGGCGCAATCGACACTTGCGGCACTGGCGGCGACGGCGCCGACACGTTCAATATTTCAACTGCGGCGGCGATCATCGTCGCAGGGTGCGGCGTTCCGGTCGCAAAGCACGGCAACAGGTCTGCGAGTTCGAAATCCGGCTCTTCGGATGTGATCGCTGCGCTTGGGGTCAATTTAATCGCGTCGCCCGCGCTGATAGAGCGATGCATAGCCGAAGCGAACGTCGGATTCATGTTCGCGGCGTATCACCACCGCGCGGTCGCCCATGTCGCGGCCGCCCGAAAAAAACTTGGTGTACGAACCATATTCAATCTTCTCGGTCCGCTTGCCAATCCCGCTGGCGCCCGGCGCCAGATCATGGGGGTCTTTGACCGAAAGTTTACAGGTCCGATTGCCGAAGCGCTCGGCGCGCTCGGCGCAGAACGGGCATGGGTTGTTTGCGGTAGCGACGGACTCGATGAATTGACGACAACTGGCGTTTCCTTTGTCAGCGAAACGCACAACGGCGCCATCAGGAACTTCATCGTCACGCCCGAAGAAGCAGGCTTGCCGCGCGCGACCTTGGCTGACCTCAAGGGCGGGGATCCAGTGGAAAACGCCAGCGCGCTGAAACGCCTGCTCGGCGGTGAAGCGGGGCCGTACCGCGATGTCGCACTACTCAATGCAGCCGCAGCGCTGATTGTTGCAGGAACGGCGGCAACTCTGAAAGAAGGCGTGCGGCTTGCGGCCTCATCAATAGATGACGGGCGCGCGCAGACGGCGCTCGCCAGACTTGTGGCTATCTCAAATGAGGTGATCGATTGACGATTCTCGATGAAATAATCGCTTACAAGAAAGACGAGGTCGTGCAGGCCAAAGCGGCGACGCCAATAACCGCGCTCGAATGCCTGGCCCGCGCGGCGCCGCCGCCGCGGGGGTTCGAAAAGGCGCTTCGCCAAGCCGGCTCCACAGATTTTGCGCTTATCGCCGAAATCAAGAAAGCCAGCCCGTCAAAAGGGATCATTCGCGCGGATTTCGACCCTGCCGCGCTTGCGCGCGCTTTCGCTGACGGCGGCGCTGCCTGCCTCTCGGTGCTGACTGACGGTCCGAGCTTTCAAGGCGCAGCCGATTATCTCCGCGCCGCACGTGAGGCCGTCTCATTGCCTATCATTCGCAAGGACTTCATGATCGACCCCTATCAGGTCGTTGAGGCGCGCGCCTGGGGCGCCGACTGCATACTGTTGATCATGGCGGTCCTGTCGGACGCGCAGGCCCGCGAATTGAGGGACGCGGCGATCTCGCTCGACCTCGATGTATTGATCGAAGCCCATGATGAGGTCGAAATCGATCGGGCAATCGGCCTTGGACCAGCGATGATTGGCGTTAACAACCGCAATTTGAAGACTTTCGTGACCGACCTTGCGACCACCGAACGGCTGGCGCGCCGGGCGCCGCACGACCGACTGCTGGTCAGCGAAAGCGGCATCAATTCACATAGAGACCTGATCCGCCTGCAAGCCGCCGGCGCCGGGGCGTTTCTGGTCGGCGAAAGCCTGATGCAGTGCGACAATGTTGAGGAGGCGACCCGTCGCCTCCTCAAGGGTGTGCGAAACGCCTGATCGTCATTCCGAATCAGCATGATAGCAAAACCCCACTCTTGACCGTCCATGAGAACATCAATAGAACGTTGATGTTTTGTTCTATCGTCGTTTCGGACCTCTAAAGAGGGTTTGGCGGCGGAGGACGTTGAAATCTCGGGCGGAGGCCGCCGTTATGCTGACCCAAAAGCAACATGAACTCCTGCAGTTCATCAATGACCGGATCATGTCGACCGGTGTTTCGCCGTCCTTTGACGAAATGAAAGAGGCGCTGAACCTTCGGTCCAAATCGGGCATTCACCGCCTGATTACGGCGCTGGAGGAGCGTGGATTTTTGCGGCGGCTCCCAAATCGCGCCAGGGCGCTTGAGGTAATGCGCCTGCCCGATGATGCGTCGACGACCAAGAAACAGGCAAAACGTTTTTCTCCCTCCGTCGTCGCGGCCAATTTTGCCGCGAGCGCGCGTGGCGGCGTTCCGAGAGCCCGCCCTGCCCTCTCCGGATCATCGACAAACGACCTTCCGATTCTGGGGCGGATCGCCGCCGGCACGCCGATTGAGGCGATCCAGCACGAAGTCGACCGCATCTCAGCGCCGGAGGCGCTGCTCCGCTCCGGCGAGCACTATGTGCTCGAAGTTCAAGGCGAGTCGATGATTGACGCCGGTATTTTCGATGGAGACATGGCAATCATACAGCGCGCGGATGATGCAACGAATGGCGACATCGTTGTCGCCCTTGTTGATCATGAAGAAGCGACGCTGAAGCGGCTCAGAAAGAAAGGCGCCTCGATCGCTTTGGAAGCCGCCAATCCCTCGTTTGAAACGCGAATTTACGGCGCGGACCGGGTGTCGATTCAGGGCAAGCTTGTCGGCCTGATGCGTAAGTACTGACGTCGGATCATTGACGGCTCCATGGCCGGTCGCCCCTCCTTTCGGCCGCACTCACAATCTTGAATTGATAAGGCGTAAAATAGACGACGTGTGCGCCATCGGACCATGCGTCGCGTCGATCAATGATCTGCACTCCGCAAGCCCTCCGAACGCGGTCGTTGACTGGATAGAGGGCGATGACGAGGCTGGCGCGCAAGCAGTCGTCATCGAGTTGCGAAAGATTCCTTGAAATAGCGACCTTTACGGTCCCCTGATCAATGACGCAACCGTCGGGATCGCACGGGGCAAAGTCGGAAAGCTTAACTGGTTTTGCCTTCGCAATATTGATCCCCGCCTGTTCCATCCAGAATTGCGAGTCAAACCGGCTCTTCCGCCCGTCGAAAACCGCGAGAGCGCGGTGATCCTCCGGAGTTTTAACGACCAACCCGACATTGTCGCCTTCATTGCTTATGAAGAGTTGCGGATGGGCGTTTCCCGCGATCATCAGGATCGCAATCGGCAGGGCAAGAAATCCTCCGAGGCGCCATGGCGCCTTCATGAGACAAAGCCAGAGCCCTCCCAACGACAGAACGCCAAGCGCCGCCGACGGCCATTGCGGAAACACCGCCACGGCTCCCGGTAACGCCATCGTCCATCGTCCCATTGTCAAGATCACATCGACGCCCGCAGCCGCTGCTCGCCATGCCGGGCCGTCGACGCCAAAAGGCGTAAGAATCAGGGCGACGATCGCCATTGGCATAACCCAAAATCCCATCACCGGAATTGAAACGACATTTGCCGGAAGCCCGAAATTCGCCGTGCGATTGAAATGAAAAAGACCATAGGGCGCGGTCGCCGCCGCCGCGATCGTATCGGTGAACGCGATGCCGATAACATAGCGCCGCGATCGCGCCAGCCATGAAAAGGAGCGCAATGGATCGGCATGTGCGGAAGCCCATTCATAGGCTGAGATCAACGCCGTTACCGCCGCAAATGACATCTGAAACCCGGGGTGAAGCAGAGCCTCTGGCGTCACCAGAATAATGACGAAGGCGGCGATGGCGACGTTACGCAAAGAGAGAGCGCGCCGATCTGCGATGATCGCGATGAAAATGATCGAAGACATAATAAAGGCGCGCTGGGCCGGCCACGCTCCGCCTGACACCAATAGATAGGCAACACCAGACATTAGCGCCGCCGCCGCTGCCCATTTCTTGATCGGCTGGGTGAGCGCGATGGGTTCAATCAGCGCCAAACACGCGCGCACCGCGAAAAAAATGAGGCCAGTGGCAAGTCCCATGTGCAGACCGGATATTGCCAGCAGATGAGCAAGACCTGAATCGCGAAACGCCGCCTCGGCTCCATCGCTGATTGCTTCACGCTTCCCGGTCACGACAGCAGCAACGATGGCCCCGGCGTCGCCAGGCGCTTGTTCGATGATGCGCCGGGCCAGATCGACCCGCAGCGACTCGATCGTTGCGCGCAAACCCGCCACCGGGGTCAGGTTTTCTGACTTGATAACGGTCGGCGGCGATACAGCGTAGCCGACGGCGCCAATGCCCCGGAAATAAAGCTGCCGCGCAAAATCGAACCCGCCGGGAGACGCCGGTGGGGGCGGTGGCGACAAGCTGGCGCGAATTTGAATCCGCTCGCCCGGGTGCGCTGCAAACTCCTTGCCTCGCCAGGTGACACGAATTCGCTTCGGCGCCTTTAGATTGTCGATCCTGTCAATTGAGGAGACATCGATCACCAGGCGTCGCGACTTGGGTGCTTCGTCAATTGCGACCAGCCGCCCGACTATAGTCGTAAATGCAATCTCCCGATCGAGAATTGGCGCGTCAACGCGCGCAGCGCGTAAATCCGCGGCGACAAAGCCCGCGAAAAACAAAACTGCGGCCATTGCGACCGCCCTGAATTTTTCGGTCACCCGCGCCGCGACCATGGCGGCGGCGCAACAAACTGGCGCAAGGTATGGGCTTGGTTCGGTCCTCAAGAAGAAATAGGCAAGCGACCCCATGCCAAACACAACGGGCGTCCACAGCCCAATCCGCGCAAAATCCTGATCCGCCCAAAGGCGGAGCATTCGAACGGCGCCCGGCCTGCCTCGCTCGTACCGTCGCCGGAAATTCGCCATGGCGCTGGCCGAGATTTCAGGCGCATGCGCAGCGTCGACCATAGGCCCCCGTCATCGACTGTGCTAAGGGCGAACCGCCCCAGCGACCGCCCTGAGAAAAGCCCAAAGGACTGCGCCTCGCAACCATGTCGTCTTCCGTTGTCACCCGATTTGCTCCCTCGCCCACAGGTTATCTCCACATTGGCGGCGCTCGGACGGCCTTATTCAATTGGCTCTATGCACGCGGCCGTCAGGGCAAATTCCTTCTCAGGATCGAAGATACCGACCGCGCGCGCCATAATGCAGCAGCCGTCGAGGCTATCATCGACGGCTTGTCGTGGCTTGGCATTGACTGGGACGGCGACCCCGTTTCGCAATATTCACGGCGCGACCGCCACGCGGATGTCGCCAATGAGCTTCTCGCGCGCGGCGCGGCTTATCGCTGCTATATGTCCGCCGAGGAAATCGAGGCGGCGCGGCTCAAGGCAATTGAGGCCAAGTCGCGCTTTGAGAGTCCATGGCGCGACGCGGTATTGGCGAGCGCGCCAGTCGATCGGCAGTTCACCATTCGATTTCGCGCGCCCCGTGATGGCGAAACAGAAGTTCACGATAGTGTGCAAGGCGACGTAAAGTTTCCAAATAGCGCCCTTGATGATTTGATCATTCTGCGCAGCGACGGCGCGCCGACCTATAATCTTGCGGTTGTCGTCGACGACCACGATATGGGCGTTACTCATGTCATTCGCGGCGACGATCATCTGAACAACACCGCGCGGCAACAACAGATTTATCGGGCGCTCGATTGGGCGCTGCCGTCATTTTCGCATGTTCCGTTAATTCATGGCCCAGACGGCGCAAAACTGTCAAAACGTCACGGCGCACTCGGTGTTGACGCGTATCGCGATCTTGGATTTCTGCCGGAAGGCGTTTGTAATTATCTGTTGCGACTCGGCTGGTCGCATGGCGACGATGAGATCATCCCGCGCGAAAAGGCGCTCGCATGGTTTGATGTCGCCGGCATCAATCGCGCTCCCGCGCGGCTCGATCTTGCCAAGATGGCGCACACAAATGCCTATTACATGCACCTGCTCACCGATGCGGAATTCGTTGAAAAATCTATCCCGTTCTTTGTTCGCGCCGGCATTGCGCTTGATGACGCACATCATTCACGTCTGCTGCGCGCCGCCGGTTTCTTGAAAGTTCGAAGCTCAACCCTTGCGGACGTAGTCAACGATGCTGCATTTTTGCTGTTACGACGCCCGATCACCGTCCCGGAAAAGAGCGCCAAAGCGCTTGAAAAGGACGGCGTAATGGCCCTGTTAGAGGCGGTTGCGGAGCGGCTAGGCGCTGCCGAGTGGACTTCGGCGGCGACCTTGGAGGCTCAATTGAAGGCAGTCGCGCAATCTGAGGCCGTCGGATTTGGACAGATTGGTCAGCCCCTGCGCGCGGTCCTGACGGCTGGTTTGCCGGCGCCTTCACTGGGCGAGGTTCTGTTCGCCCTCGGCAAGAAAGAGTCGCTTGGCCGAATCGCCGACAGTTTTAAGGCTTAGAATCAGCTACTTAAGCGATTTATTCTGTGGAACCGCGGCAACTTTAGATTGTGCAGACTGGTCTGGAAACTCCAGCGTTTCCCACTATGATCGCGCCGCAACATTTTATACCGCACCGCACAAAGGGAGCGCCGCCATGGACAGCAAATTGAAGCCGGCAGGCAAGATGACCCTCGCCTATGACGGCAAGACAACGGAATTGCCGGTCTTCAGCGGAACACATGGACCGAACGTTGTCGACTTCAGGCGTTTCTATTCCGACACCGGGCTTTTTACTTTCGATCCCGGCTTCACCTCTACGGCAAGCTGCGAGAGCCAGATTACGTTTATCGACGGCGACGAAGGCATTCTCCTTTACCGCGGCATCCCGATTGAGCAGCTTGCCGAAAAATCGGACTTCCTTGAAGTCGCCTACCTTCTATTGCACGGCGAACTCCCAAACTGCGAACAGGCAAAATCGTTCAACCATTCGATTACCATGCACACAATGGTGCATGAGCAGCTGAAGAATTTCTACAATGGTTTCCGGCGTGACGGCCATCCGATGGCGATCATGGTCGGCGTCGTCGGCGCACTGTCGGCTTTTTACCATGACTCAACTGATATTAACGATCCGAAGCAGCGCCGGATTGCAAGTCACCGCATGATCGCGAAAATGCCGACGATTGCGGCGATGGCTTACAAGTACTCCGCAGGCCAGCCTTTCGTCTTTCCGCGCAACGATCTCGGCTATACCGAGAATTTCATGCGCATGTGTTTTGCCGTGCCAGCGGAGGAATACGTCGTTAATCCTGTGCTGGCCGATGCGCTCGACAAGATCTTTATTCTGCATATGGATCACGAACAGAACGCCTCGACATCAACGGTCCGCCTTGCGGGCTCGTCGGGCGCCAATCCGTTTGCTTGTATCGCCGCCGGCATCGCCTCGCTGTGGGGGCCAGCGCATGGCGGCGCTAACGAAGCAGCCCTTAGTATGCTGGAAGAAATCGCGACGCCCGAACGTATTCCCCATTATATCGCGCGAGCCAAGGACAAGGACGACCCGTTCCGCCTGATGGGATTTGGTCACCGCGTTTACAAAAATTACGACCCTCGGGCGAAGGTCATGCAGAAAGCCTGTGATGAGGTCTTGAACGCGCTTGGCGTCAAAGACGACCCGCTATTTATGGTCGCCAAGGAACTGGAGCGCATCGCGCTCTCCGATCCGTATTTCGTCGAGAAAAAGCTTTACCCGAATATCGATTTTTATTCGGGTATTACGCTGAAGGCGCTTGGTTTCCCGACCGATATGTTCACCGTGCTGTTCGCTCTTGCCCGCACCGTCGGCTGGATTGCCCAATGGTCGGAAATGGTCGAAGACGACAGCCAGAAAATCGGGCGGCCGCGCCAAATTTACACCGGCGCTGCGCGGAGGGACTACGCCGCGATCGCCGATCGCTGAACTGTTAACCAAGTCGTTGTGAACTCCAGTTACCGCCGTTAACTCGGGCGCGTCGGCAAGCGACGCATGTCTGGACAACCAGAATTCTAGTGCATGTCCTGGCGGTAAGTGGCAGAACCTACGCAGGCTTAACAGGCGCTGCGCGATTCTTGCATGTTGGCGTAAACAATTTGGATCAGAGAGAAGGACTGTCGCCATGCCGCGAAAAAACCGATCAATCGCAGGGATTGGCGCGCTCGGCGCTGTTTTATGCCTGAGCGCCACACCCGCCGTGGCCTATATCGGGCCAGGGCTCGGCATGGGCGTAATAGCGACGATCTTCGGATCGATCGCGGCCTTCTTCATGGTGCTGGCGGGCCTCGTCTGGTACCCCTTCAAGGTCATGCTCCGCAAACGGCGTGAGAAGAAATTAGGCGCATCGGCGCAGCCGTCCGCCTCCGCACCGCCGCAGGACCAATCGACAGAGTAATGTTAATCGCAATCCTGCTCGCCGGCCTCGTTTTCTACGAGGCGTTCGTCGCCTTGAAGGCGCTTTCCAATGTTCAGGCGATGCAAAAGACGATGGCCGCATCTCTCGCGGTTGTACAGTCGAAAAGCATGTCGGATGAAGACAAGGCAACCGCCATGCAGCAATCGAGCGTTGCCATGATCTCGGCTGTGGCAATGACGCTGGCGAAAATCGCCCTCGCCGTCATCGCGACCGTCGCGTTCTTGTTTGTCGTCTCGCTGGTCGCTTGGCCTCTCGATGAAATGCTTGAGTACAGCGTCAGACCAGCGCCGCTAGTCGCGACGATCGTAGTTCTGACCATATATGGGATGATCCGGCATGGCCGGCGAAAAGCATAACACCTCTGGCGACTATTCTTTTTTTGACCGCCTGTTGCACCGGATGGCGTTCGCAAGCCCGATTGTTCAGCGCGCGCTCGGCGAGATCGAAAGCGACATTTTTGCCGCAAGATTTGCCTCGCAAACAGCGCAGAAACCGGTCTTTGTAACCGGCCTGCCGCGCGCAGGAACGACCCTGCTTCTCGAACTGTTGTACAAGGCCGGCGTGTTCTCGACCTTCACCTATCGCGAGATGCCGTTTGTCCTCGCCCCATTGTTTTGGGCGTCGATATCGAAATCAGGCCGCAAAGCCGGTGAACCGCGCGAGCGCGCACATGGCGATGGGATGGAGATTTCGTTCGACAGTCCTGAAGCCTTTGAAGAAGTCGTCTGGCTGTCCTATTTGCGCGACACCTATGTCAGGGACGACAGGCTGTTGCCGCTTGCGCCAGACAATCTCACGGCGGAATTCAAGGAAGCATTTGTCAAGCTGGCTCGAAAGCTCGCCGCAGCCCAATCAATGGACGGCGCGTCAAAGCGGTACCTTTCGAAAAACAACGCCAATATCAGCCGAATTGACGCTTTGCTATCTATATTTCCGGACGCCTCTATTTTCGTCTGTTATCGCAATCCCGCATCGCACGTTCGTTCACTGATGAGACAGCACCAGCGTTTTCTCAGAATGCATGGAGATGACGAATTTTCCCGGTCCTATATGGGATGGATCGGGCATTATGACTTCGGCGCAAATTTCCGTCCGATTGATTTTGCCGGGCGCGAAGTCTCTCAAGGCGATATGCAAACGACGAATTTCTGGCTCCAATACTGGATTGACGCCTACACCTTTGCGTCCGTTCACGCAGGCGACGGCGTGAGTTTTATCGGCTATGAAAATCTGCTGGGCAACCCGACGGCCGCCCGTTTGGAAATCGCAAAGGCGGCGCATCTTGGCGACGAGGCGGTACTGGCAATGGGCGAATTGGCCATTCGCCAGCCAACGACAAAAAATGCGGACCTCAGCGACGCCGATCCGAACCTTGTTGCAGAGGCAACGGATCTGTACCAGCGCCTCGCAATGCGCGCTGCCGCCTCCTGAATCTTAGCGGCAAACCGCCGGATGGATTGACCAGGTCGCTCGCCCTGCCTAGACAAGGCATTGACCTGATTGACGGTGACGCAATGACATTCTTACTTCGCAACCGCGCGTTTTTCGCCGTGGCCATCGGAGCAGTGATTGCTGTTTCCACGCCAGCCCATGCAAGTAACTACGGGGAGTTGACGCGGCTCGCCAAGGAATGGCGAAAATTTGAACCGCCAGTTATCGACAATTGTGTTCCGGACTATTCGCCCTCGGCCCTCGCCAAAAAAGCGCTAGGGCTTAAAGAATTTCAGGTCCGGCTCGATGCGATCAAAACTGACGGCTGGCCGACGCCGGAAAGGGTCGACCACGACCTCATCAAGGCGGAAATGAACGGTCTCGATTTCGACCTGCGGGTTCTCCAACCCTGGGGCCGCGACCCGACCTTTTATGCAAACGTATGGACCGAACAGAGCGACGTGCCGGAACATGAGGGCCCGTCGATCCACCCGATTATCGATCTCCAGAATTACGAATACCCGCTTTCCAAAAGTGACCAGAAAGAGTTGACCTGCCTCTTTGGCGCCATACCGGTCATTCTTGAGCAGGCGAAAAAAAATCTCAACGACTCGCAGGCCGCGGACCTGTTTCGCTACGGCGCCCGGGCCTTCACCCAGCAAAGCCAAGCCCTCAGCGCATTGGAAGCCGGACCGGTTGAAATGCGCACGCTTGACGGAACAGTCGTCGGATCGCTCGCCGGCGCCGATGAAAAATTGCTGGCGGCGGTCAAGGCAGCGCGCGCGGCGACTGATGATTTCAGGGAATGGCTGAACGCAGAAGCGCCGTCCAAAACCGGCCCATCGGGAGTCGGGAAAGAAAATTACGACTGGTTCATGCGCAATGTGCATCTGGTTCCCTATAATTGGGAACAACAGGAGATCGTGCTGCGACGGGAACTTGAGCGATCGCGCGCGGCGTTGGCGCTTGAAGAATACCGGAACCGCGAGCTGCCGCCGCTCGATCCGATCAACGGCCCCGACGCCTATCGCGCCATGGCGACGGCAAAGATGCAGAAACTGACTGACTTCCTGATTGATGGCGGAATTGTCGAGGATAAGCCCTATTTTCGCGCGGCGATGAAAGCGCAGATCGGTGATTACACCCCCCCCGATCAGCGAAATTTTTTCTCACACGGCATGGCGCGCGACCCTTCCGGTCTCTACTCGCACTCCTATCACTGGATCGAACTCGCCCGCCTCAAACACGAGCCCAACGACAGCGCAATCAGGCGCGCAACGCCCTTGTTCGACATCTATGACAGCCGGTCGGAAGGCCTGGCAACCGCTATGGAAGAGTTGCTGATGCATGCGGGTCTTTATGATGACACGCCGCATGGCCGCGAAATTGTCTGGATCATGCTTGCCAATCGCGCCGCGCGCGGCCTTGCGTCACTTTATGTTCAATCAAACGATATGACATTGCAGCAGGCCGGCGAATTCCATGGCCACTGGACCCCGCGCAAATGGTCTGACCCGAACAGCGATCTGGTTGCCTTCGAGCAGTTGCTTTATTTGCGTCAGCCCGGCTATGGAACGAGCTATGTTACCGGCAAGTTGGCGCTGGATCGACTGATGAGTGACTACGCCTTCCAGCTTGAAAGCGAGGGCAAGGAATTCAGCCTTCCTGAATTTTTCAGAAGGATGAATGCGGCGGGCATCCTGCCGTTTCCGTTGATAGAGGATGAGATGGTCAGATTGCCCGGCTACAAATTGGCGCCGGGAGCCGACTAGGAAGCTCTGTGGCTCGAGCGGCAACCTCCCGATCACTCGGTCAACCTGGTGCGGGCGGTGGGACTCGAACCCACATGAGGTTTCCCTCAACGGATTTTAAGAGGGCTAGAATGCCTTTTGCAAACACTTGCAGAAAGGCATAAAAAATGGCGAAAACCCCTATATATCAGAGCGTTGCGAACTGTCAGCCTAAGGACATGACTTGCAACATCTTGTA
>JBGSVH010000016.1:0-13402 GCA_041753055.1 Parvularculaceae bacterium
GGTGCGCATTCCCCTCGCCCCGGCGGCGCGCTCGCTCAACGCCGCGGCGACTGGCGCCATTGCCCTTGCGGAAATGCGGCGGCAGGTGGGGTGGCGATGAAGGAGCCCGCCATGGCCGATCTTGACCGCCAGAAATCGAACGCATCTGCGTGGTTTCGATCCCTGCAAGCGTCGCTGACCGCTGCTTTCGAAAAACTCGAAGACGACGCCGGGCCGCTTTACCAGAAGATGCCGGCTGGACGTTTTGAGAAAAAGCCGTGGCGGCGCGGCGATGGGTCGGAAGATCTCGGAGGCGGCGTGATGGCGATGATGCATGGCCGCGTTTTTGAAAAAGTCGGCGTGCATTTCTCAGAGGTTCATGGCGAGTTTTCAGAGGAATTTCATAAGCAGATTCCGGGCGCCGAAGAGGATCCTCGCTTCTGGGCCTGCGGCGTCTCCCTGATCGCGCATACGCGAAATCCGCACGCGCCGGCCGCACACATGAACACACGCATGATCGTGACGACCAAACAATGGTTCGGCGGCGGCGGCGATCTCAATCCGATGATGGATCTCTATCGCACCGACGCGCATGAAGACACGCGCGATTTTCACGCCGCGATGCAAGCCGCCTGCGATCCTTACGATGCCGGATGGCACGCCAAATACAAAAAATGGTGCGATGAGTATTTCTTCCTGCCGCACCGGAGCGAGCCGCGCGGCGTCGGCGGTATCTTTTATGACCGCCACAATTCCGGCGATTGGGCGAAGGACTTCGCCTTCACCCAGGATGTCGGCAAGGCTTTCCTTGATATCTATCCAAAGCTCGTCGAGCGGCGGATGAATACGCCGTGGGCGGAGGACGACCGCGAGGAGCAGCTCTTCCGCCGCGGCCGTTACGCCGAGTATAACTTATTGTATGACCGCGGCACCACGTTCGGCCTCAAAACCGGCGGCAATGTGGAGGCGATCCTGTCGTCGCTGCCGCCGTTGGCAAAATGGCCGTAAGAATTGCGTCCAGGAATTGCAGCTAGAGCTTGCGGGCCATCGCGGCGGCAATTAACGGCGCAGCCGCGGCTGTCGGCAAATAAGCAGGAGCGACACGCTTCTTCGATCGTTGTTCGTAAGCATATCCGACCGAGAGAATTAGCGCGTCGGCGTCTTTTCCGCCGATGAATGAAAGCCCGGCCGGCAGGCCCTCGACAGCGCCCATGGGTACGGTGAGATGAGGATAGCCGGCGATGGCGGCGAGCCATCCCGAACCCGCCCATTCCGGCCAGACATCACCATTGACGGCGTCGACCGGCGGCGCGAGCGGCGCCGTCGGCGAAACGACAAAATCAAGCCGGTTGTCGGCAAGGAGTTTGTCGATCCCGTCCTGCCGCGTCGCTTTTTGAACAGCATCGCGCAATTCGATGTATTCTCCAGAATCGAGCCCTTCGAGCTTTGCCGAGTCCTCGAAAATCCCCTGATCGAACAGCGCGAGCTCAACATCGGCATGAGATTTGTTGAACTCGATCAGCGCGTCGAGACTTCGTGTCGAAACCGCTGGCGCCGCGTTCGCAAGATAGTCATTGATGCTCGGTTTGAATTCGTAGCGAAGCAGCTTGCCAGACTTATCCCAGAATCCGTCCAGCACCGGTTCAAACTTCTCAATCTCGACAAGGGTCGCGCCAGCGCCCTCAAGCTCCTTAAGTGCATTATTAAATGTCGCAATCACGTCCGGATTCGATCCCTGGTCGAACCGCGCAACGCCGATCCGCTTTCCCGCCAAAGAGTTCGCATCAAGTTCGGCGAAGTAATTCTTTTTGGCGGACCCCGACGCCATCGCATTGAGCATCATGGCCGCGCCGGCGACCGTTTTCGTCATTGGTCCCGCCGTATCCTGCGACGGGGAAATCGGGACGATGAATTGCTGCGAAACGAGGCCGACGGTCGGCTTGAAACCAACAATGCCGTTAATCGCCGAGGGACAGGAAATCGAGCCGTTGGTTTCGGTGCCGACAGCGCCGGCCGCGAGCGAGGCGGCAATTGCGGCGCCGGAACCGGAACTCGACCCGCATGGGTTTCGATCAAGAATATGCGGGTTTTTCACCTGACCGCCGAGGGCCGACCATCCGCTCATGGAACCATTGGAACGAAAATTCGCCCATTGGCTCAGATTGGTCTTGCCAAGAATAATTGCGCCCTGCGCGCGAAGTCCGGCGACAAGCGGCGAATCCCGGCCAGTCGTGTTTTCTTTCAAAGCAAGCGCACCGGCCGTCGTCGGCATCGGATCGGCGCTCTCAATATTGTCCTTAAGGAGAAGCGGAACGCCGTCAAGCGGCCCGAGTTCGCTTCCAGCCGCCCGGCGCGCGTCGGAAGCGCGGGCGTCGTTGATCGCGTTCGGATTGACGGTGAGAACGCTTTGCAGAGTTGGTCCGGACCAGTCTATTTGCCCGATGCGTTCAATATAACTGACGACAAGTTGTTCCGATGTCGTCGTCCCGGCGTCGAGCGCGTCGGCAATTTCCGGAATTGACGCGGCGATAATCCCTGACGCCTGATAGCGCCCGGACTGAGCGGCTCCGTTTGATAAATCAGTCGGCAGTTCGCCGCCCGGCGGCCTGGCGCAGGAAATCGCGGCTATCGCCGCCATGAGGGATATTTGACCCAGAATTTTCATCGCTCACTCCTATCGCGAATGTCGATCCTAATTGCTTTGCAGCCTGCATCCCGGCGTTGAGTCCGATATCGCCTTTTCTTCAGCGTTCATGTCGGCCTCTATATCGCCAAAGAGCGGCGTCGACAGATAGCGCTCGCCGGTGTCGGGAAGCATGGCGAGGATGGTCGCACCCTGCTTCGCCGTTTTCGCAACTTCCAGCGCAGTCGCAAACGTTGCACCCGACGAAATGCCGACGAAGATCCCTTCCTTCTGCGCGAGGTCTTTTGCGCATTTCATCGCATCGGCGCCGGAAACCTTCAGCACCAGGTCGATATATTGATTGTCAATCGCTTCTTGTGTGATCAGCGGGATGAAGTCGGGTGTCCATCCCTGGATCGGGTGCGGCGTCCATGCGGGGTGGCTGCCATCGGCGGTACCGTCCGACTGGCGTTTTTGAACCGAGCCTTCCGTAATCAGCGCCGCGACATCAGGTTCACTGACGATGATCTTCGTTTTCGGACTTTCCTTTCTGAGGACCCGCGCAACGCCGGTCAGCGTGCCGCCCGTGCCATACCCCGTCACCCAGTAATCAAGTCCCTTGTTGAAGTCTTCGAGGATTTCGCGCGCCGTCGTCCGCGAGTGGACCCCCGGGTTTGCTTCATTTTCGAACTGGCGCGTCATGAACCAGCCGTTTTTCGCGGCAAGCTCTTTAGCCTTGGCGACCATGCCGGTGCCGCGTTCCTTGGCCGGCGTCAACACGACTTTCGCGCCAAGATAGCGCATCAGCTTGCGCCGTTCGACCGAAAAACTCTCCGCCATCGTGATGATCAGCGGATAGCCTTTGACGGCGCACACCATGGCGAGCCCGATGCCTGTGTTGCCGCTGGTTGCTTCAACGATGGTCTGCCCCGGTTTCAGGGCGCCCGATTTTTCCGCAGCCTCGATGACGCCGAGAGCAAGCCGGTCCTTCACCGATCCGAGCGGATTGAAAGCTTCGACCTTGACGAACATGGCGACGCCCGGGGGGGCGAGCTTGTTGACGCGAACAACAGGCGTCCTGCCGATGGTCTCAAGGATCGTATTGAATTTCGCCATGGTGTTTCTCCCTGTGCCGGCGCCTTCTTCTCGACCTTCCAGAAGGGCCGGTCAACCGTTCGGCGCCGCAATGCGCCTTGCATCGGAACGGCGCCGATAATACTGACGCAGCAACACCTGCGCAAAGGGAGCCTCCATGACGCATTCGACCCATTCGTTCACTCACGACCCGCGCAACGAAAAGATCCTGATCGACGTCAATGGCTGTCTGTTCCCCCGCAATGAAGCGAAAGTGTCGGTGTTTGACTCCGGTTTTGTCCTTGGCGATGGCGTCTGGGAGGGTTTGCGCGTTCATCCGGGTCCGGACGGCAAAGGCGTTATTGCCTTTCTTGACCGTCATCTGAAGCGTCTGTGGGAAGGCGCCAAGACACTCGATTTCGACATGGGATTATCGAAGGCGGACCTGAGCAAACGCCTATACGCCTGTCTCGACGCCAATGAGGCGCATGACGGCGTTCATGTTCGCCTGATGGTCTCGCGCGGGGTCAAATCAACGCCATATCAGGACCCGCGCGCGACCATTACGCCGCCCACTATTGTCATCATTCCGGAATTCAAGCAGCCGCTTGCCGAGACCGCGTCAAGCGGCAAGCGCCTCTTCACCGTTCACGTCCGCCGCGGCTACCCGGATGTGCAGGACCAGAAACTGAATTCGCATTCGAAACTCAACTGCATCATGGCATGCATCCAGGCGACGAAAGCGGGCGCTGACGAAGCCTTGATGCTCGACCCGCACGGCTTTGTTGCGACATGCAACTCGACGCACTTCTTCATCGTCAAGAATGGCGAGCTATGGACGTCGACGGGCGATTATTGTCTTGGCGGCATCACCCGCAGCGTCGTGCTTGAACTCGCGCGCGCAAACGGCGTCGCCGCGCGCGAGAAGAATTTTTCCCTGCACGATGTTTACGGCGCTGAGGAAGCTTTTATCACCGGCACCTTCGCCGGCGTGACGCCGGTTTCCGAAATCGACGGCCGAAAGATTTCAGACGGGCGCGGTCTGATGGTCGAGCGCCTGCAATCGCTTTACAAGGCGCACGTTGCAAATGAGTGTGCAAGAGGGCGATAAGAGCGACAGCGAAGAAAATTGAGGCGCTCGCCGTGACCGACGAAAAGAAATCGAACGAAGACCAACTCGAATCCCACGCCTATCGCCTCGCGGCGCTCGACACCGATTTTCTGATTGCGGACCAGCAGCGCGGCATCCGCTTTCTTCTCGAATATGAAAAGGCGGAACAGGCGCTGAAAGCGTGGGGGGTTGAATCGACCGTCGTCGTTTTCGGCTCCGCGCGCGTGCGGGAAGATGGTCCCGGCGAACACGCCGCCTGGTACGCCAAGGCGCGGGAATTCGCGAAAATCGTCTCCCTTCGCGGCGGCGCGCGCGACCGCGACGTTGTCACCGACACGCGCATGAACGTCATCGCCACTGGCGGCGGCGGCGGCGTGATGGAGGCGGCCAACCGCGGCGCCCATGACGCCGGCGCGCCGTCGATCGGCTTCAACATCCGCCTTCCTTTCGAACAGGAGCCCAATCCCTATTCGACGCCGGACCTCACCTTCCAGTTCCACTATTTCGCCATGCGCAAGATGCATCTCGCCATGCGGGCGCGGGCGCTGATTATTTTCCCCGGCGGCTTTGGAACGCTTGACGAATGTTTTGAACTGCTGACGCTTGCCCAGACCGGCAAGGCGCCGAAAATTCCGGTCATCCTTTTTGACAGGAAGTTCTGGTCGAAAACGATCAATTTCAAACACCTCGTCGACCATGGCACGATTTCGCCGGGAGACCTTGATCTCTTCCAGTTCGCCGAGGAACCGGAAGATGCCTGGGACATTCTGCTTAAGGCCGGGATTCTCGAAAGGCGGAAAGATTGACGACAATCGTTTCCATGTGGTCCGGTCCGCGCAATATCTCGACGACGATGATGCGCGCGTTTGCCAATCGCCATGATACGGCGGCGATTGATGAACCTTTTTACGCCTATTATCTGAAGGAGACGGGCGCCGAACATCCTTACCGCGCCGAAACGCTCGCAACCTATCCCTCGGACTGGGGCGGCGTCATCGACTGGATCAGCGCGCCGCCAAAGCGCCATGAGAAACTCCTGTTCCTGAAAAACATCGCCTATCACTTGCCGGACAATGCCGATCTTTCTTTCATGCTGCCTCACCGGAATTTTCTGCTTATCCGCGATCCGCGCGCCATGGTCGCCTCGTTTTCGACGAAGTTTGACGACGTTTCTCCGATCGTTCGCAGCTACGATCAGGAATTGCGAATGGCGGAGTTTCTGGAATCAAGGGGCGCGCCCTGCCCGGTCATTGACGCAGGCGACATCGTGCGTTGGCCAGGGCCCATGCTGAGCGCTCTCTGCGCGGCGCTGAAGATCCCGTTTGACGCTAAGATGCTCACCTGGGCTTCGGGACCGCGCGACGAGGACGGTCCGTGGGCGTCGCACTGGTATGATGCGGTCTGGGCGTCGACCGGATTCAAGCCGCATGTGGAAAAAAAGCTGAGCCTCTCCCGCGAGTTGGAAGAGATCGCGGAACGATCGGCAGCGCCGTATCGGCAACTATACGCGCGGCGGCTGACCGCCTGAACGCCCAGGCCGCGCGATGCACAGACGCCACAGCCTGCCAGAAACATACAAATTCGCCGTCTTTACACTTCCTGCGCCCGCGAAGCTGACTAATCTGCGGCCCGACCTACGGACCGGGTTATCTGGCGTCCGCAGCGGTGTGGGAAATCTTCAAGGGAACCTGGAACAATGGCTCAAAACCAAAGGCTTATTCATTTATCCTGGCGTTTCGCTGCGGCGCTGTCGAGCGCCTCGGCGCTGGCGCTAACCGCCGCTTCGCCGGCAATCGCGCAAGACGCGACAACCGCCCGCAGCGGCCTCGACGAGATCACCGTCACGGCGCAGCGGCGCGAAGAAAACCAGCAGGACGTGCCGATTTCGGTGACGACCATGCCAGCCGAGCGCCTCGCCTCGATCCTCGCCGGGGCTGACGACATCCGCGCCCTCGCGACCCGTGTTCCCGGCCTCTATGCAGAATCATCGAATGGCCGCGTCGCCCCGCGTTTTTATATCCGCGGCCTCGGCAACACCGACTTTGACCTCGCCGCGTCGCAACCGGTCTCGATCATCATGGATGAGATCGTGATGGAAAACGTCGTCCTGAAATCCTTCCCGCTATTCGATATCGCCAGTGTCGAAGTCCTGCGTGGTCCGCAAGGAACGCTGTTCGGCCGCAACACGCCGGCGGGCATCGTCAAGTTCGACACCGCCAAACCGAGCGACGAACTCGACGGCTACCTCTCTGCATCCTTTGGCACCTACAACACCGCGAAAGTCGAAGGCGCCATCGGCGGCGGCCTGACCGACAGCCTCTCTTATCGCGCCTCGATGCTCTATCAGCGCCGTAGCGACTGGATCGACAATGTCGGCGTTCTTCAGAACGGCTTCAATCAGATCGACAACGCCTATGGCGGGTTTGAAGACATCGCCGGCCGCTTCCAGCTTGAATGGGCGCCGGGCGATAACTTCTCGACACTGCTCAATTTCCACGGCCGCAGCCTTGATGGCACGTCAGAGCTGTTCCGCGCCAACATCTTTACGGCGGGCAGCAACGATCTCAATGGCAATTTCGACCGGGATCAGGTGTTCTACGACGAGGGCGGCGGCAACAAGCAGCACTACAACACCTATGGCGGATCGGCGAAAATCGCGATCGACATCGGAACAGTGACGCTGACATCGATCACCGGCTTTGAAACCGTCAACGGCAAGAGCCGCGGCGATATCGACGGCGGATCGGGCGCGGCGTTCCTGCCGAACGGTTCATTCCCGGGTTTCATTCCCTTCAATTCCGATACCCAGGACTCGATCGACGATCTCGACCAGTTCACCGAGGAGGTCAGGCTCGCCAGCAACAATGAAGGCCCGTTCAACTGGCAGGCAGGATTCTTCTATTTCGACAGCGATTTGACGATCACCACCAACCCGTTCTTCGTTTCTCCCTCGACTGTCAGGCATGACAACCAGAGCTGGGCGGTATTCGCTCAGGGCAGCTTTGATCTTTCGGATCAGGTCACCTTCACCGGCGGTGTTCGTTACACCGAGGATGACAAGGACTTTACTGCGATCGCTTCGCCGATCCCGGTCGCCGACGTTTCAGTCAGCGACGAAAAAGTCAGCTGGGACGCCGCGCTGACATTCGCTGCGACTGACAATGTCAACTTCTATGCGCGCGTCGCCCGCGGCTTCCGGGCGCCGACCATTCAGGGCCGCGATGTCGCGTTCTTCGGGCAGCCGACAATTGCAACTTCAGAGACCATCACGTCATACGAGGGCGGTATCAAATCCGAACTCTTCAACAACCGCATGCGCTTTAACGCGACCGGCTTTTATTACGACGCCAATGATCTGCAGTTCTCTGCAATCGGCGGCCTTGGCAATTTCAACCAGCTCGTCAATGCGGATGGAAAGGCCTGGGGCTTCGAGGCCGATCTTGAATGGCTGATGTCGGACAATTTCCTCATTACAGGCGGTGTCAGCTACAATGACACGGAAATCACCGAGCCGGGCCTTGCAGTTGCGCCATGCGGCGGCGGGTGCACCGTGCTTGATCCAATCGACATCAACGGAAACGCCGTCATCACCGGCAACCCCTTCCCGCAGGCGCCGAAATGGACGTGGAATGTCACGGCGCGCCTGTCGCTGCCGGTCGGCGGCAATGGGTCTGAACTCTACGCCTTCACCGACTGGGCCGGGCAAGGCGCGACCAATTTCTTCCTCTATGAATCGGCCGAGTTCAATTCGAGCGGCAATGTCGAAGGGGGCCTTCGCCTTGGCTATCTCTGCCATGACGGCAAGCTCGATCTCGCCGTCTTCGCCCGCAACATTCTCAACGCCGAAAACGTCAAGGGCGCGATCGACTTCAACAACCTCACCGGCTTCGTCAACGAGCCGCGCGTCTTCGGCGTCTCGGCGACAGTGAATTTCTGATCGGTTAACGGCGATTAACAAATGACCAGCCCCGCGGCTTAGCCGCGGGGCTTTTTCTTTGTTCCGTCAAACCCTTCGCGCTCATTTAACGGAAAAGGAAATCTTCACCATGATGGTCGTCTGAGCGGGCGGCCGTGAGAGGGGCCCGCGCTGGACCCATGGTATTTAGTTCATACGCCTTTCTGCTGGTCTTTCTGCCGCTGACGCTGCTGGGCTTTTACGCCCTGCGCGCCGCGGACCGGCGGCGCGCGTCGGTAACGTTCCTGTTGCTGGCCTCATTCGCCTTTTACGCCGTATGGAGCGTGCAGCACCTCGCGCTGCTTGTCGCGTCGGTCGCGGGGAATTACGCGCTCGGCCGCTACGCCGCCTCGTCAGCGCCGGACGGAGCGCGCCGCGTCGCCATGATCGCCGGCGTCGCCGGAAATCTTGGCCTCATTTTCTGTTTCAAATATCTTGATTTCGCCGGGTCCAATCTTGCGCTGCTGATCGGCGCCGACTGGACGATGCAGCACATCATTTTGCCGCTCGGTATTTCGTTTTTCACGTTTCAGCAGATCGCTTATCTCGTCGACAGCTACAAGACGAGGGACGGTGAAAAGAGTTTCCGCGATTACGCCCTGTTCGTCACTTTCTTCCCGCAACTGATCGCCGGTCCGATCGTTCATCACCGCTATACAAGACCGCAATTCGCCAAGCTCGCCGAAGCGCGCGTCAACGCCGACTACATCCCCTTTGGCGTCATGATCTTCGCCATGGGCCTCGCCAAGAAAACGCTGATCGCCGATCCGATTGCGCGCGCGATCGATCCGCTGTGGGCGTCTGCGGCGGCGGGCGATCCCGTTGCCGCCGCAGCCGCCTGGACCGCCATGGTCGGCTACACCTTGCAGATCTATTTCGACTTTTCCGGCTATTGCGACATGGCGATCGGGCTTGGCCTGATGCTTGGCGTTCGTTTGCCCCAAAACTTCAATTCGCCCTATCGCGCCAAATCGATCATCGAATTCTGGCGCCGTTGGCACATGACCTTGTCGGCATTCCTGCGCGACTATGTCTATATCCCGCTCGGCGGCAATCGCGGCGGCGAGACGTTCCGTTTGCGCAACATATTCCTCACCATGCTGATCGGCGGAATCTGGCACGGCGCCGCGTGGACGTTTGTTATCTGGGGCGCGATCCATGCGAGCCTCATTACTGCAAACCACGCAGCGCGGCTGTGGGCGCCGCAGCTCGACCGCATGACCGGGCCGATTGCTGGCGCAATCAAACAGACAGCGCTCATTGCCGCCATCATGATCGCCTGGGTCTATTTTCGCGCCAACGGTCTTGAGGCGGCGCACGCGGTCCTTTTCGGACTGGTAACGCCAGCGGCGCTGGCGACTGACACCTACGCACCCGATCCCTACGTTTTGATGTTGATGGCGTTCGCCGCCGGCCTCGCGCTGTTCGCGCCAAACTCGCTTGAGGTCGCCGGCTATGTCGAAGCGCTGGACGAACCGCTGCCGCGACAGGGCGCAAGCGGCGTTCGCCTGCTCCGGCCGACACCGATGGCGGCCGCCGCTACAGCGATCATGCTGGTTGCGGGGCTTGCCGTCGCCTGGCGCCCTGCTGTCTTCATATATTTCAATTTCTGAGGCGGCGATGGAAAAACCGCTTTCACCCGCCGGGTTCGTGTTTGCAGCCGCCATTTTCACGCTGGCGCTGCTCGGCGTCAGCATTGTCGCGCCGCAAAACCCCTATTACCGCTGGCAGGAACATACATCTGGCACAACGCGCAAGGCGGACTGGATCTATGAGCGCCTGCATTTTGACGCAGCGCCGATCGACGTTGCATTGATCGGCACATCAAGGAGCGCGGGCGGCCTGTCGGGACCCGATATCGAGGCCGCCTATTGCAAGGCGACCGGTCGACGCATTCACGTCGCTAATCTGTCGATCCCGGAAACCGGCCGCAACATGCACTACGTCATCGCCAAGGAGGCCATGCGCACCAAGGCGCCGGCGCTCACTGTCATCGAATTGAACGAAATCGAAACGCGCAAACCGCATAACGGCTTTGTCGTTCTCGCCGACACGAGCGATGTGATATCGGCGCCGGCCTTCATCAATCTCAATTATTTTTCCGACCTCGCGCGCCTTCCCGGCCGCCAGGCGCTGTTGTGGTTTGAAACGCTGACCGGGCGCGCGGCGGTCAGGCCTAGATTTGATCCTTCCGCCTATCCTGGCCATGACATCGACCGCACCCGCGAACTGCCATTACTGGATGGACGCATCGTCTCCCGATTTACCAGAACGCCACAATCGGAACTCGACGCCGCCGCAGACATCCGGCGAAAGAGTGCATCGGGCCTCAGGCTGCCGCCCCTGTTGCGGCCGATCGAATATCGTTTTTCGCGCATCTATCTGCAGAAAATCCGGTCGCTGGCGGCCGAGTCCGACAAAGAGATCGCTTACGTCTACCTGCCCGCCTATCAGGCGCCGGCAATGCCGGCGCAGATCAAGACCGACCTCGATATCCAGGCGCCGGTCATCAACCTTGGCGGACCGATTGCGAACGACCCGGAAAAATGGCTCGATGCGACGCATGTCAACGCCTGGGGCGCAATTGAGCAGTCAGCGCGATTCGCTGATGCGCTCGCCAAATCGCATCCTGCGCTTGGCGAAGCCGGGTGCGATTAGGTTTCCTTCCAGCTACGCGCCCCGATAGGATGCCTGCGAAGGGGGCTTATGGCGCGGCACAGTTTTTCGGTTCGGGTGATTGCCGCGCGTGTTGCGACGTCGCTCGTCGGCCTCCTGCTTTTTCTCTATGGGCTTGTTGCAGCTTTCTCCCCGCTGCCGGCAGGGGCGCCGCTGGTCATTCTCGGCCTGATGATGATCGCCGCCGCCAATCCGGCGGCGCGTCCGATTATTCGCCGGATGCGTCGGCGCTGGCGCTGGTTTGACACATTGGTCAGAATGGTCGGCCGCCGTGGGCCGCCTTCGATCCAGTCGGTCGAGGCGTCAACGGCGCCGGAAGCAAACCCGGAATCAGGCCCAGAAGCAATCAAGGACGACCAGGAATGATTTTCTTCAGGATAGCCGTCTCGATTTTTGCGCTGCTGCTCATGGGCTTCGGCGTCGTGCTGACCATTTCGCCGATCCCGTTCGGACTGATCCTTGTCGTCATCGGGTTCTTGCTTTTCGTTACCGCGGCGCCCGCGGAAGTGCGCTGGCTGCGCCGGCGCTGGCGCTGGTTCGACCGAATGATGCACGGGCTCGAAAAACGCCTGCCGGAATGGATGGCAAAACGCCTGCGCGCTTCCGACTACGACCACGAAGAAGAAGAGCGCAAGGAACGCGCTGAAGAAGGTCGCCTGAAGGGCGAAAAGCGGCGTTGAAATACATCTGTTTGAATGCTTGACCGCCAGCGCGGCGCACCCATGTAAGGCGCAGCGGCGCAACAAGGCGCGCCGCTACCGGTTCTTTGACTTAACGGCTCTTTGACATTTTGAATTTTGATCGCGGCGGTTGTTGACTGCCGCCGATTTCCGTTCGCATACCGCCAACACTCATTCGCTCATCGGGCGAATTGAAATTTGCCGGACAATACGGACAAATCTGGTGCGCCCCGCACGAAATCAGGACTCCTGGAGGAAATATCGCGGGAAATTATGCGGATGGTACGGACATCTCCGCAATTCAAAGGCGAAATGGCGCAGGCTTCAGCCTAAAGCAGCATTGACGCTGGTTCTTCAATGAAGCGCTTGAACGCGGCGAGGAATTCCGCCCCAACCGCCCCATCAACGACACGGTGGTCGCAGGTCAAGGTGACCGTCATCACGGTCCGAATGACGATCTCGCCATTGCGCACGACCGCCCGCTCTTCGCCCGCCCCGACCGACATGATCGCGCCATGCGGCTGATTGACGATCGAGGCGAAGGACGTGATCCCGAACATGCCGAGATTGGAAACCGAGAATGTGCCGCCCTGATATTCCTCCGGCTTCAGCTTCTTCTGGCGCGCCCGCGCCGCCATGTCCTTGATCGCCGCCGAAATTTCCCTGAGGCCTTTCGTCTCCGCCTTCCACACAATTGGCGTGATTAGTCCGCCGTCAATCGCCACCGCAACGCCGATATCGGCGTGCTTGTGAAGGATGATCGCTTCATCCGTATACGAAGCATTAGCGTTCGGAACCTGTTTCAGCGCCATCGCTGACGCCTTGATGACGAAATCATTGACCGACAGCTTGTAGGCGCCGTCGCCCTCTTTCGGCGAAGCCGCATTCAGCGCCGCCCGCGCGTCCAGCAATTTCGTCAACTCGATATCGATATTCAGCGGAAAGTGGGGAACTTCATTGTTGAAGCTCTGCGTCAGGCGCCGCGCGATAACCTTGCGCATGCCGTCGAGCTTGACCGCCGTATAGCTGTCCGCCGGGTAAAGCCGCGGATCGATCGAGGCCGCGGAAGGAACAAACGCCACCGCCGGCTTTGCAGCAGCGCCCGCCGGCGCGCCCTCGATGTCCCGTTTGACGATGCGCCCATGCGGGCCGGTTCCCTTGACGGCGGCGAGGTCAACGCCAGCATTCTTCGCAAGGCGTTTTGCCAGCGGCGACGCATGAATGCGGTTGGCCGACGTTGGCGCCGCTGGCGAAATTGCCGGTGCAGCAGGCGCGGCGGCAACGAGAGCCGGCGCAGCGGAGAT
>JBGSVH010000017.1:0-8726 GCA_041753055.1 Parvularculaceae bacterium
GCGCCGGCGGCGGCGACGGCTTGCGCTTCCGCAGCGGCGCGGCGCACGCGATCGGCGGAATTCGGGTGGGTTGAAAGAAATTCCGGCGGCCGCGAATTGACGCCCGCCGATTTCATTTCGATATCGGTCCAGCGGCCAAGCGTATTCAGGAAATCGGCCTGCGCGGTCGGATCGTAATTCGATTTCGCCAGCAGGCGAACGCCAATCAAATCGGATTCATATTCCTGGTTGCGTGAATATTTGAGCAAGTACATCTGACCCAGCTGATTGGCCATCTGCATGCCTTCCTGACTGCCTGTCAGGATGCCGATGACCGCAGCGCCGATGCCGGTGACGTTCGAGCGGCTGACGCGCTGCGCGGTATGGCGCGCATAGACGTGACCGAGCTCGTGCCCGATGACGCCGGCAAGTTCCGCTTCCGAATTGGCGAGCGACAAAAGACCGCGCGTAATATAAACATGGCCCGGCAACGCGAAGGCGTTTACGACGGGGCTGTCGAGCGTAGTGACGACGATTGGCTCAGCCGGGGTGTCGCCTGCCGCAATCAGCCGGCGCGCAATTCCGTCAACATAAGATCTGAGCTTGGCGTCCTCAATTTCTCCGCCGAATTGCGCCAGAATTTGCGGATGCTGCTGTTCGCCGATTGCCTTTTCCTGATCTCTGGACAATCCGAGCGGACCGCCCGTCGATGCGCAGGCGGCCAAGGCCAGCGCCGTGCTGGCGACGAGCGCTTTGCGCATCCGCCGCCAACCGCTGTTCGACCGAAAGTTGAGCGCTACAGATTTCAAAAGTGACATGGACCCCTCCAGGCTGTTTCGCCAAAAACCCCGCAGGGCTCGGTTGAAGCCCCCTTCTCGGCAACCACTATAGCGAAAATCGGCGGGGAGCCAAAACTCCCCGCCGTCCCGTGATTTCGTCGCCCCAGGGATTGCGTCAATCGGCTCAGGAAATGCCGAAAAGGCCTTGCGCCGCGACCATGCAAAACAGCATCGGGAAGGAAAGCACCGTATTGGTGCGCGAGAACAGCATTGCCGTCCTGCCCGCCTTGGCTTTCGCATCAGCCGCAAGGTCCGGATATTTGTTGGCGATATTGAGCGCCTTTTGCTGGTTCGGCCAGATGATGAACCAGACGTTGAACCACATGATAATGCCGAGCCACATGCCGATGCCGATCGCCGTGTGTCCGGCGCTGCCGCCAGCGAGGCCAAGCGACATCGCCTGAATGATATAGCCGTTCAACATCGCGAGAATGAGGCCGGTCACAATCGTCGACATCGCGCCCCAGCGGAACCAGAACAACGCTTTGGGCGCAATATGCTTGCCAATCGCCGGTTTTTGCTCATCCGGGATCGACGGCATCAACGGGATCTGGACGAAATTGAAATACCACAGCAGGCCGATCCACATGACGCCGGAGATCACATGCGCCCACCGGAAGAAGAAACGGAGGAAGCGGTCGTCAATCGCGCCACCCCACATTGTCAGATAAAGCAGCAGCAACAGCGCCGCGAGTGCAAAGCCGGTGATCACCGCATTGCGAAGATTGGTCAAAAGTGCCGTCATGTGGCTTCCCTCCAACTGATAGCAGATTGGGACGCGGCGTCATGCCGGCCCTGCGCTCGACCCAACATGTTGATATTGAAGCGAGTCTGCCTGCTCATGCAAGGCGGCCGCGGCCGCTTGCCTGAAAGCGCTCAAACAGAAAACGCCCGCCGATGGGGAGAACACCGGCGGGCGTTTGTTTTTACGCGTCGCAATTACACAAACCTGACAGCCTGCACGCTTTTGGCCGGAGATACGCAAACGGCCGCAGAGCAGCGCCGGCGAAGCGAACCAAGGCGCGGGGGAGAGAAGCGCGGAAGCCCGTTTCGCCAGCTATCGCAAGCCGCCTCGCGACAGGCGTAGATGTAGGCGGCGAATTGTTGCAGCGCGGGACGAAAACAGGGCCGAAATGCGGCGCGCAATCACGATTTGTGAGCCGCAGTTTCGGATTGTTTCCCGGGGCCAGTATCAGGCGTTCTTTTCGACCTGGGCGAATTCGAGCTCGACCGGGGTCGCGCGGCCGAAGATCGACACCGCCACCTTGACCCGCTGGGTGTCTTCATCGACGTCCTCGACAACGCCGGAGAATGACGCAAACGGCCCGTCGACGACCCGGACATTTTCGCCGATCTCGAAGGTGATGGTCGAGCGCGGACGCTCAATCGAATCGGTGACGACGCCCCTGATCCGGTCAACTTCCTTTTGCCCGACCGGCATCGGCTTGTTGCCAGCGCCAAGAAACCCGGTGACTTTCGGCGTTTCCTTGATCAGGTGATAGGTCTGGTCATTGAGGATCATCTTCACCAGCACGTAGCCGGGTAGATAGCGCCGTTCCGTCGTCACTTTTCGTCCGCGGCGAACTTCGGTCACATCCTCGGTCGGCACGAAGACTTCCTCAAAGAGGTCCGACATGCCCTTTTCGACCGCCGTCTGCTTGATCGCTTCAGCCACCTTTTTCTCAAAGTTGGAATAGGCGTGAACGATATACCATTTGAATTCCATGGCGATAATCCGTCTGCTGATTAGTTGCGATTCTATTGGGGCGGGGCGGCGCAGTTGATCGGAAGCACATTGCAAACGCCGAATTTCAGCGCCTGATCAACCAGAAGAAAGAAGATCGCCATGATGATGACCATGACGAGAACCATCAATGTCGAAACCCAGGTTTCATTCCAGGTCGTCCATGTGACCTTTTCCGCTTCGGTCCGGACCTGCTGCAGGAATTCGAGCGGGCTGACGCTTTTCTTCTTTTTGACTTCCTCGGCGACGCCTTCAATGGTCGCGCCAGCAGCGCCCGCGGACCCTTTGCCGGACTTGCCAGATTTGCCTGATCCGCCTTTTTTCTCGCCCGCCATGGCCGCCGCGATCCTCATGTCCGGAAGGCAAGGGTTCTCGTGCGCCGATCCCGGCGCGCCCTACCTTCTGATTGTTTCGGAAGATCGCGCTTAGGTAGACTTTTTAACCGCCCCGTCAAGGGCTGACGGGCTCAATCGGCTATTGAATTAACCCCCATTCGGCCCTATTCGGTGGCCCGCCTAGGGGTGTAGCTCAGTTGGTAGAGCATCGGTCTCCAAAACCGAGGGCCGTGGGTTCGAGTCCCTCCGCCCCTGCCAGGCTTTGGCCCTGACGAATCAGGGCTTCATCACCAGCTTGTCGCCGACAAAGACCTCGCCATGGCCGTGGCGGATGATGCGCCCGGTGACGCTGCCGAGACGGACCGTCGGCGAGCCATAGAGGCGCAATTCCGGTGACACCGCCGCACCCTCGTGGAAGACCCCCCCGGACCCGTCGATGGTGACAGTCAGCTTGTCGGCCTTGCCGCCCTGCACCGCGACCGCGCCCGAGCCGGCAATACGCACCGTCATCGGGCCGTCGATACGCGCAACCCGCGCCAGCCCAGACCCGGCAATCGACACATCGAGCATACCGTCAACGGCGCCGATCATAACGTCGCCAGGGCCCGCAATATCGATATCGGCCATTGCCGCTGACCCGCCGGTCACATCCGCATCGCCGGAGACATCAAGTTCGAGCATCGATTTGACGTCGCCGATCGCAAGCCGGCTCCCCGAGATGACGCCAATCGTCGCCTGCCCCAGATTTCCAGTCTCGCCATAGACGTAGCAGGCGTCGAGCATCAGCCGTCCGTCGAGCGCTTCCATCGCCAGTTTGATGCGCGCATCGACAAACGAAACGTCAAGCTTGCGCGGAATGGCAACCTCGATGACCGGAAACTCCTCAAGAAATGCGTTCGGGTCCGTGGGCGCAGCGCCGACCGCTGCAACGCGGTCACGCTTCAGATTTTCGGTGCGGCGAATGCGGGTGTTGCAACAGTCTCTGGTGTCTTCCTCGACCCAGCGCTCGCCAGTTATGACCAGAACGCCGTCAACCAGTTTTGCCTCAACCGGATGATAGGTCTTGCCCTGGCGAATGGTGACATCAACATCATCGCCGCCGGTTGTGGTAATTTTCACGTCGCCGGTTATGTCCTGAAACAGGACACTCGACGCCGTATAGCGCGCCGCGGATGCTGGCGAAGCGATCCCGATGACGCTGAGAAGGGCGATAACACTGGTAATGACGCGCATCTGACAATCCCCGATAACCCGGCGCCAAGCCTTGCGACAAACAACAAGCCGGCGAATTCACATCAGAAAAAAGCAAGAAGCACGCCCCGCATCTGCGCCATTTCGGGACGTCAGGGTTTGACCGCCTCGGCGCGCGCCTCCTCGATCAGCGATGTCAGCGTGCCGCGCACTGGCGCATCGGCCGGCATTGCCTTGAGCAGCGCCGTCCACAGTTCAACGGCGCGCGCCGGATCACCGGTCTCACGCGCGGCGCCGCCGCGATAGAAAAGCACCATGGCGTCGCCGGGTGCACGCCGGTCGATTTCGTCAAGGGCTCGAAGGAATTCCGGATCGACCGGAAACTTGTCCGCCGGATAGGCGGCGATCAGCGCGGTTGAAAAATTTCGCCAGTCGTCAACAGTACCGGATTCCAGCGCGAACAGCCGCCGGTAACTGCCTGCGCTGTCGACTGGGCGTTCAAGTACAAGCTCTGACCGCGCCAGCATCCGCCATCCGTCTGCGTCCTCCGGCGATGTTTCAAGGCGCGCCGCGAGATTGGCAACCATGCCTTCAATCATTTCGCGCCGCTGATCTTCCGGCATCGCGGCAATGGCGTTCTGATCTGGCGGCGCCGACGCCGCCTGGGTTTTGGAGTCAATCAGCGACGGGGCGCCGACGCCGAGATAAATCAGCGCGACCGCGACCGGCGTTAACGCAAGAAAGGCGATGGCGCCGAACCGCGCCGCGCGCGCCTTCGACGCGAGCTCTTCATGCGTGACAGCGAGCGCCGCCCGCTTGGCCTCGATCTCCGCTTCATCAGCCTCGCCCTCGCCGATAAGACCAACACCCCGGTCACGCCCGATGGCATCAAGACGCTCCCGTAAGCTTGCTGCACGATCATCCTCAAGGCCCCTTCCGTCACCGCGCAGAAGCGGCAACCCAAGCGCCGCAAATATCAACGCTGCAAAAACGGCGACCCCGCCAACAAAGAGATAAACCGCCATCAGTCGAGCCGGCTCAACGCATCGACCTCGTCCGCCGTCAGCGGCTTTGGTTTGTCCTTGCGTGATCTCGCCGCCCGCAACACTGACCACAGGCCGATGGCGCCAGCCGCCGCCGCGACAATCGGCGCGGCCCAGAGAAATATCGTGTTTTTTTGCACGCGCGGCTTCAGCAGCACAAAATCGCCATAGCGCGCAACAAGATAGTCGACGACCGCTTCATCGCTGTCGCCGGCGACCAGCCGCTCGCGAACGAGGAGCCGCAGGTCGCGGGCCAGCGGCGCGTTTGAATCGTCGATATTCTCGCTTTGACAAACGACACAGCGGATGTCACGGCTGATCTCTCTTGCGCGCGCTTCGAGAGCCGGGTCGGCAAGCACTTCATCCGGTTCGACCGCCAGCGCCGCAGATGACGCCAGCACAAACGCGCTAATCGCCAGCAGGCGCAGCATTTTTTAGATCCTCGATCATTGGTTTCAGAACGTTGCGCCAGTCGTTCATCGTGATGGCGCCAACATGCTTGTGGCGAACCTTGCCATTGGCGTCGACAATGAATGTTTCCGGCGCGCCAGTGACGCCAAAATCGATCGCAACCCGCCCGTCGGCGTCATCGCCGATTTTGGCGTAGGGATCGCCTCGTTCCTTCAGCCACTCTGCGCCGGCGCCGGGTTTGTCTTTCCAATCCAGTCCGTAAATCGGCGCAACGCCTTCGCGGGCGATTTCCATCAGCACCGGATGTTCGATCTCACATGTCGCGCACCACGATCCGAAAATATTCACCAACGAAACGCGGCCCTTGAAGTCTGCTGTCGCAAAACCCTCATCGCGCCCTTCAATCGCCGGCAACACGAATGCCGGCGCCGGATGATCGATGAGCATTGAAGGAATATAGCGCGGGTCGCGATTAAGCCCCTGCGCAAACCAGATGGCGAGCGCGAGAAACAGGGAAATCGGCAGCAAAAACACCACGCGCTTCATGGCACTGCCGCTTTCCCGTCGGCGTTTGCCGGCGCGCGTGAAGCGGCGCGGCGGCGATCGCCGATCAGCCCGACCATTCCGCCCGCCGCAATCAGTCCGGCGCCGATCCACATCCACACCGTGAGCGGATGCCGCCACGCGCGCACCACCCAGCCGCGGTCTTCATTGTAGTCGCCAACCGTCAGGTAGAGATCGCCCGCCAGATTGGTGGCGATCGCCGCTTCCGTCGTTTGCATGCCGCGCACCGGATAAAAACGGCGCTCGGCGAGCATCGACGCCAGCTGGGCGCCGCCGCGAGATATCTCAAATCGCGAGAACTCTGACACGTAATTTGGTCCCTCGCTCTCCGTGACGGAGACGAGTTTGGCGTCAAAACCGCCGACGCTTACGGTATCGCCTTCGCGCGCGTAGACGATTGTCTCGCTCTTCCATGCGCCCGCGCCAATGACGCCGAGCGCCACAACCGCAAAGCCAAAATGCGCGATCGTCATGGCGACATAGCTGCGCGGCAGCGTTGCAATGCGGGCGAACGCATTTGGCTTCCACAATCGCACCCGCTTTGAAAAATCGACGAGAGTGCCGCAGCCCGCCCATGCGGCAAGCGCTGCGCCGAGGGCGCCGGCGACCGGTTTTGGCCAGTTCAGCCACAGCGCGATGGCGCCGACGGCAATCGCCGCCAGTACCGCCGGTGCAACCCGCTTCACCGCATCGCCAATTGAGGCCTTCTTCCATGGCAGGCTGGCGGCGGGCGCGATAACCAGAAACACCGCCGCCATGAACGGAAGAAACACGAGATTGAAATAGGGCGCGCCGACCGACAGCTTCTCACCCGAGACAACGTCGACAAAGAGAGGATAGAACGTGCCGATGAAAACGGTCGCACAGGCCGCAACGAGGATCACATTATTGACAAGCAGGCCGCCCTCGCGGCTGACCGGCGCAAATCGCGAATCCGAGACAAGCGCCGGCCCGCGCAGTGCATAAAGCGTCAAGGCGCCGCCGATAAATACGGCGAGGATTACCAGAATAAAGGTTCCGCGGGCCGGATCGGTCGCAAACGCATGCACCGACGTCAACACGCCCGATCGCACCAGAAACGTGCCGATAAGGCTCAGCGAGAAAGCCAAAATCGCCAGCAAGGTCGTCCACGCCTTAAACGCCCCGCGAACCTCAAGGACGCGGATCGAATGAATGAGCGCGGTTCCCGCGAGCCACGGCATGAACGAGGCGTTTTCGACCGGGTCCCACGCCCAGAACCCGCCCCAGCCGAGTTCGTAATAAGCCCACCAGCTGCCAAGCGCGATGCCAATGGTCAAAAACGTCCATGCCGCCAGCGCCCAGGGGCGCGCCTCCCGCGCCCAGTCCTCATCGATCCGTCCACGGATCAGCCCTGCGACGGCATAGGCGAAGCTGATCGAAAACCCGACATAGCCGAGATACAAAAACGGCGGGTGGATCGCGAGGCCGGGATCCTGCAACAGCGGATTGAGGTCCTGACCATTTTCCGGGGCCGGGAATACTCGGGCGAACGGATTTGACGTGAACAGGATGAAAGAAAGAAACGCGACCGCGATCAGCCCTTGAATGCTGAGCGCCCGCATCGCGAGCGGCGTCCTCCTGCCAACGAGCGCAACCGCCGCGCCATAGCCAGCAAGGATCAGCGCCCAAAGCAGCATCGAGCCTTCATGATTTCCCCAGACACCCGTCAGCTTGTAAATGAACGGCTTTGCCGTATGGGAATTTTCAACGACGTTACGAACGGTGAAATCTGACGTTGCGTGCGCATAAGTCAGCGCCGCAAACGCGCCTGCAACCAGCAGGAACTGCACGAGCGCCGCCGGCCGCGCGATAGAGTAAAGGCCCGCATCCCGCGCGCCAGCGCCCGCGAGCGGGAAAACGCCCTGAAAGAGCGCCGCCATCAATGCGAAAATGAGGAGAATCTGGCCGAATTCTGCGGTCATGGGGGTCACTATAATAAATGTCATCAATCCCGCGAAAGCCCGCCAGGACCGATAACGCGGCTTTGTCCTGCGGCGTTTTACCCTTCCATCGCGCCCCCGAATTATGGTCATTCCTGACTGAGGATAGAGACGGCAGGCGCAATGAGCGACTTTTTCGAGATGGGCGGCTATGGCGGCTATGTGTGGCCTGCCTACGTGATTTCAGGCGTCGTTCTGATCGGCCTGATCGCGTCTGTCTTGCGTCGCGCCGCGAAAGCCCGCCGCAACCTTGCGGCGCTTGAGGCAAAACGCAAGGATAAGGGCTGATGGCGGACGGGCAGCCGGGTCCGCGTCTTTCGGCGCAGTCGCTGTCGGCCCGGCGCGGCGGCCGCCTCGTAATCGACGGCGTCACGCTGGCGATCGAGCCGGGCCGTGTCTATTTGCTTCGCGGCGAAAACGGCTCGGGCAAGTCGACCCTCCTCAGAACGCTTGCCGGCCTGTCGCCGGCGGCGTCAGGCGCCGTCGATCGCAGCGACGCCGCGACGGTCTTTCTCGGGCATGCCGACGGCGTAAAAGCCGCCCTAACCGCGAGCGAGAATATTTTATTCTGGCGCGCGCTTTATGGCGCCAGCGCCGAAAGCATCGCCAGCGCCACGGCTGCCCTGCAAATCGACCCATTTATCGGCCAGCGCGCCGCC
>JBGSVH010000018.1:0-24397 GCA_041753055.1 Parvularculaceae bacterium
TCGTGACGACGCCGCGCGCCGGCATCGAAAGCGCGGCGCGTCCGTCGGCGCCGACAGTGATTGTTCCCGCATCTTTGGCGAGGACTCTTCCGGTCGTGCGCTCGACCGCATAAGTCCCGGCTGGCAGGCCAGTGATTGAAAAGGCCCGTGGTCCCTCGACAATCACCGATACGACGACGCCGCCATCCGGCTGCACAAAGGCCAGCGGCTTCAGCGCCGGATCGGCGGTGTTGGCGCCAATCCTGACATCGCCGATGCGCGCATGCCGCCAGATTTGCGCCAGCAGACGCGTGCGCCCGGCAAGGCGAATGCGTTCGCCCTTCGGTTTTGAAAGATCGGCGACAAGGAGATATTTGCCGCTGTCCTTGAAATGCGCCATTCCCCATTGCTGCCATGACGACACATTGGCGATGGTCATGTCACGATAAAACTCACCGACGTCAGCGTTCAGATGCTCAAGCATCGCCGTTGCGACGCCTTGCGCCCCGGCGCGCGCCGCGATCGCCGCGCGGACATCGTCTTTCGGCCAGTCATAGGAATGATAGGACAAAATATCGATCTTGGCGCCGGAGCGCCGCGCCGCATCGAAATAACGGACGGCGTTTTTAGCGCGCACGGTCGATGGAGCGATGATCTGCGGTGTAAATCCCGCCGCCGCAAGCTGTTTGGTCGCCGCCTTGATCGCCGGTCCCAGACGTTCTGCGCTCCATGTTCCGGAATTTTCCGGTTCGAGGATGATTTCCAATGCGTCGGGCGTCAGGTTGTATTTCCGCTTCAGATGATCGAAGGCCGCCGTAACGAGCTCAGCATATTCTTCCGGCTTTTGTGCGAGGTCGAGCGAGCCAAGGTTTCCCTTGGCGAAATCGACGACGCACAGATTGACAAACAGCTTTTCGCCGCGCGCCGCGAGCGCCGCCTGCATCGGCCTGACGACGTTTTCAACCTTGTAGTCGAGTTCCGACCACTGAAAGCCCGCAGGATCGACCGTATGGGAATCTTTGTTGTCGTTGACATTGTCATACATATGGGCGGCCCAGCTGTCGTGGGTCTCGTCGCCCGCGACAAAGCGCGACCAGTAATCGACGGGATTTTCCGTATTCGAGCGAAGTTCAAGGCGAAGGCGGTTGACGCCGGCTTCCTTGACGAGATCGTTGACCATTTCGTCCATCGCATCGAGCCAGCTGGCGTCGTAGCGATTTTCCTCCTTGTTGAGCTCCCAGCCGCGGATCGTCACCTCCCAGCCGGCAAGGGTCTGGTAATGCGATGAAAGGTCCAGCGCAATTTCAGCGCCTTCATCGGACGCAAGCGTCGCGCGCGGCGCAACCGCCGCAATCGCCAGGACGGCGAAACCGGCGGTCAGCGCCGCCAGCGCAAACTTGATTTTCGCGCCCATCAAAATTCCTTAACGCGCTGGATTTGAACCGGCGCCGACGGTAGTCTCAGCTGATTAAAGGATTAAGACCAAGAGTGCAAAATATCATCAAAATTGTCGAAGTCGGCCCACGCGACGGCCTGCAAAACGAAAAACAGACGCTCAGTGTCGAAAACAAGGTCGACTTTGTCGAGCGCCTCGCCGCCGCCGGCAACAAAACGGTCGAGGCTGGCGCTTTCGTGTCGCCGAAATGGGTGCCGCAAATGGCGGCGTCGGACGAGGTGATGGCGAGCGTCAAACGCCTTGCCGGCGTTTCCTATCCCGTGCTGACGCCAAACATGAAAGGCTATGAAGGCGCGCGCGCCGCCAAAGCCGACACCGTTGCGGTCTTTGGCGCGGCATCTGAGAGTTTTTCACAAAAGAACATCAATTGCTCGATCGCCGAGAGCCTTGAGCGGTTTGCGCCGATCATCGCGGCGGCGAAGACGGACAGCGTTCGCGTCAGGGGCTATGTGTCCTGCGTACTCGGCTGCCCCTATGAGGGAAAAATCCCGCTCGCATCTGTCGTCCGGGTTGCAAAAGCGCTTTACGAAATGGGCTGCTATGAAATCTCGTTGGGCGACACCATCGGCGTTGGGACCTATCAGGAAGCACGCGCGATGATTCGCGCCGTCGCGGCGGAAGTTCCGGTCCGCGCGCTCGCCGGTCATTATCATGACACTTACGGACAGGCGCTTTCGAATATCTGGGCGTCGATCGACGAAGGCGTCAGCGTATTCGATTCGTCCGTTTCCGGATTGGGCGGATGCCCTTACGCAAAAGGCGCTTCCGGCAATGTGGCGTCGGAAGACGTCGTCTATTCGCTGCACCGTTCCGGATTTTCGACCGGCGTTGATCTTGAGGCGCTGATCTCGGTCAGCCAGTGGATTTCCGGCGTTCTCGGCCGGCGTCCCGGATCAAAGGTGACGCTGGCGCGCGCTGGGGCCGGCGCCGGATGAACGCTGACAGGCTTGTGATTGGCCTTGTCCGCCGAGGCGGGTAGAATTTCCCGAACACCAAGGAACCCGACATGAAATCGCGCCAGCTTGTCTCCATCGCGCTCATTGCCGCGCTCGTCATTGGATTTGCGTTTTTCGGGCGCGCGCCGGCGACCAGCGCCGAGGCCGCTTATGGCGGCAAGCCGGAAGTCGTTGCGGCAACATTTGCATCGTCATGGTGCTCGTCGTGTAAAATCCTGAAACCCAAACTCGCCAAGGTCATCCCGGGTTTTTCCAATGAGCCGGTGACCTTCATCGAATTCGACTTCACCTTCGGCCCGCGCGATGAGCTTAAAGATGAAGCGGAGGCGTTCGGTCTCGGCGATCTCTATGAAAACAACAAGGGCGCAACCGGGTTTACCGTACTTGTCGACGCAGATACCGGCGAAGTACTCGACACCTTGACGATGAATTTTTCAGAGACCGCCATGCGCTCGGCGATTGGCCGGGCCATCGCCATTGCATCGCATACGGATGAATCGGCCGAAGCGGCGATCTAGGGCATTTTAATCAATCATGCTCCCTTGCGTCGATTTTACTTGTCGGCGCCGCTTTTTTGAGTCACCATCGACTTGTTCCGAGGGGCGTCCCGCCTGTCGCCATTGGACGACAGCTCGTGCGACGCGTATCCTTTCCGGCCTCCCTTTGCTGCAAGGCGAAGCGGGGCGAAGAAAGCACTGCGCGCCAGGGAGCAAGGGCACAAGGGACTGAGAAAGACCCTTTGAACCTGATCCGGGTAATGCCGGCGTTAGGGACGGAACACACGATCCGCGTCAAACGCGCCATGCGGTTGAGGCGGGAAATTGAGAGTCGACTTCCTCGCCGCTGGGCCCCAAACGCGATTGCGACGGTGAGGAAGACGACTTGATTGCGGCGGTTGGTGTTATTTTCGGTCCCGGAAATTGCACGGCGTCAGACAACGGCGTTGCTGTTCAGGATTTTGCCATCGGCCGCAACGTAATGGGGCCGCAACGCAACGGCGTTTTGAAACGCAAAGCCGCCAGTGTTTGCATCTGCCGGCGCGCCGCGCCATGCTGGCGTCCACGATGCGCGGATTTCCACAATGAAACGACTTTTATGGGTACTCGCGGCTTTTGGCGCGAGCGAAGCGGCGGCGCAGTCTGACCCGGCCTTTTCTGCAAATCCGGCCGCCGTCACGACAGGCGAAAGCGTTTCACCCGAGACGCCACACCGCACCGACACGGCGACGCGAGATACCACGCAGACTGTCGCGGGCTGGATCAAGACATTTGCCGCCGAACCGATCGAGGCGGGCGCGCCGTTCGAGGCGCCAGACTATCTTGGCACTCTCATCGAAGCGGCGGTCCGCGGCGATCTGGAGCAGCGGCTCGCCGCGATGGGCTTTAATCCGGCGCCAGCGGAAAGCGACGGCCTGATCACCCTCTCGGTCAGCATTACGGAACCCAAACCGAAAACCAAAGGGCTGCCGAAATCTCCCGTTCGGCTGGAAGGCGTCGATAATGATCCGACCGACAACATTCACGACCCGGAGGTGCGCCCCTATATCGCTCTTGCGGAAGGAAAGCCGCCGCCGCCTTCGACGCCAATGATCAAGGTGACGCTGTACGCGCGGCGCGGCGACACACGCGTGTGGTCCGGCTATGCCGGCGCGCCCGCAATTGGCGGGAGCCGCGAGGAAATCGCGCGCAGCCTCGCGGCGGCGCTCATTGCGCATTTTGGCCAAACTGCCGATCTGCCCGACACTGAAATTGCGCTGACGGCGGCGGCGGGCGAGCTACCCATCCTCGAACGTCACTGAAAGCGACTTGATTGAAGCGCGACCTCGACAAGCACTCCGGACCCGGAAACCAGGGGGATCTGCAATGAAACGAATGTTGATGGCCGCTGCGTGGGCCTGCATGACGACGGCAGCAGGCGCCGCGCTGACGGCGGACGAGGAAAAAATCCGCGCCGCCGCTGCAGCGCAGGAAAGCGAGGCGGTCGAATTTCTCGAACGCATCGTCAATATCGGATCGGGCACGATGAGCCATGCTGGCGTGAGAGCCGTCGGCGCGGAGTTTTCGCAAGCGCTTACAGCCCTTGGTTTCGACGTGCGCTGGGAGGAATTCCCGCCGGAGATCAACCGCGCCGGCCATCTCATTGCAACGCGGGAGGGAAGTAGCGGACGAAAGCTCCTGCTGATCGGTCATCTCGACACCGTGTTCGAAGCGGCGGACGGCGCCGCCGCTTTCCGGCGCGATAATGACACGGCATACGGGCCCGGCGTTGAAGACATGAAGGGCGGCGATGTTGTCATGCTCTATGCGCTGAAGGCGCTCGCCGATGCGGGTGCGCTTGATGGGGCCGCGATCGAAATTGTCATGACCGGCGACGAAGAGCTGACGGGCAAGCCTGTCGAAATTTCGAGAAAATCGCTGATCGAGGCGGCGAAAAGGGCCGATGTCGCTCTCAATTTCGAAGGCGGCGAGGACGGCGTCGCCGTCACCTCACGCCGCGGCGCGTCGGGCTGGCGCCTGACAACCAGCGGCAAGCGCAACCATTCCAGCACGATTTTCTCAAAAGACGTCGGCGCCGGCGCGATCTTCGAAGCGGGAAGAATTCTCGACGAGTTCTATGAAAAAGTGCGCGGCGAAAAATATCTGACCTTCAATCCGGGCGTGATTTTGGGCGGCAGCGACGTCAATTACGATGCGGACGCCAACAAGGGCGACGCCTTCGGCAAGACCAATGTCGTCGCGCAGAAAGTCGTCGTCGATGGCGGCCTGCGCTTTATCTCGGAGGCGCAGAAAGAACGCACCCGCGCGAAGATGCGCAAGATCGTCGACAAGCACCTGCCGCTGACCGGCGCCGAAATCGAATTCGAAGACAGCTATCCGGCGATGTCGCCAACCAGGGGCAACGAGGCGCTGCTGAATTTTTATTCAGGCGTGACGACGGACCTCGGTTACGGTCCGGTTGTTGGTAATGACCCGGCGGCGCGCGGCGCGGCCGACATTTCCTTTGCGGCGCCGTATGTCAGCGCCTCGATGGACGGCCTTGGCCCCGTCGGCGAAGGCGGCCACACGCCTGAAGAGTCGCTTGATATCCCGTCAATTCGCAAGGCGACCGAACGCGCCGCGATCTTGATCCACCGGCTGACACAGCAGGACGCGCCGGAATTTTGACGGCGACGCGTGGGCGTTACGCCTGGTCCAGCCGGTGCGCCTTGCGCCCGCCCGGTGAGAGGTCGAGACCGCGGTGATGTCCTGAGGTGAACAGATTCGCCATGTCGACGCTGCGGCGCGCCAGCGCGCGCGCCCTCATGCAATTCGCGGCTTTGCTCGACGGTGCGGACATTATTTTCCATGTCTTCCGCCGACCAGCCGCGCGAATGCGCGATGAACGGGTGTTGTGGGAATTGGCAGCCAAGTTCGGCGAAGAAAGTGAGCATGTGGCCGACGACGCCCTGCACATTGTCCTGGCCGCCCGTCACGATGAACGCCGCCACCTTGTTCCGCAGCAGCACGCGCGAGGCGATCGTTTCCTGATTCTGGATGCAATTGCAGCGTTCAACCATCTTGTAATAAAGCGCGCTCGCGGCGCCCCAGCGGATCGGCGTCGAGACCAGAATGACATCCGCCCAATGCACGAAAGCCTCGTAGACGCGATCCATCTGATCAGCCGCGTCCATTTGCGTGATCGAACATGGCCAGGTGCATGCGCGCGCGCTTTTTGAATAATATCCTTCGCAATTTCGAATATTCAGTGCGTTGAGGTCGATCAACTGCGTTTCAGCCCCGAGGGCGGAAGCGGCTTCCTCGAGCGCCGTTTCAAGCAACAACCGCGATGTGCTGGTGCGGGGGTAGTCATTGTTCATCGCTGTCGTCGATACGCCAACGACGCGAACCGGCCCCGGCGCCCGCTCAGGTTTTCTCGCGAGCGGGTGGGGCTCGTGTTTCTTTCTTTTGCGCGGCGTCGCCGATGCAAGATCGACGAAGGCGCGCCCATTCTCGATCCTGGTGGAATAGCTTGGGACCGCGTCGTCTTCGTAACCGGGCTCGCCAAGACCGGTCTTGCGGTGAAAGCGCCATTGGTGCCACGGGCACACCACATAATCGCCTTCGAGGACGCCCTCGCCAAGCGGTCCGCCGACATGATTGCACGCCCCCGAGATCACCGCGAGTTCGCCATTGATGACGCTGACCGCAAGGCGCGTGGCGTCGATGGTGACTTCGGTCAGCCCGGCGCGTTCGAACGCCGCGACCTCGCCAATTTCACGCCAGTCCGGGTTGGTCATTGTAAAGTCCTTTGCAACATCGGACGAAGGTCACGCGCCAGCGCGTCACGCCAGTTCTGCGAGCGTCAACGATAAATAAGCTTGCGATGAAAATGAAGCGGCGTCACGGTGACGAACCCTTGTCGCGCTCCTTGAGTAAGGCGCATCGCAGCCGGCTGATCGGCAATCAAAACGGGTTGAGCGAATAGCCCTCGGCGTCGAGAAGCGCATGCGCGTGCATGGCGGAGAGCGCCATTTTGACGCCGGGCAACAAATCCGATTTGGCGACCTCATGGGCGGCGGCGCTCTGCCCGCAAAGATAGATATCAACGCCTTTGTCGACGAGCGCCGCGATCAGCGGCGCGTTGGCGTTATCGGCGCGTGTCGTCAAATCCTTGGTTGCGCCGCCATGGACGACAATCGCCAGCTTGAGATTTTCCGGAGGGACGCCGTTTTCAACGCTCATATTGAGAAAGCGCGCCGCGCCGACAAGAGCCTTGCTGGTCTCGCCGGGTGTCGCCGCCTCGCTGACATCGAAGCGCACATTCAGCTGGGCTTTCTCCGGTATCGGCATGTCGCTGGCGACGCTGGCGACCGGGCCGAAATCCTTGATGAAGGTCCCTGCATGAAAAGCGGCATTCTGGGCGAAGGCGGGCGCGGTGACAAAGATCAGGGCGGCGATAACTGCAAAACGCATGCGGCGTCCTTTCGGAGTGTTTGCAGGGCGACGATAGACGGATTGCTTTTGCGATCAAGCGTCGCTCTCGCGCCAATTTACTGTGCGCGCTCATTTTGTGCAGGCTGCTCACCGGCGCGGGCGGAAGGCGCGAACTCGGCGCCGAGAAAATACGGCCAGACGAGGAGCGCCAGAATTCCTTTCCCGAACCCGGTCTTCAAAAACCCGATGGTGAACAGCCAGCCAATGCACCACAAAACGCCGAGCCCGCCATGCTGTTCGATTTTCACCGATTTATCCATTCGATCCTCCTGATTTCAGCCGAGTACATTAAATACAACATATGGCATGCCGTCGCCTCATACTGTGACTGAAATCAAATAAGCCGGCGTCGCGATGAGGGCACGCTTGGCGCGCTATCGCCATCATGCAAAGATCGCCGGGCGGAGGGACGCATGTCCGATATTTCGATCCGGTTCGATTGGTGGGAATGGCTATTGATCTCGCCGGTCCTCGGCTGGCCGGGGGCGATCGCTGGCGGCGCTATTGCCGCAGCGCTCTGGCCAAGGCGGCGGATCGCCGGCGGCGTCATCGGCGCGATACTCGGCAACCTCATCGTCTTCGCCGCGCGCCTCATGCTGAAGTGAGAACCACCATGCCTCGTCTCGCCGCATTGATCGCCGCCATCGCGGCGTTCGCCGGAACCGCGCAAGCCGCCTGCCGCGACGAAGCGAAGGGCGATGCGCGTTACTCCGTCTGTGAGTTTAATCCGGCAACGGACGATATACGCCTGTTTCTCAATGACGATACCGGCGCGCCATACGGCGATTTCGGGCCGCTTGCGGGCGCGCTCGAGCGACAAGGCGAGCGGCTCCTTTTTGCGATGAACGCCGGCATGTATCACAAGGACCGCGCCCCGGTCGGCCTTTATCTCGAAGACGGCGTCGAGAAGAAAAAGATTTCAACCAGGAACGGTCCCGGAAATTTCCACCTGAAACCGAACGGTGTCTTCTGGATCGATAAGGTCGGCGCGCATGTTCTCGACACTGACGCCTATTTGGAAGCGGCGCATGACGTCACCGGTTACGCCACGCAGTCGGGCCCGATGCTGATCATCGCCGGAGCAATCCATCCGCGGTTTCTCGTCGACGCAACGTCGCGCAAACGCCGCAACGGGGTCGGCGTCCGGGAGGACGGAAGCGTCGTTTTCGCACTCAGCGACACGCCGGTGACATTTTACGAATTCGCGCTGTTCTTCCGCGACAATCTCAATACGCCGGACGCGCTCTATCTCGACGGAACGATCTCGCGCCTCTATGCGCCAGAACTTTCTCGCAACGATCCCGGCGCACGGATGGGGCCGATTGTCGGCGTGGTTGAAAAGGAGGAGTGAGCATTACGCATTCGCTTCAAGCTTGTCCTGCGTTTTATGCTCGAAATCTGACGCGTCATGGCGTTCGCGGAGCTGGCCCGATAAATCGCCCCAGCGGCGGTTGACCATGACTCCGCGCTTCACCGCGGGGCGTGCATAAATCTCTGCGACCCAGCGCAGCACGTTTTCATATTCTTGCGTCGAGAGGAATTCGGCGGCGTTGTAGACCTGTCCCGCGGCGAGCGCTCCGTACCACGGGAAAATCGCCATGTCGGCGATCGTGTACTCCTCGCCGGCGATATAACGATGATCCTTGAGCTGACGGTCGAGGACGTCGAGCTGGCGCTTCACTTCCATCGCGAAGCGATTGATCGGATATTCGAATGTCTCCGGCGCATAGGCGTAAAAGTGGCCGAAACCGCCGCCGAGATAGGGCGCCGAGCCCATCTGCCAGAAAAGCCAGTTGAGCGCTTCGGTGCGCGCAGCGCGGTCTTCCGGCAGGAAGGCGCCGAACTTGTCGGCGAGATAGAGAAGGATTGAACCGGATTCAAAAACCCGGACCGGCGAATCGCTGGAACGATCGAGCAGGGCCGGGATTTTCGAATTCGGATTGATTGCAGTGAACCCCGACCCGAACTGGTCGCCGTCCTGAATTGAAATGAGCCAGGCGTCGTATTCGGCTCCCTTTTCGCCGCGCGCCAGCAGTTCCTCAAGCATCACCGTCACCTTGACGCCGTTCGGCGTCGCCAGCGAGTAAAGCTGCAAGGGGTGCTTGCCGACCGGCAATTCCTTCTCATGCGTCGGCCCCGCGACCGGGCGATTGATCGCCGCGAATTGCCCGCCGCTTTCCTTGTCCCAGGTCCACACCTTCGGCGGCATCCAGCTTTTCTGTTCGGTCATGTCGGCTCCTTGCCTGTCGTCGTCCGCCCTATTTAGGGCGTCCGGGAGATATTGAACCACAATTTCCCGCGAGCGCTCCCGTGTTGTGCAGTCCGTCGCTTCATCTTGGCCCGCCGCGCCGCCCATGCTATCGAAGGCCATATTCCGAGGGGCGCGGGCCAAACCCGCTGAGACCTTGTTTCGTCACAAGGGCACCCTTTGAACCTGATCGGTTAAGACCGGCGTAGGGACGGAACCTGCCTTGAGATCATGGGTTTCGTTGCACACGCCAAGTGATGGAGCGCCCGCGATGAACAAACATATCCCCCAATCTGAATTCACAACGCCGGAAGTGACAACCGGGCCGCTGCCCGCCAGCCGCAAGGTTTATGTTTCTGGCGATGTTCACCCCGACATTCGCGTGCCGGTGAGGGAGATCGATCTGCATCCGAGCGCGAACGAGCCGGCGATCCCCGTTTATGATCCGACCGGGCCTTATACCGACCCGGCCGTTGTGATCGATGTTGAAAAGGGCTTGGCGCGGCCGCGCACGGCGTGGGTCAAGGCGCGCGGCAATGTCGAAGACTATGAAGGCCGCGATGTCAAACCGGAGGATAATGGCGGCGCGTCCGGGAAGCACCTTGCCAGAGCCTTTCCGGTGAAGAACCACCCGCTCCGCGGCGCATCGGGCAAACCTGTCACGCAACTTGAATTCGCGCGCGCGGGGATCATCACCAAAGAGATGGAATATGTTGCGATCCGCGAAAATCTCGGACGCAAGACCATGCTCGAGGATGCGAAAAAAACCGTCGCGATGGGCGAAAGTTTCGGCGCGGAAATCCCGCCTTTCATCACGCCGGAATTTGTACGCGATGAAATCGCCAGAGGCCGCGCCATCATTCCGGCGAACATCAACCACGCAGAGCTTGAGCCGATGATCATCGGCCGCAATTTCCTGGTGAAGATCAACGCCAATATCGGCAATTCCGCCGTCGCCTCCTCGATCGCCGAGGAAGTAGACAAGATGGTCTGGTCGATCCGCTGGGGCGCCGACACCGTCATGGACCTGTCGACCGGCCGCAACATTCACAACACCCGCGAATGGATTATCCGAAACTCGCCGGTCCCGATCGGCACCGTGCCGATCTATCAGGCGCTCGAAAAAGTCGGTGGCGTCGCCGAGGACCTGTCATGGGAGGTTTATCGCGACACCTTGATCGAGCAGTGCGAACAGGGCGTTGACTATTTCACCGTGCATGCGGGTGTGCGGCTCCCTTACATTCACCTCACCGCCAACCGCGTCACCGGCATTGTCAGCCGCGGCGGCTCGATCATGGCGAAATGGTGCCTTGCGCATCACCGCGAAAGCTTCCTCTACACGCACTTTGAAGAGATTTGCGAATTGATGCGGGCCTATGACGTCTCGTTCAGCCTTGGCGACGGTTTGCGACCCGGCTCGATCGCCGACGCCAATGACCGCGCACAGTTCGCCGAACTTGAAACCCTTGGCGAGCTGACCAAGATCGCGTGGAAGCACGGCGTGCAGGTGATGATCGAAGGGCCGGGCCATGTCCCGATGCACAAGATCAAGGTGAACATGACGAAGCAGCTCGCAGAATGCGGCGAGGCGCCGTTCTACACGCTGGGGCCGCTGACGACCGACATCGCGCCTGGATACGACCACATCACCAGCGGCATCGGCGCCGCGATGATCGGCTGGTTCGGCACCGCGATGCTTTGCTATGTGACGCCGAAAGAGCATCTGGGGCTGCCCGACCGCAACGACGTCAAGGTCGGCGTCATCACTTACAAGCTTGCCGCGCACGCCGCCGACCTCGCCAAGGGCCACCCGGCGGCGCAGATCCGCGACGACGCGGTTTCCAGAGCGCGCTTCGACTTCCGCTGGGAGGACCAGTTCAATCTCTCCCTCGACCCCGACACCGCGCGCGACTTCCACGACCAGACCCTGCCGAAGGAAGCGCACAAAGTGGCGCATTTCTGCTCGATGTGCGGGCCAAAGTTCTGTTCGATGAAAATCACGCAAGATGTCAGGGATTACGCGGATGGATTGAGCGACAATGAGAAGAAGGACCTTGAACGCCTGTCGAAAGAAGGCATGGCCGAGATGAGCGAGAAATATCGCGAAATGGGCAGCGAGCTTTATCTGGAGGCGGAGGCGGTGAAGAAGGCGAATGGGGAGTTGTGAGCGACGATCAACAAAACGCGTTTGATCGCGCAATCGACGCATTCTTTTTTACAACGCCCTCGGCGTCAGAAAGTCTCCAGGGTAATCGGGCGCGCGATGAAAGAAGCATTAGGCGCTAGCGAAAACAAGCTTGCTGAGCGGACTTACGAGCGCGTCGCTACAGGCGAATTTGTTGCCTATGGCGATATACGCAAATGAAGATCCAGTGAAATTGTTCCGCGAGTGTATGATGTTGGGTAAGCGCCCCCGGCGCGCTGCGCCAACCTTCTTTTGGAAGGGAAGTGAAAGGACTCCGGTCTCCCGGTCATTCAGGTGCGCCGCGTCTAGTCCGAAATCCATGACCGATCAGCGCAGTCGCAACGCGCTGGATTCCGGGTTCGCGGCTTTACCGCGCCCCGGAATGACGGTGGTTGTTTTTTCGACCCACCCTCTCCTGTCACTCCGGGGCCGCCGCAGGCGGAACCCGGAGTCCATATCCTGCCGTGAATGGCGCACGATGGATTCCGGGTTCGACGCTGCGCGTCGCCCCGGAATGACAAAGTGAGCAAGCAGCGCCAACCGCTAATGCGCTTGCCGCATCCTGCGAACGCGGCCAGTTTCGCCCCGGCTAATAACAAAAGGACAAACCATGGCGATTGCGCTTCTTTCCGTCGGCCTGCTGGGGCTTTTGGTGTTCCTGCTCGGCTTCAATGTCAGCCGCCTGCGCGGGTCGGTGATGCACACCCAGGCCGAACATGAGGCGAACCCCAAAAGCGCGCTCAGGAAGGCCGTGCGCGCGCATGGCAATTGCATCGAATATGCGCCGACCTTGTCGCTGTTGATCCTCGCCCTTGGCCTTCGCATGCCCTTGATGCCGATGTGGATCGGGGTCATCATGGTCCTTGCTGTAGCGGCGCGCTACATTCACGCCGCCGGCGTTATCACCAGCGAAACCATTCACACCGCCAACAAGCTGAAATTCGTCGGCGCGCTTGGCACCTATGTCACCGGCTCGATCCTGTCGGTGCTGCTGGTCGTGCATGCGGCGAGGCTGTTTTAGGGGCGGCGTATAGCCGGCGCCCCAACTGCGCGAATTCCGCCATCAAAATACAAGTAATCCAATGCTTGAAGGCGCGGCTGGCGGCCCCCATGTCAGCCGGACGGCGCGTTTCCTTGCGCGCCGCGGCTCTTTGACAATTGAATCGTTGATCACCGTTGCGGCTGGGATTGCTGCGCGCTGACTGTTCGTTCATCCGCACCGGTTTCTGTCAAAAGCCGCATACGGAGAATACGGACAAATCCGCTGAACCCCGCATGAAATAAGGATTGCTGAAGGGAAATTCCCCGGAATTTATACGGAAAATCCGTATTCTTGCGGGAAGAGCCGGCGCGCTTATTGCTTTCCGTACATCGCGCCCATTTTCTCACCGAGCGCCTTGCATTTTTCCATCTTGGCCATGTCGGGGGTCTTGCCGGCGCGCATCGCCTCCATCATCTCGGCGCCGATGCGCATGCACTCGCCCATGTCGACGACTTCATAGCCTTCGGGCGGGGCGAATTGCGCCGGGTCCTGCGCGCCGCGTACAATCGACTTCGCCAGCATCACGGGTTGCCCGCCGCTGACGGCGCGCAGCAAGATGCCGTCTCTCGTGACGCAGGCGCTGCCCGGCGCCGTTTCGTCCGCGGCGGCGGCGATTTCATAAACCCCGCAGGTCTCGCCGGCGATCTTGTCCGATCCGGTTTTTACCGCGCGCGCCTGTTGCGCCGCATCGACGCCGAGCGCGGCCGTCATCGCACCAAAATCGCCTTTCGACATCTTGGTCGCGATCTTCGGCGCGCCTTCGCCTTCCGGCCACATCAGCATGGTCTCGCCGGAATTCTCGTTCATGACGATCTGCGACCACTGCCCGCCAGCGCCGCCGATGCCCGACCCTGGTGGAAAAGTCATGCGCTGCTTTACGCCTGACGCGGCGATCTTCACCTCCGTCGTTTTTCCGGCGACGCCCAGATCATAAACGCCGGCATAATCGACCGTAGGCTTGGGAAACCCCTCCGGCCACGGATCAATCGCCGCCGCAGCCGGTTTCTCACTTGCGGCAATCGAAGCTGGAGCGGGCGCGCCGTTGTGATCGGCCGGTGACGCGGCCTCCCTGCTACAGCCGGCGGCGAAGGCGGCGAGCGCGACAAGAGCAATACGCATGAGATCATCCCCTGATTGTTCGCCTCCAACGATAGTGCCGGTGGCGGTTATCGTGCAAACACTGACTATTCCGCCGCATCTTTCACAGAGTTAATCTCGCCAAGGCTTTGACCTGTAAGCAAAAATCTGAGACAAGACGCGCGATTCCGCCGCCGAATTCCCGGACGGCGCCAGCAGGGGTGCAGGATTATGAGCAAGAAGTGGTTGATTTTATTGGCAGTTTCGTTCGGCGTCGCCGGACTGACGGCTTGTGCAAAAAAAGAAGCAGCAACTGAGTCGACGACGGTTGAAGACGCCGCCGCAGCAGCAGGTGCGGCAGTTGATGACGCGGTTGATGCAACAGGCGACGCGATGGACGACGCCGCCGACGCAACCGGCGACGCCATGGATGCGACAGCCGAAGCGGTTGGCGACACCATGGACGCGACCGGCGAAGCGATGGACGCCGCTGGCGAAGTCGTTGACGACGCCGCCGCCGCGGTTGATGAAGCGACAAGCGAGCCGCAGAACTAAATCAAGGGCTTACGCCTGATGAAGGAAAGCCGCTCCAGTCCCTGGGGCGGCTTTTTCTTTGTTCGGAAAAGGCGGACAATCCGGAAGCTGAACAAAATTTAATCTGGAGATGACATATTTGATGGCAGCTCCCCTTAATCCGGTTTTCGCGGACCGCCCGATGACGATTTTCGCGGTGATGTCGGCGCTGGCGCGCAAACATGATGCGGTCAATCTCGGCCAGGGATTTCCGGACGAAGACGGCCCCGCCGAGTTGATCGAAGCGGCGGTCAGCGCACTGCGCGGCGGCTCCAATCAGTATGCGCCGGTGCACGGCGTACCCGAATTGCGCCAGGCGGTCGCCCACTCAAATCATCGTTTCTACGGCCTCGACATCGACTGGGAAAAGGAAACGCTGGTGACCGCCGGCGCGACGGAAGCGCTGGCGGTTGCGTTTCTCGCTTTCCTCCGGCGCGGCGACGAAGCGGTGCTGATTGCGCCCTGTTATGACAGCTATGCGCCGATGGTCGAAGCGGCGGGCGCAACGGCGCGGTATGTGTCGTTAAAGCCCCCTTTGTGGCGGATCGATCGCGCCATGCTGGAAGCGGCAATCACGCCGCGCACACGCGTTCTGGCTTTTAACACGCCGCACAATCCGACCGGGCGCGTGCTGACGCGAAGCGAAGTGCAGGCGATCGCTGACGTCGCCATTGCCCACGATCTCATCGTCGTTTGCGACGAAGTCTACGAGCATCTCATTTTCGACGGTCTGCCGCATCTTCCGCTGATGACGTTTGACGGCATGCGCGAGCGCTGTGTGCGGATTGGATCCGCCGGCAAGACCTTTTCCATGACTGGCTGGCGTATCGGTTATGCGACGGGTCCGGACCATCTCATCAACGGCATGATGAAGGCGCATCAGTTTATCGCCTATACCTGTCCGCCGCATCTGCAGATCGCGGTCGCAAAAGGCATTGCGATGGGAGATGATTATTTTGCCCGCTTCGTCGCGGCCATGCAGGCCAAACGCGATCGCATGGTCGCTGGCCTCAAGGACGCCGGATTTGACGTCCTGCCCTGCGAGGGAACCTATTTCGCGACCGTCGACATTGCGTCGGTCGACCGTGATGACGATGCGGCGTTCTGCCGGGAAATCACCGAAAAAGCCGGCGTCGCCGCGGTTCCCGTCTCCTCTTTTTATCCCGCCGGCGACGCCGCCGCGCCGCGCCGTTACGCGCGTTTTTGCTTCTGCAAGAAACTCGACGTACTTGATGAAGCCTCGCGGCGACTGAAGGAATATTTCAGATGACGTCATTCCATTCCTTTGACCGTCAGAAAAACGCGCGGCTGGCAAAACACATCATCGCGAATCTCATCGCCGTTCTTGCGGCCTTCGTCATTGGCTCGGCGGCGCAGGCCAGCGGCAATCCCGCCGCGCCGGGAAAACTCGACAAAGAGCTTCGGCGCATTGTCGAGGGAAATGGCCCGACAGAGCCGATCGCCGCCGCCGCGATTGCGGTGATGGTTGGCGACCGCCTCATCTATTCAGGCGCTGCGGGCTGCGCCGCGTTCAAGCCGCCGCATTTTCAAAAATGCGCGCGCCCGTTCAGGCCCGATACCAGGGTCCGCGTCGCATCGATTTCGAAAATGGCGCTCGCAATGGGATTGAAAACCCTGGTCGAGGATGGCCGCCTCGACCTCGACAATGATGTCTCGGCTTACCTCGGATGGCGGCTGTCTAATCCCGCCTTTCCCGACGCGAAGATCACCGCGCGACAATTGCTGTCGCATACGTCATCGATCCGCGACCCCGACGAATACTGGGTAGCTGCGCCCGGTCATTTCCGCGCGTTGTTTGAGGGCGAGGCCGCGCCATTCGCGGCTGACAATACCGGCGGGACCTTCCGTCCCGGAAACTGGTTCGAATACGCTAATCTCAATTACGGGGTTCTGGCGGGCATTATCGAGCGCGTGTCCGGCGAACGGTTTGATCTCTTCATGACAAATCATCTGTTCCGGCCGCTGACGCTTGATATCGGCTACAACTGGTCGGGCGTCACCAAAGACGCAAGGCTTGGCGGCGCCGCGCTTATGCGTCGCGACGAAAAAGGCTGGACCACTCTTGTCGATGATTTCGATGTGCTGGCGGGCGAGCTTCCGTATTTTCTCGCGGCGGATGGCATTGACCGTGGCGATTTTCTCGCGGCGTACCAACTCGGCGACAACCCGACATTGTTCTCGCCGCAAGGCGGCTTGAGGGCGTCTGTGATCGATCTCGCCACGCTTGTCCGGGTCCTTCGAGACGACAGCTTGTTGTCGACGCCATTCTGGCAGCATGATCCGGCGCGCGAAAACGGCAACAGCGAAGACGGGTTTTTCAGCGCCTTCGGACTTGGCGTTCAAACGGTCGACGGAAATGACGCGCTCTTGCCCGGCATGCAACTGGTCGGGCATTCGGGCGAAGCCTATGGCCTTTACAGCGGCGCCTGGCTTTTAAAGGCTGACCCGACGGCAGGGCGAATGAAGGACATCACTTTTGCTTTTGTGGCGACCGGTGTTGACCAGACGCCGCCAAAGGGGGCGCATCCCTCCTTCAATGCAATCGAAGAACGTCTGGTGCGTCTCGTCATGACCGCCGCGCAGAATGAACGGGCCCTTTATGACAATGAGCCTAGGCCATTTGATGATACGGCCAATGCAATGGACGCCGTTGATGCGGCGCTGAATGCAGCCAAGGCAAACGGCAAGCGCCCGCTTCTCGTCCTCGGCGGCAATTGGTGCCATGATAGCCGCGGTCTTGCGACGAAATTCGAAACGGCGCCGCTTCAATCCCTGATCGACGACAATTTCCTGCCGGTCTGGGTGGATGTCGGCCATCGCGACCGAAATCTCGATGTCGCGCGCCGTTTCGGCATTGACGCCATTTTAGGCACGCCGACGGTCCTCATCCTTTCTCCCGATGGCGACTTGCTCAACCGCGAGAGCGTCCATGATTGGCGTACGGCTGATTCGAAAACACTGGCGGAGACGATCGAGTATTTCGTATCTTTTGCGAAAAGCGTCCATTGATTACAGCGCTGTAATGATGCGTCAAATGTCGATTAATTCTACGTAAATCAGCACTCTGGCGCTTGTGCGCGGGCGCCGATTGCGATTGATGTCCCGTCATCATAAACGGAGGGTGCATCCCATGAAAACTCAACTAACACTGGCGCTTGGCGCTGCTTTCGCGCTGGGCTTGTCGGCCTGCGCAACCGAAGCCACGACGGACGCCGCAGCGCTCAACGCAGCGCCGGAAGCCGAAGCGATCGCCGCCGACGAAGCGACGGCTGAAATGGCCGTTGCGACCGACGAAATGGCGACGGAAGAAACCGCTGCAGAAGTCGCCGCCGACGCAACTGCCGGCGAAGCGGTTCAGCCGATCGCGGCAGCCGCCGAAGCGACAGCCGCAGAAACAACCGATGGCATTGTCGACGTTGCAGCCGACGCCGCTGACGCCGAAGCCGCCATAGAGACCGCCGCGGAAACCGCACCACAGCAGTAAGCTGACGATCTCCACCTTGTATGCGTAGGGCTGGCGCCGCCTTCGGGAGGCGCCGGTTTTTTTACGCGCGGTGCGTCAGCACGGATCTAGAGCGTCGGACGAAAAAGTGGAATCACCGGTTTTTCGCAAATCCGACGCGACCAACCAAAGACTGGACCTTCGGGCGATCCGGATTTATCGCCCTAAGGTCTAGTGAGTTGCGTTGTCTCTTTGCGCGCTGTTCCAGTAGGAAACGCAGGGGATTTTGCTGTGATCGCAGCGATGCGCGTATTTGCGCGCGATTTCGCGAACCTCCTCCAGAAGGCCCTCTTCCAGCGTAATCGGATCGAGTCCAAGATTGAGCAGCCGCTGATTTTCAACGTCGAGGTCGTTCTCCGCCGCCTCGTTGCGGGGGTTGTTGACCAGTTCAATCGTCGCACCGGTTTTTTCGGCGATCATCCGCGCCAAGTCACGAACACGGTGAGTTTCGGTCATCTGGTTGAGAATGTGCACGCGCTCGCCGTGCTGCGGCGGATTTTCAATAGCGAGCTGGATGCAACGAACGGTGTCCTGAATATGGATGAACGCCCGCGTCTGCCCGCCGGTGCCGTGCACGGTCAGCGGATAACCGACGGCCGCTTGCATCAGGAACCGGTTCAACACCGTGCCGTAATCGCCATCATAATCAAAGCGGTTGATCAACCGTTCATCCCGCCGCGTTTCGGCGGTCTGCGTTCCCCAGACAATGCCCTGATGAAGATCGGTTACCTTCAGCATATCGTTCTTGTTGTAGAATGCGAACAACAACTGATCCTGCGTCTTCGTCATGTGATAAATTGAGCCGGGATTGGCGGGATAGAGTATTTCTTGCGTGATCTCGCGGCCGTCATCGGTTTCGATCTTGACCGGAAGATAACCCTCCGGGATTTTCATTCCGGCTGTACCGTAGCCGTAAACGCCCATTGTACCCAGATGGACAAGGTGCGTGTCGATACCTGCTTCCACAATTGCCGCAAGAATATTGTTGGTCGCATTAATGTTGTTGTCGACCGTGTAGCGCTTGTGAAACGACGACTTCATCGAATAGGGCGCAGCGCGCTGTTCGGCGAAGTGAATGATAGCGTCAGGCTTTTGCTCTTCGAGCATATGCAGTAGCCGCGCATAATTCTTTGCGACATTGATCATTTCGAAATGAATGGTCTTGCCCGACGTTTCCTTCCAAGCCGCAAGTCTCACTGAAACCGGCTTGATCGGCGTCAGCGATTCTACTTCAAGTTCGACATCAATTTTCCGACGTGACAGATCATCGACGATGGTCATGTCATGACCAAGATTGGAAAGATGCAAAGAGGTCGGCCAACCGCAAAAGCCGTCGCCGCCAATAACAAAAATCTTCATAGTCGCCCGCTCCGAAACCCCAAAATCAGCGCCGCTCGTGGCACGCCATTATCGGCTGTTAATCAGCAAGAAGCGATCAGCGCAAGCCCTTGATCGCCTACTCCGTCATTCGCAGCAGATATTGCCCATATTGGTTCTTGGCGAGAGGGGCCGCAATCCGCCGTAATTGGTCGGCGTTGATGAATCCCTGCCGAAAGGCAATTTCCTCCGGGCACGCTATTTTCAGGCCCTGCCGCGTTTCGATGGTCTGGACGAATTGCGAAGCCTCAAGGAGGGATTCGTGGGTGCCGGTGTCGAGCCAGGCGTACCCGCGGCCAAGGACTCGCGCCTTCAGCTTGTGGTCTTTGCGGTACATTTCATTAAGCGTCGTGATCTCAAGCTCGCCTCTGGACGACGGCCTGACAATTTTTGCGCGATCTACGACAGTCTCGTCATAGAAATACAGCCCGGTCGCGGCAAAATTCGACTTGGGCTTCGCCGGCTTTTCTTCGATGCTGGTGACCGCGCCGGCGGCGTCGAATGCGACGACGCCGTACCGCCCAGGATCGGTCACCTGATAAGCGAAAATCACGGCCCCTTCTTCGAGAGCGGCCGCTGCTTTCAAGTCTTCCGTGAGCCCATGCCCATAAAAAATATTGTCGCCGAGAACCAGCGCGCATTTTTCACCGGCGATGAATTCCTCGCCAATAAGGAACGCCTGCGCCAGGCCATCAGGGCTTGGTTGCACGGCATAGGCAAAGCTGACGCCCCAATCAGCGCCATCCCCCAGCAGCCGCTGAAACGAGGGCTGATCTTCGGGCGTCGTGATGATGAGAATATCGCGAATACCAGCGAGCATCAGCACGCTGATCGGGTAATAAATCATCGGCTTGTCGTAAACCGGCATCAACTGCTTGGAAACGCCGCGCGTGATCGGGTAGAGCCGCGTGCCGGAACCGCCTGCCAATACGATGCCCTTCATGATCCCGCCTCTTCAGTTCTGGTGCGACATCAACTTATTGAGCCGGTCGACCGTCCGCGCAATATCAACTCGCCAATCAGGGCTTTTGATCCCGTAATCACGCAATATTTTGGAACAGTTAAGAACGGTATAGAGCGGCCGGCGCGCCGGCGTCGGATAATCAGCCGTCTTCATACGGTTAACGCTGATGTTTTTTCCTGCTGCGGTGAAGATGGCTTCTGCAAAATCCGCCCAGCTCGCCGCCGGAGCGCCTTGAAAATGGTAGACGCCGCCGCGCGCCTTCGCTCGACGAGCAATTGCGAGGCACGCGGTGGCAATTGCTGACGCCGGGGTCGGCCCGCCAATCTGATCATCGACGACATCCAGCCGGTCGCGCGTTTCACCAAGGCGCAGCATTGTCCTGACAAAGTTTGTTCCGTGCGCCGCGTAGACCCACGACGTTCGCAAAATCACGGCGGTCGGGACATTCGAGATTACGAGTTCCTCTCCGCGCAGTTTTGAGGCGCCATAGACATTCTGCGGGTCCACCGGGGTTGTCTCGTCAAGCGGCGCCTCAGCGAGATCACCGGCAAAGACGTAATCTGTTGACAGATGGATGAGGCGCGTACCGGACGCTGCGCACGCCTCTGCAATTTCGCCTGCTGCTGCAGCGTTTATGCGGAATGCTGCATCCGCTTCGCTCTCCGCTTTATCGACAGCGGTCCACGCTGCCGCATTAATGACAACATCCGGCAAGATGCGCTTAATCACAGACGCCGCGGCGCCCGCCTTGGCGAGATCAGCGTCACACCGACGCAGCGGAAAAAGTGTCAATGACGGATACGCCGCGGCCGCAGCGACGACTTCTGCACCAACTTGTCCGCCGGCGCCAAACAGCGCAATCTTCAATGAAATCCCCGGCTAAGATTTTGCTTTATTGCGTCAACCGGTCTGACTGGTGGAGCTGAACGGAATCGAACCGTCGACCTCTTGAATGCCATTCAAGCGCTCTCCCAACTGAGCTACAGCCCCATTCGCCAGACTTCGCAGACCGCAGAAGATGCGCCGCTTGGGATACGGGCGCCGGATTGGTCTGCTTCGAGCGCGCGGAACCTAGACCCCGATCCGCCGTTCCGCAAGCCTCCCGCGCCGGTCAGGCGGCCAACCTTAAACGTCATCGTCCTCGCCGCCGGAAACAATACCGGCGACATCATCATCCTCGTCTTCGTCATCTTCAAGCAGCGTGTCGTCATCTTCATCGTCAATGTCGATATCAATGTCTTCAATACCCGCAAGCTCGTCGTCGGCCTCTTCGTCCTTATCTTCTTCATCAAGGCCAGGCTTCTTGTTGGATTTCGGCGGCGCCTGTTCCTTCTCGGCCGTTGCAAGTGGCACCTCTGCAGCGGGCTTTGCCGCAGCGGCTGGCGCCGCAACCGGCTCGTCCTCGCGGCGCGGCTTGCGGGGCTTCAACAATGCTTCCGGAACGAATGAATGGTCGCATTTCGGGCAGTGTGCGGGCTCTTTGTTGAGGTCATAAAATCGCGCGCCGCATTCGGGGCAGTCGCGTTTAACGCCAAGCTCGGGTTTGTTCACAACAGTGGTCCCTGTTTGAATTGAATTGGAGTGGCGCGTCTGTTGCCACGACAGGCGGGCGCTGTCAAAAGCGGAAAAATCGCAATTCAGGGGAGCTTAATGGCGGCGTCGGCGGGCGAGGGCATGAGGACAAGGCGCAGCGGCGGCCTTTCAGGCGAGGCAGCGGCGCCGGGCGACAAGTCGATCTCTCACCGGGCCTTGATATTCGGGGCGATGGCGCAGGGAGAAACTGTCGCGACCGGCCTTCTTGAGGGGCATGACGTGCTTCGGACCGCCGCAGCCATGCGGGCGCTGGGCGCAAGGGTCGAGCGGGACCTGACTGATCGCGGGCCGGTCTGGCGGATTTCCGGCGCGCCCTGGCGAGATCCCCGTCGGCCCCTCTATTTCGGCAATTCAGGCACCGGCTGCCGCCTCGTCATGGGCGCGGCGGCGGGACGGGGCGTCGCCGCCGCCTTTGACGGCGATCAGAGTCTCCGCAGCCGGCCGATGGGGCGCATTATTGCGCCGCTCGAACAAATGGGCGCGAAAATTACCTCCCGTGACAGCAAGCTGCCGCTGTCATTGGCGCCCTCGCCGCTCGCTCCAATCGATTACCGGCTGCCGGTCGCCTCGGCGCAGGTGAAGTCCGCCGTGTTGCTCGCGGGCCTCGGCGTCAAAGGGATCACGCGCATTGTCGAGCCGACGCCGTCGCGCGACCACACCGAGCGCATGCTTGCGATCTTTGGCGCCGCGATTGTCGTTGCGCCCGCAGGCGAAGGCCGGCGGATTGAAATCGCAGGCGGTCAATCCCTGACAGCGGCGGCGGTCGATGTTGCAGGCGATCCGTCGTCAGCGGCGTTCCTGGTCGCAGCGGCTGCGGTCACGCCGGGGTCTGACCTTCTCGTCAGGCACGTATTGATCAATCCACTGCGTGCGGGGTTTTTCGTCACGTTGTCGGAAATGGGCGCCGATCTTTCGTTCGAAAAATCTCGCGACGTCGGTGGCGAGCCGGTCGCAGACATCCGCATCCGCCACTCTGCGTTGCGCGGCGTTACGGTCCCCGCCTCCAGAGCCGCGTCGATGATCGACGAATATCCGATTCTGTCGGTTGTCGCAGCATTTGCGTCAGGGGAGACGCGGTTCGACGGGATCGAAGAACTGCGCGTAAAGGAGAGTAACCGGCTGGCGGCAATTGAATCAGGTCTGAACGCCAATGGCGTTGTTACCGAAAGCGGCCCGGACTGGCTCATTGTCAATGGGTGTGATGGCGACGTCCAGGGCGGCGGAACTGTGCAAACGCGCCTCGATCACCGTATCGCGATGAGCTTTCTTGTCATGGGCTGCGCTTCACAAAAGCCGGTTGCAATCGACGACGACGCGATGATCGCAACGAGCTTTCCGGACTTTGTTCCGCTGATGCGCCGGCTAGGCGCAGATATCATGTAGGACGCGATTATCGCGGCGGCGCGAATTCAACGCCATTGCTGGTGATTTCTGCGCCGGAAGCGATCCAGACTTCCTGCCCGCCGCGCCAGATCATCTCAACCGCAACAATGAGAATAATCGCCAGACCGACATAGGCGATCCAGCGATGCCGCTCGAGAAGGCGGGCGATAAAAGTCGCGGCGAACCCCATCAGCATGACAGAAAGCGCCAGGCCGAAAACGAGGACCGACGGGTGTTCATGCGCGGCGCCAGCGACCGCCAGCACATTGTCGAGCGACATCGAGATGTCGGCGATGACGATCTGGATGATAGCCGCGCGCAAGGATTTTTGCGTTGGCGCTGCGCCTGACGGCTTTTCTCCTTCGAGCACATCGGCGCCGCGGTCCATATGCTGAGGGCGCGCAAGTTCGCGCCACATTTTCCAGCAAACCCAGAGCAGGAGAATCCCGCCCGCAAGCAACAAGCCAACGATCGACAGCAGCGTCGTCGTCAACAACGCGAAGACGATCCGCAAGACCGTCGCCGCGAGGATCCCGAAGGCGATTGCAATCCCACGCTTTTCGCGCGGCACGCCCGCCGCCGCGAGACCGATGACCACGGCGTTGTCGCCCGCGAGGGTCAGATCGATGAGGACAACCTGAAAAAACGCCGTGGCGAATTCGGGGGAGACGCCGAAGGCGGACAGATCCATAAAATACCAATCCCGGCGCGCTGAAATCCGGCGGCGAAACGCTGTCGCCGCCAAGGATATGGCGCCGGTCGACAGTGTTTTCAAACTCTCGCGCTTGCGTCATTGCGTTTCCTGCCGTTAAAGCCTCGGCATGCCTCGACCGATCGTCATCGCGCTCGACGGGCCGGCCGCGTCCGGCAAGGGAACGCTCGCCCAGGAGGTCGCGCGGCATTACGGCTTTGCCTATCTCGACACCGGCTCGCTCTATCGCGGGGTCGCGTATCTTCTTTTGCGGGCGGGCGCGGACCCCCACGACGCGGCGGCGGCCGAGCGGGCAGCAAAGGCCTTTTCCCTTGAGGCGATCGCCGGCGCGGACATCCGGACCCGCGAGGTCGGCG
>JBGSVH010000019.1:0-35816 GCA_041753055.1 Parvularculaceae bacterium
ATCGGCGCCCATGCGGTGATGACGCGCCATGGCGTGATGCAGCAGCGTGGCGAATGGCGCGCCGCAAATGAGAAGAAAGACCTATGAGCGCGCCTGCCCTCAGCAAGAAAACGGCGATCATCGGCGTTGGCCTTATCGGCGCCTCGATGGCGCGCGCCCTGCGCGCCGCCGCCGCCGCCGGGGTCGTAGTAGGATTTGATCAGTCTACGGATGTTATCCGGCGGGCGCTCGCCTGCGGCGCGATCGACCAAGCACCAGGCAAGCTGGAAGACGCGCTCGCGGGCGCCGATCTTATCATCATTTCAACACCCGTCGGCGCGATGGCGGACGTGCTTTCGCGGGTTGTCGAAATGGCCGATGCGGGCGCGCTCGTCATCGATGTCGGCTCCGTCAAGGGCGCGGTTGTCGACGCGGCCTCGCGGCTTGGCGAGCGTGTCCATATCGTTCCCTGTCATCCCGTCGCCGGCACCGAGCAATCAGGCCCTGAAGCCGGATTTGCAACGCTCTTCCAGCATCGCTGGTCGATCATCACGCCGCTGGCGCGCAAGGATGACGCCTATCTCGCTGCGGTAAAACGCGCCGCGGCGATCTGGCGCGCCGTCGGCGCCGAAGTTGAAATCATGGATCACCAGCACCATGATCTTGCGCTGGCGATCACCAGTCACCTGCCGCATTTGATTGCTTTTACGCTGGTCGGCGCGGCTGATGATCTTGAAAGCGTCGCGGAAGCGGAGATCGTCAAATATTCCGCTGGCGGCTTTCGCGATTTCACGCGTATCGCTGCATCCGATCCGGTCATGTGGCGCGACGTTTTCCTCAACAACAAGGAGGCGATGCTCGAAGTTCTCGGGCGCTTTACGGAAGAACTTGCCTTGCTGCAGCGGGCGATCCGCTGGGGAGACGCCGAAACGCTTGAACGCATCTTTGCGCGCGGCCGCACCTTGAGGCGCGCGATCGTCGCTGCCGGCCAGGAAAAAGACGTGCCGAATTTCGGACGCGACGAGCAAAGCTGACGCGCCGCGATGACAGCGATCATCGCGCTCGCCCTTGCTGTCTTCGCCGGTTTCGCGGCGCAAAAGGGGTCGATCTGCGCCGTCGCCGCCGTTCGCGATCTCGTTGACGGCCGCACCCGGCGCTATCTCGCCTTCATCGAATGTGCAGCGTGGTCGCTTGCAATCCTGACGCTTGCAGCAGCCTTTGGGTTTAATCCGGCGTCGCCGCCGCGCGACTTTTCGCCGGGCGCTAGCGCGGCGATCGGCGGCGCGCTGTTCGGTCTCGGCGCCGCCGTCAATGGCGCTTGCACATTCGGCTCGGCGGCGCGGCTCGGGCGCGGCGAACTTGCCTTTGCGGCGATGCCGATCGGATTTCTTGCGGGCGTCGCCATCGTTTCAAGAATTTTCGCGGCGCCCGTTGCGCATCAAATTACAACCGCCGCGCCGCCATCCGTTGTGGTCACTCTGCTTGTCTTCTTTGTTGGGTTTCAGCTCTTTCGGGCCAGCGAAAACATCGGCGCCCCGCAACAAATGATTGCGAAGTTCATCAAGGCGGCCTGGCATCCGTCTCTGGCGATGGCCGTGATAGGGCTTTCATCAGGGCTCTTGATGATTTTCTTCGCACCATGGCCCTATTCGTCCTTGCTCGTCGATCTTGGCGTATCGGCGACCAGCGAAAATCTTGCTCTGAAAATTGCGCTTGCGCTGTTCTTTGTCGCCGGCGCGGCGCTCGGCGCACGCACCAAAGGCGCGCTGCGCCTGACGCCGCCAACGCTGCGCGCCGCAGCAGAAAAAGCCGCCGGCGGCGCCTTGATGGGGGCCGGGAGTTTTCTTGTGCCGGGCGGTAATGATGCAATGGTGCTGATTGGGCTGCCGAATCTTTTCGGCCATGCGATCCTGGCTTATCTTACGATGACCGCAGCGATTGCGGCGACCGTCGTCATCGGGCGATGGAGAGCCTAAGCTGCTTCCTCGTCCATTTTGACTTTGTGGCCCCACAGCCGGTGAACGTGCCACAGCACGTCTTCCTTGGTCTTGGGGTCAAGCGTGCGTCCGGCGTGCATTTCATGGCGAAGCGCTATCATGCGGTCGCCCTCAAGATCAGCCGAAACCACCTGAATGTTCGGATCGTGCATGCCAAGATCATATTGACGGGCCAGCGTTTCGCGCACCCGGCGGAAACCGGAATCGTCATGGATCGCCTCGATCTCGTAATGGGCTTCGCTGGCGTCATCATGCAGGGCGAAAAGACGGAACTGGCGCATCACCGCGGGCGACAGATATTGCAGAATGAAACTCTCATCGCGGTAATTCGCCCAGGCGTCTTTCAGAACATCGCGCCAGTCGCCTTTGCTGGCAAATTCCGGGAACCATTCGCGATCCTCGGCGGTCGGCGCTGTCGAGATGCGCTTGATGTCCTCCATCATCGCAAAGCCGAGCGCGTAGGGGTTGATCCCCGAATAGCGCAGATCGTCAAACTCCGGCTGGAAGACAACCGATGAATGCGAATGCAGGAACTCCATGATCGAGCCTTCGGAGATCAGGCCCTTATCGTAGAGCGCGTGCATGATGTAGTGATGGACAAAGGTCGCGCAGCCTTCGTTCATCACTTTGGTCTGCTTTTGCGGATAGAAGTATTGCGAGACATTGCGCGCGATCCGCACAAGCTCGCGCTGCCATGGCTTCAGAACGGGTGACGCCTTTTCAATGAAATAGAGAAGGTTTTCTTCCGGCAGCTTGATGTTGCGAACCTCAAGCTGGCGCTCTTCGGCGTCTTCGTCGGGTTCTTCCACCGTCGGCAAGGTGCGCCAGATGTCGTTGAAGGTTTTCTGTTCGTGCTCGGCGCGCGCAACCGCGCGGGCCAACTGATCGGCCTCCGACAGGCGTGGCGGCCGATTATAACGAAAGACGCCCTGGTCCATCAGCGCATGCGCCGAATCGAGGACCTTCTCGACCTCCTCCAGCCCATATTCCTCCTCGCATTTCGCAATATATTTCTTGGCGAAGTCGAGATAGGGAAGAATGCCTTCGGCGTCCGTCCATTGCCGGAAGAGATAATTGTTCTTAAAAAAATGATTATGCCCGAACGAGGCGTGCGCCATCACCAGCGCCTGCATCGTCATGGTGTTTTCCTCCATCAGATAAGCGATGCACGGGTCAGAATTGATCACGATCTCATAGGCGAGACCCTGATAGCCCTTCTGGTACATCATCTGGTCGCGCGCGAAATGCTTGCCATAGGACCAGTGCTGATACATCAGCGGCATGCCGTGCGAGGAATAGGCGTCGAGCATCTGTTCGGACGAGATGATCTCGATCTGGTTCGGATAGACGTCGAGCTTCAGGTCGTTGAGCGCGATGTCCTCGATCGCGTCATAGGTCGCTTTCAGGCGGTCGAAGGTCCATTCGCTATCGGTGAAAAGGAGTGCGCTCACGCCGCCTCCCGCGAATTTTTTGCGAACAGCTCCCGGAACACCGGGAAGATATCTGACGGCTTGGCGATTCTTGTCTGCGCAAACGTTTTCCAGCGGGGCGCAAAGGTGCGATAGGCGCGCCAGAGCTCGGCGCCTGAATCCTTGTCGGAGAAAACCTCCAGCTCGCGCTCGTCAAGGATTTCGATATAGGCGTAATACTGGCTGATTGGCATCACGTCTTCGTCGAGCATTTCAACGCAGCGCTTGGCGTCGCCTGACTGGGTGTAACCGTCCGACGCCTGCGCGACATAGATGTTCCATTCCGATGCTGAATAGCGCTCGCGCTGGATCTCCAGCATTTTTTCAAGCGCGGTCGACACCACCGTGCCGCCGGACTGACGCGAGTAGAAGAAGGTCTCCTCGTCGACTTCCTCTGCGTGGTGAGTGTGCCGGATGAAGACGACGTCGACGCGCTCATAGCGCCGCTTCAGGAACAGATAGAGCAGCATGTAAAAGCGCTTGGCCAGGTCCTTTTCGCGCTCGCCCATCGAGCCTGAGACGTCCATCAGGCAGAACATGACGGCGGCGGTCGTCGGCACCGGTGTCGGCGCAAAGGCGTTGTAGCGGACGTCGAGCGGGTCGATGAACGGCGCCCAGCGACGGCGCGCTTCCATTTCCTCAAGCTTGACCAGCAACGCTTTCTTTTCGGCGATGTCGGCTTCCGACGGCGCGGAAATGCGTTCGAGCTCAAACAGGCGTTCCTTCAACGCGTTCAATTCCTGGTTCGACGGGCGCTTCAGCGCCAGCCGCCGCCCATGCGCGTTCCTCATAGTGCGGACCAGGTTCAAATTGGTCGGCGAGCCGGAAACCGTAATGCCGGCGCGTCGATAGGCGGTCGATTTCATCGATTTCAGAGAGCGTTTGACAAGGTTTGGCAGTTCCAGATCCTCGAAAAAAATGTCGAGGAACTCTTCCTGCGTCAGCGTGAACTGGAACTGGTCTTCGCTCTCGCCGCTGTCGGATGCGTCTTTGCCGCCACCCTTGCCGCCCTGTTTCGGCGGTTTCTTGATTCTGTCGCCGACGCCGAATTCCTTGTTGCCAGGCGCGACATAGTCGCGTTCGCCAGCTTCCGGGTTCAACCGGAAGCGCGGCTCCGCTGTTGACTTCGATGGGATTGATATTTTCTCGCCATTGTCGAGGTCTTTAAGCGACCGCTCGCGCAAGGACTTGTTCACCGCTTCCTTGATCTGCACGCGGGCGCGGCGAAGGAAACGCTGGCGGTTGCCAAGCGACTTGCCCTTCGGGTTCTTGCGGCGATCAATGAAGTTGAACTGGTTCATAATTGTGAATCGTGAACAGTGAACAGTGAATGGCGCTTTCTGATAGCCTCACCATTGGCCACTTCACTATTCACAACTTATCCCGCCTTGTTAACGCGCATATACCACTCAACCAATCGGCGGACCTGGCGCGGCGTGTAGCCGCGGTCGGTCATGCGGTCGACGAAGTTTTCGTGCTTCTTCTCGGTGTCGCTGTCCTTCTTGGAATCGAAGGAGATGACGGGGAGGAGGTCTTCGACCTGGCTGAACATCCGCTTCTCGATGACGTTGCGGAGTTTTTCGTATGAGGTCCATGCCGGATTCTTGCCGGCGTTCGCGGCGCGCGCCCGCAGCGTGAACTTCACGACTTCATTGCGGAAGTCTTTCGGATTGGCGATGCCGGCTGGCTTTTCGATCTTTGAAAGCTCGGTGTCGAGCGTCTGGCGATCGAGCAACTGACCGGTGTCGGGGTCCTTGAAATCCTGATCCTCGATCCACGCATCGGCGTAGGAAATATAGCGGTCGAAGAGGTTCTGGCCGTATTCCGAATAGCTTTCGAGATACGCCTTCTGGATCTCCTTGCCAATGAAATCGGCATAGCGCTTGGAAAGGTCTTCTTTGATGAATTCAAGATATTTTTTCTCGACCTCGTCCGGATGCTGTTCGCGCTTGATGGCGTTTTCAAGCACATACATGAGGTGCACGGGATCGGCGGCGACCTCGTCGGTGTCGAAATTGAAGGTCTCCGACAAGACCTTGTAGGCAAAGCGCGTCGAGACGCCGTCCATGCCTTCATCGATCCCCGCCGCATCGCGATATTCCTGTAAGGTCTTCGCCTTCGGATCGGAATCTTTCAGCTTCTCGCCGTCATAGACGCGCAGCTTCGAATAGAGATTTGAGTTTTCGTGTTCCTTCAGCCGCGTCAGCACGGAAAAGCGCGCAAGAAGGTCGAGCGTTTCCGGCGCGCAGGCCGCATTTGCAAGTTCAGAGCTCGCCAGCAGCTTGGAGTAGATCTGCTGTTCTTCGGTGACGCGCAAACAATAGGGGACCTTGATGACGCTGATCCGGTCGAGGAACGCTTCGTTGTTCTTGTTATTGCGGAACGCGATCCATTCGCTCTCATTGGAGTGGGCGAGGATGACGCCGTTGAAGGGGATCGGCCCTAGCGATTCCGTTCCGACATAATTTCCTTCCTGCGTCGCCGTCAAAAGCGGGTGCAGCACCTTGATTGGCGCCTTGAACATCTCGACGAATTCGAGAAGTCCTTGATTGGCCCGGCAAAGGCCGCCGGAATAGGAATAAGCATCAGAATCGGACTGGCTGAAATGCTCCAGCTTTCTGATATCGACCTTGCCAGTCAGCGCCGAGATGTCTTGGTTGTTTTCATCGCCTGGTTCGGTCTTGGCGACCGCAATCTGGCGCAGCTTTGACGGGAACAGGCGGACGACTTCGAATTTCGAAATGTCGCCGCCAAATTCGTCAAGCCGCTTCACCGCCCATGGGCTCATCACATTGGTGAGGCGACGCTTTTCTATTCCATATTTGTCGGCAAGAAGCGACTTCAGTTCCTCCGACTGGAAGAGGCCAAGCGGGCTTTCAAAGACCGGCGAGATCTCTTTGCCGGCCTTGAGGACATAGATCGGATGGACCTCCATCAGGTCCTTCAGCCGCTCGGCAAGCGACGATTTACCGCCGCCGACGGGCCCGAGAAGATAGATGATTTGGCGCTTTTCCTCGAGACCCTGACCGGCGTGGCGGAAATAGGAGACGATCCGTTCGATCGTATCTTCCATCCCGTAGAAGCCCTCGAACGCCTTGTAGCGCCGGATCGTGCGGTTGAAGAAAATACGCGACATCCGCGGATCACGCGACGTGTCAACCAGTTCCGGATCGCCGATGGCCTTGACCATCCGTTCGGCTGGCGATGCATACAGGAGCGGATCGTCGCGGCAACCGAGCAGATAATCGCGCAGCGACATCGCTTCCTGCTTCACCCGCGTGTAGCTTTCGGAAAAAAGGTCGAAGACGTCGAGATTGTCAGTCATGTCACTTACGCTCACTTCCTTGTTTGGCGCTCCCGTCAGGGGTGCACGCCGCCGCCGAAAAACCGGTCGCCCTCAAGCAGCGCCCGGAAATAAAAAAGGCGCGGATCAATAAAATCCCCGCCCCCGTAATCACCCCAATTTGGTGTCGCCGCGCACCGGGCATGTCCAATCGCCGTCTTCCGCACATGCTCTATGTGGGATTGCGACTGATCAGAACAAGCCGTCTCTCTTTGTCTGAGGTCCGGCGACTGGCCTAACGCACTTGCCATGCTGCACCCGGGGGTAATCTGTACTTCAGCCTTGAATTCCCTGCGTAATTCGCTCCGCTACATATCCGGCGCCGACGCGCCTGCGCGCTGGAGACTTTGACATCAGCTTTGACCGCACGCCTCTCCAGCACAGCGCGCGCAAGAAGGTTAACGCCGCGGCGCCTAATTTTCTGTTACGAAACCCGAGCTTCGTAGGATTTCTGCGCCGCTGAGATGGTGAAACAATGTAACGTGATTGCGGCGGAGATGCGACCGCGCTCAGGCTAAAACCGTCAGTTTTTCACGTCGGCGTGCACTGCGGAAGCATCGGCGATCCTGGACGCCGTGAATGCATCGAACGCCGCCCAGAAGCGTTCACGCAATTCATCGCGCTCCATCAAGATTTCATGGAGCGCTCCCCTGACCGTCACGCAGTCGAGCAGCGGCGACTGTTTCGCCAGCCATTGGTGGTCGCTTGATCTGACAAGGTGATCATTCTCGGCGGAGACGATCAAAATCGGCGTCGTCAGCTGCTGAAACCGTCCAGGACGGTGGAGATCGTCCATGGCTTCGGTCGCGGCGCGGATCCAGCCATAGGTTGGCTCGCGGATCATTGCATTAGGCGCTGCAGTCTGGAGATCGCGAAACCTGTCATGGCGTAGGCGATCCGAGGTGAGATTGTTGCCCTCAAACGCCATTGAATGTTCCTTGACGCCTGCAATTGACTGACGCGAAAGGCCAATCCGGGTTGCTGCCTGGGCCATCAGTCGAATGGCGATACGGTGCGCGAGGCCGTCGAACAGCCGGGTCATTGGCGCGCAAAGAACAGCGGCGCAATAGGTCTGATCGCCGTCTGCGAGCAGTTGCAGCGCCGGCGTACCGCCCATCGAATGCGCCAGCAGGACGTAAGGCCCGGGTAATTGCTTGGAGACAATCTGTTCCGCAAACAGCCGAAGATCGGAGCGGAAGACGCCGAAGTCTTGGATGTGGCCTTTTTCGCGGATCGGAAGCAGGCGTTCTGACAAGCCTTGGCCGCGCCAATCCATCGTCGCCACGCAAAAGCCGCGCCTTTGCAGATCGGTGATGACCTCGAAGTATTTTTCGATGAATTCCGAGCGGCCGGCGACGAGAACGACCGTCGCCCGCGCGCCCGGTGTCCGAAAGAGCGCGGCGCGGAGATAGCCGCCATCCGCACCGCGAAAGTCAATCGCTTCGCCGTCAGCAGGAACCGGGTTTGATGGAATTCTGATAAATTCGGCTATTTTGCGCTCTCCAAAGCGAGCCGCGCCATCACGCTCACGTCGCCAGCGATCCTGAGGCGGCCCGACAAATAAGCGCTTTCGAGCGCTCGCCCGCCCTCGAATATGCGCGTCAAGGTTTCGGCGCTGGCGCTCCAGACGCAGTCCGGCGCCGCGACCGTCGTCGCCGAAATTGTGCAGGTCTCGCGGCGGCCGTCGATGTCGAACGGCGCCCCGTCTGTCGGCGCAATCCTCAAGATTGCAGCAAAGCCGCGCTTGAATGCGGCGCCGGCCCCCGTTGCCAAAATCGACGCGTCGGTCATGATTGCGGTTTCACAAATTTCAAGGTCATTCTGTCGCTTTCGCCGATTGCGTCAAATTTCGACCGGTCGAAGGACTGGTCTTCCTGCCCCGGCGACGCCGATGATCGCCGGACCGGCGGCAAGGTCCACACGCCGAACGGATGATCCTTTGTGTCGGCCGGATTGGCGTTCACTTCGGAAGCGCCAACAAATTCAAATCCTGCCGCTGCTGCAAGCGCCTTGACGGCCGATTCCTTGACATAGCCAGTTGATCCATCTTTTTCATCCGAAGCTTCATTGGCGCGATGCTCAACAACGCCAAGAATGCCGCCAGGTTTCAGCGCGCGATAGAACTCCTCGAAATTCTTTTCCGCCGCGCCGCTGTTCATCCAATTGTGGATGTTTCTGAATGTCAGCACCGCGTCAGCGGAGTTTTCAGGCGCGATGTCGCCGCCACCAAGAACGGAGATGTGAATGTCGCCGAATAGAGATTTGTCGGCGAACGCCGTTTTGAAGCGTTCGACCGCCGCTGCTGCGCGTTCACTGGCGAGTGGATCAACGTGTGCGGCGTAATAAACGCCCCCGCCGGAAAGCAGGTAAGGCGCGATGATCTTTGTATACCAGCCGCCCCCAGGCCAAGCTTCAACGACGGTCATCGACGGCTCAATCCCGAAGAATTCCAGGGTCTCGCGCGGGTGCCGCCAAGCATCTCTCATTCGCTCGTCGGCGGTGCGGTCGGCGCCGCCAATCGCCGCCTCAAGCAGGCTCGCCGGGTCAGGCGCTGCTGCCGTTTGCTCGGGGGCATCGCCGGATTTTTGCGCAGCGCAGGCGCCAAGCGCCAGTGCGGCGCACGATGCCGCCACGAGACGTGAAATCACGCTTTTTGCTCCCTGTCTGGCCACGTCGCCGATTCGTAACACGGATTGCGCGCCCGCCGCCAATCACCTCTTGAACCTGAAAATCGCGCTCCTACGTATGGGGTCGTTGGAGGCCATGACGGCTTCAGCGGCGGCGGGGCGGCTCGCGCAGCGCGGTCCAGCCGTTACGTAAACCTTGCTTGTTTTAAGGAGGCAGATCATGCGCAGCTATGACTTGACCCCGCTCTACCGAACCACCGTGGGCTTTGACCGGATGTTCGATCTTCTCGATAACCTCGGAAAATCCGAAGCCACCGGTTATCCCCCTTACAACATCGAGCGCGTCGATGAGGACCGTTACCGGATCACGCTTGCGGTCGCCGGATTTGCAGAAACCGACATTGAGATCGAATTGCACGAAAATTCGCTGAAGATCGTCGGCGCGCGGCCAGAAGGCGACGACACGCGAAGCTATCTCCATCAAGGGATCGCCGGCCGTTCATTCGAACGCCGCTTCCAGCTTGCCGACCATGTGAAGATTGAAGGCGCGAGCCTGCAGAATGGCTTGCTCAATATTGATCTTCGCCGCGAGATTCCCGAGGCGAAAAAGCCGCGCAAGATTGCGATCAATTCGGACGGCGCAACTGTCGAAGTGCTGAAAGCCTCGAACGCCGCCTGACCCGTTCCCTCATCGTCCGCCCCTGACGATGTGACGAGAAACGCCCGCCCTTTCCCTCCCGGGCGGGCGTTTTTCTCGCGGTCCGATCAGGTTGCCAAAAGCTTTTTCGCCTTGTCGAAGATTTCCGCATTGGCGGCGAGGATCGATCCGGCATGCATCGGGCGGTTTCCGCCGTCGATTTCGGCGACGATGCCGCCTGCCTCGCGGACAATGACAATGCCTGCGCCGACATCCCAGGAATTGAGGTCGCGTTCCCAGTAGGCGTCAAAACGTCCGGCGGCGACAAAGGCGAGGTCGAGCGCTGCTGACCCAAAGCGGCGGACGCCAGCGGTCTCGGCGAGCACCGTTTCAACTTCTTTCAGCGCGCGTTCGCGGCCGGGCCTTCCCTTGAAAGGTAGACCGGTGGCGAACAGGCATTCTTCGAGCGATGTCCGCGATGAAACGCGCAGGCGTTTGTCATTAAGCCAGGCGCCTTCGCCTTTTTCGGCCCAATAGAGTTCGTTTGCTGCAGGATTAAAGATCACGCCCGCATAAGGCTGCCGGTCGCGTTCGAGACTAATCGAGACGGCAAATTGCGGCAGGCCATGGAGAAAGTTTGTAGTGCCGTCGAGCGGATCGACGACCCAGCGGTTGGAATTGTCGGCGCCCTCGATTTCCCCGCGCTCTTCCATGACAAACCCGTATTTGGGCCGTCCCTTGGAAAGTTCCTCGAACAGGATCTGCTCGGCTTTAAGGTCGGCCGCGGAAACGAAATCCGCCGCGCCCTTCTTTGATGTCTGCAATCCGTCGAGTTCGCCAAAATCACGCGCAAGTCCGCGGGCCGCTTTTCGGGCGGCGTTAATCATTATGGTCACAAGTGCGGAAGCGTGAGTCATCGGGGCCGGGGGCTAAAGGGCGGCGCACCTTAGCGGCGACCGGTCGAAGCGCAAGGGGCGAGGGCCCGGATCAGGCCGCCCCTTTGCCGCGGGGAATCGGATAGGTCTATGCACGGATGAGCAGCAGGGAACACGGACTTGGATAATGCTTCCCCCGGATCGGACGGCGCCGCGGGCCCGTCCCTTGCTGCGCGGGTCGTGCGCAGCGCCGGCTGGATCGTTGGCGGCCGCTTCGTCATGGGGCTTTTCGGGTTCGTCAACACGATCATTGTTGCGCGCCTTCTGGCGCCTGAAGATTTTGGTATCGTCGCGATCGGTCTGACGACGATGCAGATCCTGACCAATCTCTCGGATATCGGGGTCAGTCAGGCGGTGATCCGATTCCGCGACGCCGACCGTGATGATCTGGATACGCTCTTCTCTCTTTCAGCAATACGCGGCGCCTTGATTGCGGTCGGATTGTGCCTTGCTGCGCCAGCTGCGGCGTCCTTCTATACTGATCCCCGGGTGTTCTGGGTTTTCGTAGGCGTCTCGGCCTATCCGTTTCTGACGGGACTCATCAATCCGCGCTTCTATGAATTCGAAAGGCTGCTCGACTATTCCAAGGAATTTTTCGCGGCCGTCGCCAACAAGATTGCAGGCGTCGCTGTATCGATTGCGATCGCGATTATCTTCAAGAGCTACTGGGCGATCATCCTAGGTCTGGCGACCAATGGATTGGTTCAATTGGCGTTGTCCTATGCGATGCGACCTTACCGGCCGCGAATTTCCTTTGTGTCCTTGCGGCGTATCCTTGGATTTTCGGGATGGCTGACAGGCGTCGGCCTGATGAGCGCGCTCAACAACAAGCTTGACCCGCTCGTGCTGGCGCGGGCTATCGGGGTTGGCGGCGCCGGACATTATTTCATGGGCCTCCAGCTTGCTGAATTGCCAACCCGAGAGATCGCGTTTCCGGTCACGCGCGCGATTTATCCGGGACTTTCCGAGCTCCAGGAAGATCCTGTCCGCGCCAACCAGGCGTTCCTGAAGGGCGTTGAGGCGATGGCCGCGATCGCGATGCCTGCCGCCATCGGTTTCGCCCTGGTGGCGCGCGATCTTGTGCCGCTATTGATTGGCGACAAATGGGTCGACGCCATTGCCGTTGTGCAGATCATCACCCCGGTCATGGGGGTGCAGATGCCGCTGCTGGCGACGCAGTATTACGCGATGGCGCTTGGATCGACCAAGCTTGTCTTCCTGCGCGAGCTGGCCTTCTTCTTCATTCGAACGCCGGTGTTTATCTGGAGCGCCATTCACTTTGGCCTGCTCGGCGCAGCCTGGGCGGTCGCCGCCTGCGGTGTCATCCATATCCTTCTCAATCTTGCGCTTTATTCGCGAACCAGCGGCGACAAATGGTTTCGACCGATCTGGCGCGCCCGCCGGTCGGCGCTGGCGGCGCTTGTGATGACAGCAACCTTGATCGGCGCGCACGCTGCGGGGTGGACGCAAGGGATGCCGGCGATCCTCAAAGTCGCTATCGAGGCAAGCCTCGGCGCTGGCGTTTATTTTCTTTCGCAAGCCCTGTTTTGGCGTCTCGAGAATCGGCCCGACGGCGTTGAGCGCTTGGTGATCGGCTTTGCCGGCCCGGTCGTTCGCCGGTTGATCAACCGGTTCGCCTGAGCAGTCGGCTGCCAAGGGCGGTTTCGGCGGCAATCGCGGTCAGCTAGGATTGGAGCGATCCACGGCAGGGAGGCCGCCATACGATGTCGCCAGTTCCGAATCCGACGACTGACCAGATTATCGCGAGCGCATACAAGATTCTGTCAGAAAACCCGCTCTACAAGGTCGGCGAAGCGACAATCCGCGGCAACCTTTACCGCGTGTTCGAGAACGCCCCGCCGAGTCTTGCCGAATTCTTCGCGCACGGCGCCGCGCAGGGCGACAAGGAATTCCTTTATTACGACGATGAGACCTGGTCTTTTCGTCAAATCTGGTCTGACGCCTGCCGTCTCGCTAACGCGTTGTCGGAGCAATTTGGGGTCAGGCCCGGCGACCGCATCGCCATCGCCATGCGCAACTACCCGGAGTGGATCACCAGTTACATGGCGATCGTTTCAATGGGCGCGGTGGCGGTGCCGCTTAATGCCTGGTGGAAGACCGAAGAATTGCGCTTCGCGCTTGAAGATTGCGGCGCGAAGATTGTCATTGTCGATGCGCGCCGGTTGCAATATCTCTCGCCGCTGAAGGCTGAGCTCGGACTGACCTTTATACTGGCGCGCGATGAAGACGCCGCCGCCGACTGCCGCTATGCGGAACTCCTTGTCAGCGTAGCAAACGACGCGCCGCCCGGCGTGGCGATTGCGCCGGACGACGATTTTGCAATCTATTACACCTCCGGTTCGACCGGTAACCCGAAGGGCGTGATCCTCACCCACCGCGGCGCTATCACGACGCTGTTTTCCTGGGCGTTCATCGCAACGGCGATCAAGGACGCGCGCGGCGGCGTTTCGCTGTTTGGCGATAATCCCGGAATCCTGCTGGCGGTGCCGCTGTTCCACGTCACCGGTTCGCATTCGATCTTCATGTTGTCATGGATGTTCGGCCGCCGCCTCGCCATCATGTATAAATGGGATCCGAAGGCAGCAGTTGAACTCATCAACAAGCACCGGCTGACAAATTTTGTCGGCGTTCCCAGTCAATCATTCGAGCTGATTGAAGCTGCCGGCGACCAGGCGATGCCGACGCTGATTGATATTGGCTCCGGCGGCGCCAAACGTCCGGCTGATCAGGTGCGGAAATTGAAGGCGCGCTTTGCCAACGCCAATCCGTCGTCTGGATACGGACTCAGCGAGACGAACGCGCTTGGCTGCGTAATTTCGCTTGATGACTATCAAAGAAAGCCCGACTCAACAGGGCGCGCCGTTCCGCCATGCTGCGATATCAAGATCGTCGGCGAAAAGGGCGATTGCAGCGTCGGCGAAGTCGGAGAAATCTGGATTCGCAGCGCGGCGAATTTCCGAGGCTATCTCAATCTGCCGGCGGAAACGGCCAAGTCGCTGACGCCAGACGGCTGGTTTCGCACCGGCGATCTTGGGCGCCTCGATGACGAGGGCTTCCTCTATATTGTCGATCGCATCAAGGATCTCATTATCCGCGGCGGCGAGAATGTTTCGTGTCTGGAGGTCGAGGCGCGCGCCTATGAACATCCGTCCGTCGCTCAGGCCGTCGCCTTCTCCGCGCCTGACGACGTTCTCGGCGAGCGGGTCGGCCTGGTGGTCGTTCCAAAAGATCGGGCCACCGTTGATCCGGCGGCATTGCGCGATTTCATGGCGCGCGAATTGGCGGATTTCAAATGTCCGGAAAAAATCTGGCTGTCGCCGCAGCCGCTGCCAAAGCTTGGCACCGAGAAATTCGACAAGCAGACGATCCGCCGCTTCGCCTTGCAGCATCCGCCGACATGGCAGGTCTGATCGGCTTTACTGCACAAAATTGTTGCGTTGCAGCGCGCCTGGGCGTCTGATCCGGCGAAATTGCGAGGAGCGTTAGATGAGCGATCTGGAAACCTTCCGCGGCGAGGTTCGCGCCTGGCTTGACGCCAATTGCCCGAAGGAAATGCGCGACGGCGCTGGCGGTGAAGAGAATATCTGCTGGGGCGGGCGCAACTGGACGTTCAAGTCCGAAGCGCAGAAGATCTGGCTGGAACGGATGGCGTCAAAAGGCTGGACGGTTCCGGCGTGGCCAAAAGACTATGGCGGCGGGGGGCTCTCCAAAGACGAAGTCAAAGTCCTCAAAGACGAAATGCGCAAGATGAAGATACGCTCGCCGCTTGAGAGTTTCGGCATCTGGATGCTCGGACCGGCGCTTCTCAAGTATGGGACGCATGAGCAAAAAGCGATGTTCCTGCCGCCGATCGCACGCGGGGAAATTCGCTGGTGCCAAGGTTATTCTGAACCGAACGCCGGCTCCGACCTCGCCTCGCTTCAATGCAAATGCGAAGACCAGGGCGATCACTGGCTCGTCAATGGCCAGAAAATCTGGACGTCCTACGCGGATGAAAGCGACTGGATTTTCGTTCTTGTCCGCACCGACGCCAAAGCCGCCAAGCATGACGGCATATCGTTCATTCTGATCGACATGGCGTCCAAAGGCGTCTCAACCAAGCCGATCAAACTGATCTCCGGCAAGTCGCCGTTCTGCGAGACCTTTTTCGACGACGTCAAAGTCCCGAAAGAACATGCACCCGGAATCAATGCGATCGTCGGCACGCTGAATCGCGGCTGGGACGTCGCGAAGTATTTGCTGACGCATGAACGCGAAATGATTGGCGCTGGCGGCGGCGGCCTCATGGGCGGGCGCGGCATCGGTGAAATGGCTGCGCAGCAGGTCGGCCTCGATGATAAGGGGCGCCTCGCGGATCCTATGCTGCGCGCCAAAGTCGCGCAGGCGGAAGTCGACGGCTGGGCGTTTCTGCTGACGATGGAACGATTGAAGGACGAAGCTAAAGCCGGACAAGGCATGGGCGCCAAGTCGTCGATGCTCAAATATTACGGCACCGAGTTCAACAAGCGCCGCTTCGAGCTGTTCATGGACGCGTCGGGGTCGGATGCGCTGGAATGGGAAGGCGAGCGGTCAGATGACGGCAAGCTGGTGAAGGGCTGGCTCAGGACAAAAGCAAATTCGATTGAAGGCGGCACATCCGAAGTGCAGCTCAACATCATTTCGAAACGCATACTCGAATTGCCGGACGCATAGGGAACAAGATGCCGCTAATCCTCACCGAAGAACAGGAAATGCTGAAGGAATCCGCTCAAGGGTTCCTGCAGGAAAAGGCCCCGATCGCCGCGCTTAGAAAATTGCGCGATGAACGCTCTGAAGACGGCTTTTCGCGGGCGCTCTGGAAAGACATGGCGGATATGGGCTGGGCCGGCATCCTCGTTGACGAGGCGCATGGCGGGTCCGGCTTTGGTTTTGTCGGCGCTGGCGTGCTCGCCGAGGAAATGGGACGGACGCTGACCGCCTCGCCATTCCTTTCGACATCCATCCTTGCAGCGACCGCGCTCAACAAATTCGCCAGCGACGCCGCCAGGAGCGAATATCTTCCGAAGATCGCCACAGCCTCGGTGGTGATGGCGCTCGCGGTTGACGAAGGCCGCAAACACGGGCCGGCGGCGACCGCAATGAAGGCGGAAAAATCCGGCAACGGCTTTCAATTGTCGGGAGCAAAGACTTTTGTCGCGGACGGCCATGTCGCCGACAAGATCATTGTTGCCGCGCGCACGGGCGGCGCGCCAGGCGAGGAAACGGGGATCACGCTGTTCCTCGTTGACGCCAAAGCGAAGGGCGTGTCACGCGAGCGTACGGTAATGGTCGACAGCCGCAATGCCGCGCGGATCAATTTCGACAATGTCTCGGTCACCGGCGAGGATATCATTGGCGAGATTGATAACGGATTTACCGCGCTCGAAGGCGTCTTGTCCGCTGGCCGCGCAGGGCTTGCGGCCGAACTTTCGGGCTCCGCCCAGCAGGCGTTTGAGATGACGACGGCATACCTTAAGGAACGCACGCAATTCGGCAAAGTCATCGGATCGTTCCAGGCGCTGCAGCACCGCACTGCGCATCTTTACTGCGAGATCGAACTGGTGAAGTCGGTGACATTGAAGGCGTTGCAGGATCTCGACAGTGCCTTTGGCATGGCGCCGGTTACATGTGCGCTGGCAAAGGCGAAGGCGGGCGACGTCGCCAAGCTGGCCAGCCAGGAAGCGGTGCAGATGCATGGCGGGATCGGCATGACCGACGAATATGATATTGGCCTCTTCATGAAACGAATTCGCGTCGCACAGGAAATGTTCGGCGACAGCGCCTATCACGCCGACCGCATCGCGCGGCTTCGCGGCTATTGAGGGAGATGGAAATGAAGGCGGTGAAAAAAGAAGAGGTAAAGGACTATATCGGCAAGGAGACCGGCGTTTCGGGCTGGTCGGTGATTGATCAAAACCGCATCAACATCTTCGCCGATGTGACCGAGGACCACCAGTTCATCCATGTCAATCCGGCGGCGGCGGCAAAGACGCCCTTCGGCGGTACGGTCGCGCACGGATTTCTGACGCTGTCGATGTTATCGCATTTTGCCAAGGACACCGTGCTCGTCCTCGAAGGCGTCAAGATGGGCGTCAATTATGGCTTCGACAAGGTGCGCTTCATGGCCCCGGTAAAATCCGGCAAGCGCATCCGCGGTCATTTCACCTTGATGAGCGCCGATGAAAAAGCGCCGGGTCAGTGGCAGTTCAAATATGCGGTGAAGGTTGAGATTGAAGGTGAAGAAAAGCCCGCGCTGATGGCGGAGTGGCTGTCGATGCAGTTTGTCTAGACCCGCGCTGGCTTTTTGCGGGCGCACGAATTCTAGCCGGACTCGTCGGTGGCGCGCCGCAAGATCGACGCGCATGATGGGCCTTTGATTAGCACGAATGGGGATACAGCCGATGTCTGAATACGTCGCCGAAATCCGGTGGAAGCGCCAGACCGAGAGCTTTTCCTATGATCATTATAATCGGGCGCACGACTGGACATTCGACGCGAGGATTACGGTGCCGGCATCGGCGGCGCCGGCCTACAAAGGCGAGCCAGATCGCGTCGATCCCGAGGAAGCATTTGTCGCCGCGCTTTCAAGCTGCCATATGCTGACGTTCCTCGCGATTGCCGCGAAGAAAAAACTCGTTGTCGACGCCTATGAAGATCGCGCGGTCGGCCACATGGACAAAAACGCACAAGGGCGGCTGGCGATCACCAGTGTTGATCTCCACCCGCATGTGACTTTTGCACCGGGCGTAGATGTTGACACGGCCGCAATGAAGAAAATGCACCACGATGCGCATGAGCATTGCTTCATCGCGAATTCGGTGAAATCCCTCGTCATCGTCCATTCAAAGTAAGGAGTTTCGGTTTGGCTATCAGGTTTGACGGAAAGGTTGCGATTGTCACGGGCGCCGGCAACGGCCTCGGGCGGTCACATGCGCTGGCGCTGGCGGCGCGCGGCGCCAAAGTTGTGGTCAATGATCTTGGCGGCGCCCGCGACGGAACCGGGTCGTCGCTGTCGGCGGCTGAAACCGTCGTCAGCGAAATTGCCGCCAATGGCGGGGAAGCGATCGCCAACGGCGCCAACGTCACCAAGGATGCGGATGTCGCCGCAATGGTCGACGCCGCCATGAAAAAATGGGGCCGCATCGACATTCTCGTCAACAATGCCGGCATCCTGCGCGACAAGACCTTCGCCAAAATGGAGATGGATGATTTCCGCCTCGTCATTGACGTGCATCTGGTCGGAACCGCGAACTGCACCAAGGCTGTCTGGGAAATCATGCGCCAGCAGCAATATGGCCGCATCGTTTGCACGTCGTCGCCCTCGGGACTTTATGGGATTTTCGGGCAGGCGAACTATGGCGCGGCAAAAGCCGGCATGATCGGCTTCATGAACGCGCTGCATCTGGAGGGCGCCAAATACAATATCCGCGTCAATTTGTTGTCGCCGTCGGCGCGGACGCGAATGACGGAAGATATCGGTATTCCTGAAAATCTTCTTGAAACGATGACGCCGGAAGCGATCACGGCGGCGTGCCTTTTCCTCGTCAGCGAAGAGACGCCGTCTCGCGCAATCGTGTCTTGCGCCGCCGGCGGTTATGCGCGCGCTTACGTCGCTGAAACTGATGGCGTCTACCTGCCGCCCGCCGAGCAGACGCCGGAAAATATTGCGGCGAACTGGGAGAAAATCTCCGACGTCAACACCGTGCGCTATTACGACAATAGCGCCGGGCCGAACATGAACTTCCTCGCGAAAGCCAAAGCGTTCGCCGACAAATAAAGGGATCCCGCCATGCGTGAAGCTGTCATCGTCTCAACCGCCAGAACGCCGATCGGCAAGGCCTATCGCGGCGCGTTCAACGCAACCACCGCGCCGGCGCTTGGCGCCCACGCGATCAAGCATGCTGCCGAGCGCGCGAAAGTCGATTTCGAGGAAATCGAAGATGTCGTCATGGGATGCGCGCTGCAGCAGGGAACGGCGTTCCAGAATGTCGCGCGCCAGTCGGCGTTGCGCGCCGGGTTCCCGATCGGCGTTTCGGGCATGTCGCTCGACCGGCAGTGCGCGTCGGGCATGATGGCGATTGCGACCGCGGCGAAACAGGTGATCGTTGATAATATGACCGTCGCCATCGGCGGCGGCGTTGAATCGATTTCGACCAACCAGACCAAGGACATGTTTGTACGCCCCGATCCATGGCTGCTGCAGAACCTTCCGGCGACCTATATGCAGATGATCGAAACGGCGGAAATTGTCGCCGATCGTTACAACATCAGCCGCGACGCCCAGGATGAATACGCCTTGCAATCCCAGCAAAGAACTCACGCCGCGCAACAGGCGGGAAAGTTTGACGGCGAGATCGTCGCCCTTCCTTCGGTCATGAAGATGACCAACAAGGAAACCGGCGAGACGACCGACCACAAGGTGACGATCGAAAAAGACGAAGGCAATCGGCCCGAAACAACGCTTGAAGGCCTCAAAGGTTTGAAGCCTGTCTTCAAGGGCGGCCAGAAGGTCGCGGAAGGAAAGTACATCACCGCAGGCAACGCCTCGCAATTGTCTGACGGCGCATCGGCCGCTGTGGTGATGGAGGCGAGGGAAGCATCAAAGCGCGGGCTCGCGCCGCTCGGGTATTATCGCGGAATGGCGGTCGCCGGCACCAACCCGGATGAAATGGGCATCGGCCCAGTTTTCGCCGTGCCGAAAGTGCTGCAGAAATTCGGCCTCAAGATCGGCGATATCGGCCTTTGGGAATTGAACGAAGCTTTCGCGGTGCAGGTTCTTTACTGTCGCGACAAGCTCGGCATTCCGGACGACCTTCTCAACGTCAATGGCGGCGCCATTTCGATCGGCCACCCTTACGGCATGTCGGGCGCGCGCATGGTCGGGCACGCCCTCATTGAGGGCAAGCGCCGCAAAGCGAAATATGTTGTCTGCACGATGTGCGTCGGCGGCGGCATGGGCGCGGCGGGATTATTCGAAGTTGCGTGATGCGTGACCGCCGATAACAGGATTATCCACGACCTCATCCGCGAAGTGCCAAAAGGTGAAGTCGCGAGTTACGGCATGATCGCCAGCCTCATTCCCGGCGCCGGGCCGCGGCAGGTTGCGCGCGCCATGCGCACCGCGCCCGGCACCGTCAAATGGTATCGTATCATCACCTCATCCGGCGCGATGGCCGATCATTCCGGGGCGGAAGAACAGCGTCGCCGATTAAAAAAGGAAGGCGTGACCTTCAAAAAAAACGGCGCGGTCGACTGGACGGCGCATCGCTGGCGTGGTCCGTCGCAAAAATGGATCGACAAAAGCTGCCGTGACATTCATGACGTCATGGAAATCATCGCGGGCTGGAGCCGATAATGGGTGACAGCGTCACCATCGCCTTCGTATTGTTTCCGAATGTGACGCAGCTCGATTTCACCGGGCCGCTGCAGGTGCTGTCGCGCCTTCCCGGCGCCAAGGTGCATCTCGTGGCGAAGTCAATGACGCCGGTGACGACGGACGCGGTGCTGACGCTCAATCCGACCTCTACGTTTAAAGATTGTCCGCCTGTCGACGTGCTGGTTGTTCCCGGCGGCTTCGGCGTTGACGAGGCGATGAACGATCCCGAATTGATGGCGTTCGTCAAACGTGAAGGCGCGCGGGCGAAATATGTAACGTCGGTTTGCACCGGCGCGTTTGTTCTCGGCGCTGCGGGATTGCTGAGAGGAAAACGCGCGACAACACACTGGGCCTATCACGCCGATCTTGCAGAAGTTGGCGCCATCCCGACCAACGCCCGCGTCGTTCGCGACGGAAATCTTTTCACCGGCGGCGGCGTTACCGCGGGGATTGATTTCGCCTTGACGCTTGCGGCGGAAATCGCCGGCGAGAGCGTCGCCAAATCCATTCAGCTCGGCCTTGAATATGATCCGGCGCCGCCCTTTGACGGCGGCTCTCCGGGCAAGGCTGATGCGCACATTCATGCGGTAATGGTTGAACGCTACCGGCCGCGGCGCGAGGCATTCAGGCGCGCACTGGCGCGCGCGCAGTCTTAAATTTCGGTCAGATATTGCCGCCAACCGCAATTCGGCCCAATTAGGCCGGAATGATTGATATCGCATTGCCGCCAGTCGGCGGATTGGAATGGAGACTCTCATGAAAGCCACGACCGTCAACAAATTGCTCCTTGGACTGATCGCGGCGGCGATGGCGTTCGCTGGAACGGCGGACGCCGCTTCAAGATCGAAGATCGACCGCCGTGTCGACAAGGCGCTTTCGGAATTCCGGGAGCAGATTGGCGGCGCCAACGCGGTGCTGTCAAAATCCGTCGGCGTCCTCGTCTTTCCATCGGTGAAGAAAGCCGGCATCGGCATTGGCGGCGAATATGGCGAAGGCGCATTGCGCATCGGCGGCCGTACTGCCGCTTATTACAACACAGCAGCGGCGTCGATCGGGTTTCAGCTTGGCGCCACGGCGCGGCGGCAGATTATCGTCTTTCTCGACCAGGATGCGCTCACCAAATTCCGTTCGAGCGATGGCTGGGAAATCGGCGTTGATGCGCATGTCACCGTCGTCACCCTCGACGCTGGCGGCGCCATCGACACGACGACGCTGGATCAGCCGATCGTCGCTTTCATCTTCGACAGCAAGGGGCTCATGTATAATCTGACCCTCGAAGGGTCGAAGATCAGCCGCATCCACAAAGACTAAATTGCAATCTTCTCGATGGCGGTGAGGTGCGCGCGCTTCTGGCCGTCATCGAGAAACGATCCGGCAAAACTGTTTTTAGTCAGTGTACGGATATTATCGGCGTCAAGGTCCAGCGCTTTGATGACGGCCTCGAAATTCGCCATCACATAGCCGCCGAAATAGGCGGGATCGTCCGAATTGACCGTCGCTCTGAGGCCAAGGTCGAGCATCCGCTTCAGCGGATGGACGCGCATGTCCGTGACGACGCAGAGCTTCAAATTGGACAGCGGACAGACCGTCAGGGTCATTTGCGAGTTGCGAAGGCGATCAACCAGCGCCTCGTCTTCAAGCGAGCGGTTGCCATGATCGATCCGGTCGACTTTCAACAGGTCCAGCGCCTCGCGCACATAATCCGGCGGCCCTTCTTCGCCTGCATGCGCGCAAAGCTTCAAGCCGCGCTCCTTTGCGGCGGCGAAGACGTGGGCGAATTTCGACGGCGGGTGTCCAAGCTCCGACGACGCAAGACCGACCGCGTCGATCCGGTCAAGCCAGGGTTCGGCGTCGCGCAATGTCGCAAACGCCGCTTCTTCATCGAGGTGGCGCAGGAAACAGAGGATCAGCCGCGACGTCATCCCGAATTGCGCCCGGCTCAAATTCAGCGCCGTCAGAATACCGCTGATCGAGATGTCGAAGGGAAGGCCGCGTTCGGCGTGCCCCTGCGGATCGAAAAAGAACTCGACATGACGGACATTGTCGGCGCGCGCCCGGTTGAGATAGGCCATGGTCAGGTCGAAGAAATCCTCTTCGGTGCGCAAAACCTCAGTCCCCTGATAATAGAGATCGAGGAAATCCTGCAGCTTCGTGAACTGATAGGCGGCGCGCGCCGCCTCAACCGTTTTGAACGGAACTGAGATCTTGTTGCGCTTTGCCAGCGCAATCATCATTTCCGGCTCAAGGCTTCCTTCAAGGTGAAGATGAAGTTCGGCTTTCGGCAATCGCCTGGCGAAGTCGATGAGCGCGGCCTTGCTCAAAACACCGCCCTCTCTTTGAGGCTCAAGCCGCTGACGCCGGCGAACTGCGCTGCGCCGCCGGACTTCCTGATGGTGAACGCGGCTTTTTCAAACGCATTGTAATGCGGCGCCTCGATCGTATCGACGGCCATGTATTGCGCGTCGACTTGGTCGCGCGTGACGGTGAGCGCGATATAGCCGTGATCTTCGCCTGATATGTAGCGGACATCCTTGTTGTCCTTGCCGGTCAGCAGGGCGTATTCAGCGCCCTTGCCGCCGAGGAAGGATTTGCGATAGGGCGACGGCGAGGTGATCGAATGAGCCCCGAGCTCGACGCCGACATGCGCGCCGTCTTTCGCTTTTAGATCATTCGCCCACCATGTGTGGGTATCGCCGGTGACTACGACAAGGCCGTCGGCGCCAGCTTTCCTGACGGCTTCGTAAAAGCGCTCGCGCGCCGCCGGATAGCCGTCCCAGGCGTCGAGATTGGTCGGCAGGCCGAGCGTCGAGAATTTGACGAAGGCGCGGGCCTGATCCCACTGCGCTTCCAGTTCCGCAACATCTTCTTCGGTCAGATGCGGCTCAAGATTGGGCGCGGTGACTTTCGCCATCACCACCTGATTGGCGATCAGCCGCCATGGCTGGCCGGCGGCGACGGATTTCGCCAGCGCTTCCTCGACGAAAGCGAGTTGCTCGGCGCCCATCATTTCCCGGGCGGGCGACCACAGAATTTTGTCGCGGAAATTGGCGACCGCCTCGGGCGAGGTCAAGGTCGGCACGACTTCATTATATTCGATCGGCCTGCTGCGCGCCATCAATCGCGTTTCAAGCGCGGTAATGGTCAAAAGATCGCCAAACGAAAAAGACCGGAAAATCGCTTCGCGCGCGCGGCCCATGTCGGGTTCGCGGATCGGCATCCACTCATAATAAGCTTGCAGCGCGGCGCGCTTTCGCGATTGCCAGTCGCCTTCGGTTTCCGGATCGTGATTGTTGGCGCCGCCCTGCCAGGAATTATCGGCGGTTTCGTGATCGTCCCAGATCGTAATGAAGGGGTGCGCGGCGTGCGCCGCCTGACAACAAGGATCGGCCTTGTACTGAGCATGGCGCGTCCGGTAATCGGCGAGCGAGTTCAATTCATGCGGCGGCTGGTGCGGCCGGCCAAGGCGGGCGCCCTCGGCCACGCCATATTCGCCATCGCCGCCGCCATATTCGTAAATATAGTCGCCAAGATGCAGAACCGCGTCGAGATCGTCGCGTTTGGCGATCTGGTCATAGACGTTGAAATAGCCGAACGGATAATTCGAGCAGGAAACAACCGCAAAGCGTGCGCTGCCGAGGGCGCCGGTCGCCAGTGTCTTGGTGCGGCCGACCGGCGAGACAGCGTCGCCAGCCCTGAACCGGTAAAAATAATGCTGACCCGGCGCGAGCCCTGTCGCCAGTGTTTTCACGGTGAAGTCGGCTTCCGGGCGGGCGACGACTTCGCCTGACGCGGCAATGGATGAAAATTCGGCGTCGGGCGCCATTTCCCAGATGAGGGCGACAGGCTCGCCGCCATCGGTCGACAGTCGCGACCACAAGATGACGCTGTCAGGTCCTGGATCGCCGCTGGCGACGCCGTGGGCGAACGCGCCGCCAGTTGTTGTTGTCAGCGCGTCATGGCTGGTCCGGGGCGCCGGGCGCGCGCAGGAGGCAGCCGCGCCGCCGATCAGCGCAGCACTGACAGCAGTGCGGCGGGTAATTTTTGTCATGCTCTTCCTTTCATCGCAGCAATCGCTCGCTCCGTCGCAAGCCGCTCTGCCAGCCGGTCTTCTATCTGCCTCAAAATGGGCTAGGTTGGCGACAGTTTCATGCAATCCGGGGTGAAAAGCGACATGCGAACGACGACCCATATGGCGGCGGCGACGCTCGCCGCCATTCTTGCAGCGGCCGGATGCGGCGGCAAAGGCGAAAAAGCAGCGGACGCCGGGGCCAAGCCCAAGGACGAAAAAGCCGCCGCTAAAGACACCGGCGACAGCGCCCAAAGTCCGAGCCGCTGGGCGTCGGACCCCTATCCCTCGACCTATCAGCCCTATCCGTCGGTGACGACGGTCATTCGCGGCGCCACCGTGCTGACGGGAACCGGCGCGCGGATCGACAACGGAACGGTCATCATCGAAAACGGCAAGATCGCCGGTGTCGGCGGCGCTGAACTTGCGACGCCTGAAGGCGCGACGGTGATCAACGCCAGCGGCAAATGGGTGACGCCCGGCATTATCGATGTGCACTCGCACCTTGGCGATTACCCTTCGCCGTCGACAAACTCGACTTCCGACGGCAACGAGGCGACGGCGCCAAATACCGCGCAGGTCTGGGCTGAACATTCGGTCTGGCCGCAGGACGCGGGATTTACCAGAGCGCTCGCCGGCGGCATCACCGCGCTGCAGATCCTGCCCGGCTCGGCCAATCTCTTTGGCGGGCGGTCGGCGATCCTGAAGAATGTTCCCTCGCGCACCGTGCAAGGCATGAAATTTCCGGGCGCGCCCTACGGGCTTAAAATGGCCTGCGGCGAAAACCCCAAGCGCGTCTATGGCGACAAGGGCGGGCCATCGACCCGCATGGGCAATTTCGCCGGCTATCGCGCCGCCTGGATCGAGGCGGGCGAGTACAAGAAGAAATGGGAAAAATACTGGGATGAGCACGGCAAATGGGCCGCCAAGAATGGCGACAAGAAAAAATCCGCCAAGAAGGACGACGATAGCGGCAAGGAGCCCGAAGCGCCGGCCCGCGATCTGAAGCTGGAAACGCTCGCCGCCGCGCTTAACGGCGACATCACTGTCAACATGCATTGCTATCGCGGCGACGAGATGGCGCAAGTGATCGATATGGCGAAGGAATTCGGCTACAAGGTAACGACTTTCCATCACGCTGTCGAAGCCTTCAAGGTTGCCGATCTTCTTGCGGAAAACGGCATCTGCGCGGCGGTCTGGGCCGACTGGTGGGGGTTCAAGCTCGAAGCGTATGACTCGGTTCGCGAAAATGCAGCGCTCGTCGATGCGCAGCCGAACAGTTGCGCGATCATACATTCCGACGACGAATACGGCATCCAGCGCCTCAACCAGGAAGCCGGCAAGGCGATGGCGGACGGCAACAAGATGGGCCTCAAGATCACGCCGGAACACGCCATCGAATGGGTGACGGCGAACCCCGCCAAAGCGCTGAAAATCGCCGATAAGACCGGCACGCTCGAAGCCGGCAAGATGGGCGACGCCGTCATCTGGAACGGCAATCCGTTTTCCGTTTACGCGAAAACCGAAAAGGTTTTTGTCGACGGCGCGCTGCTTTACGACGCCAGCGATCCGAAACGGTCGCCGCGCATGGACTTTGAAATCGGCCAGCGGAACGAAGGCTTTAACGGCGGATCGGGACAATAAGCATGACGCATTCATCATTGAGACTTCTCACAGCAATGCTTGCGGCTGCAGCTGCGGCGCTCTCCGCGGCGTCGGCGCAACAAACGCCGGGACAAACCATCGCGATCCAGAATGCGCGCGTCTATACAATGGCGGGCGCCAATGCGGGGGCGGGCGCCAATGCGGGCCGCATCGACAATGGCGATGTCATCATCAAGGACGGCGTCATTTCGGCGATCGGCCAGGACCTGACCCCGCCTGAAGGCGCCACCATCATCAACGCTGAAGGGCGCATTGTGACGCCTGGCATTTTCGCGCCGTGGTCGCAGATCGGCCTCGTCGAACTTAGTCTCGACGACGAAGCCAACGACGCCTCGACCGACAGCCACTTCCCGCTGTCGGCGGGGCTCGATGCAACCGACGCTTTCAATCCCGCATCGAGTCTCATTGCGATCAACCGCGCCGGCGGCGTCACGCGCGCCATCGCCGCGCCGGACTTCGGTACCGAGATGTTCGGCGGACAGGGCGCCATTGTCGATCTGTCCGGCCGCGCCAATTCCGTCTTCCGCGCTGGCGCGATGCAGTCGGTCGCGATGGGCGCGGCGGGCATCGGCTATAATGGCGGCACCCGCCTTGGCAACTGGGCGGCGCTGCGCGATGCGCTCGACCAGGCGCTCGCCTATGCGGCCAATCCGACGGCCTATGTGATGCGGCCGCGCAATGACGGTCTGTCGATTGGCGATCTGAAAGCGCTCGGCCCGGTTGTGCGCGGGACCCAGTCGCTGGTCGTCGCCGTCAACAGCGTCACCGACATCCGTGCCCTGATCAAACTGAAGGCGGCCTACGCCCTCAACGTGATCATCATCGGCGGATCGGAAGCCCACCTCGTCGCCCGGGAAATCGCTGCGGCGAACATTCCGGTGCTGATGAACCCGATCGCCAACCTTCCGGCGCAATTTGAAGACATCGCCGCGACCCAGGCGAATGCGGCGAAGCTGAATGCAGCAGGCGTCACCATCGCCTTTGCCAGCGCCTATGCCGACACGCACAATTTGCGTCTGCTGCCGCAGGTCGCCGGAAACGCGGTCGCCAACGGCCTTCCCTATGACGCCGCGCTGGCGGCGCTGACGATCAACCCGGCGAAGATTTACGGCGTCGCCGACCGCCTCGGGTCGCTCGAAATCGGCAAGGTCGCCGATGTCGTCGTCTGGGACGGCGATCCGCTGGAAGTCTCGACGCGGCCGATCGCGGTTCTGATCGACGGGCGCGTCACCTCGCTGAAAAACCGTCAGACTATGCTGCGCGAGCGCTACAAGGACCTGTCGCGCGGCGACTTGCCGCTCGCCTATCGCGGCGCGAACTAACGGGAAGCGGCGGCGCGCCCTGCTCTCTTGGCAAGCGCGCCGCCGGCTTCTAAAGGCTTCGCCATGCCGAAGCGCCTGAAAATCGCCATCTGCCAGATTGCGCCGGTCGTCGGCGATATCGCCGGCAACAAGGCGAAAATCCTCGCCGCCCGGGCCGACGCCGCAAAGGCGGGCGCGGATCTGGCGGTTTTCTGCGAACTGGTCGTCTGCGGTTATCCGCCCGAAGATCTTGTCAGCAAGCCGGCCTTTCAGCGCGCCTGCAGAGCCGCGGTCGAAGAGCTGGCGGCGGCGACCGACGACAAGGGTCCGGCGATGATTGTCGGAGCGCCATGGCAAGAAGGCGCGGCGCTTTACAACGCCGCGTTCCTGCTTGACGGCGGCGCCATCGCCTCGATCCGCTATAAAGTGCGCCTGCCGAATTACGGCGTCTTCGATGAGCCGCGGCGGTTCACGCCCGGTCCCGATTTTCCTCAGCCTACGGAATTCAGGGGCGCAAAGCTCGGCCTCATGGTCTGCGAGGATATGTGGCTCCCCGGCGCCGGCGAGGCGCTCGCCGAAGCTGGCGCCGATTTCTTCATCGTCCCGCACGGCTCGCCCTTCCGCGTCACTTCGCTCGATGAACGCGAAGCGGCGGCGCGCGAACGGGTGAAGGCGACCGGCAAGGCGCTGATGTTTGTCAACCAGCTCGCCGGGCAGGACGAGGTGGTGTTTGAAGGCGCCGCTTTCATCATGGACCGCGCCGGCGAAATCGTTCATCGCGCGCCGCAATTCGAAGCGGGCGTCTTTCTCAGTGCTTGGGAAGACAGCGGCAATGGCTGGAACTGCGTCGCCGGGCCGGACGCCGACTGGGTTTACGGCGAGGAAATGATCTACCGCGCCGTTGTCCTTGGCGTCAGGGATTACATTGAAAAGAACCGCTTCCCGGGCGTTGTCATCGGCCTTTCCGGCGGCGTCGATTCGGCGTTGACCGCTGCGATCGCGGTTGATGCGCTCGGCCCCGAGCGCGCTCGCTGCGTGATGATGCCGTCGCGCTACACCGCGCCGCACTCGCTCGACGACGCGGCGGACTGCGCCAGACGTCTCGGCGTTTCCTATGAGACGATCGCAATCGAGCCTGCGGTTGAAGCGTTCGCCGCGATGCTCGCTCCCGCCTTTGCCGGGCGCGCCGCCGACGTCACCGAAGAAAACATCCAGTCGCGGGTGCGGGGCGTCATTTTGATGGCGCTGTCCAACAAGTTTGGCGAGATGGTGCTGACGACGGGCAACAAATCCGAAATGTCGGTCGGCTACGCAACCCTCTATGGCGACATGAATGGCGGCTATAATCCGCTGAAAGACCTTTACAAGACCGAAGTCTACCGCCTCTGCCGCTGGCGCAACGCGCATGGCGCGGCGGACCTCAAAGGCCCGAGGGGCGAGATCATCCCGGAACGGATCATTTCGAAGGCGCCGTCGGCGGAATTGCGCGCCGGTCAGACCGATCAGGACAGTCTGCCGCCTTACGACATCCTTGACGGCATTCTTGAGCGGCTGGTCGAACGCGAAATGGCGGTCCGGGATATTGTCGCCGACGGCTTTGACGAAGCGACGGTCAAGCGCGTCGAGCATCTGCTTTACGTCGCCGAATACAAGCGCCGTCAGGCGCCGCCGGGTCCGAAGGTGACGCGCGTCAATTTCGGCCGCGACCGGCGTTATCCGATCACCAATGGCTGGCGTGACCGGTAAGGCTGTGTCCTCGACCGCAAGAAGTGCGGACAAGCCGGATTGATTCCGGGCTCTGTCCCTCCAGGATTCCTGTTTCCATGCGGGGCGCAGCGATTTTGTCCGGACAATCCGGCGCTTTGAAACGCCCGCGAAAGAGGAATTCGCGCTGGCCTTGGGCTGAATGTCTTGCACGCACCTCCTCCTTTCTCGCATCGTTCACCAGATCCCGGATCAGCAACGCGTCATTTCATGCCGCGCAGCATCCGGGATGACGACAATCCTAAACCCGCCGCGAGGGTGTGGGATAAAGTGGGGGATAAGTCGGGGGATAAGGTGGGGGATAACCCGGGGGATAAGTTTTTTTATGTGAGCGATTTCAACGCGCTTCATGGTTAACAAAAATTTTTTGGTTAATGGGAGTTAACCATGATTTCGCGTAGCGGAATCGGCCAGATTTTCCTTCGGAGGTTGTTGATCAGCAGGCGGACGAACAACTTGCCGGGGTTATCGCTAACGGGCCGAGGAGGCGCTTCGTCAGAATTTCACCTTGAACGACAGATTGAATTCCTGCGTCTGGTAGAAATTCTCATAGATCGCGTCAAAGCCGAATCCGTTGATGCGATAACGATAGCCGAATGTATTGAAGACGTCGGTCGCGGCAAAGACGATCTCGCCCTTGCCCTTCATCACCGGCCTGGATAGGCCGAAGTCGAGAGACGAGCGCGCATCCTGCCGCCCTTGCGCGATGTTGCGCGCGGCGTAGTGAATGCCGGTGACATTCAGTTCAAGATTTCCCGGCAGGTAGAAGCGGTTGTTGAGCTTGGCGTCCCAGGTCGATCCCTTTGAGGCGTTGATCTGCACCTGCCGTGGAACGGGAAAAAGAAGGTCGATGGTGAACGGGTCAATCTCGACCTGATACCAGTCAAAGCTGCCCGATGCGTCCCAGAAATCGCCGAACTTGCGGCTGGCGATCAGTTCGGCGCCGTAATTCACCGCATGGCCGGTATTGGCGTAGATGCGGTTGATGATGTCATAGGCCGTGTTGGTCGCGTCGATCGTAAAGACCCGCGTAAAGGGATCGTCGATGTCGCGGTAAAACCCGGCAATCGACGCCGATCCGTTCTTGAACGAATGTTGCCACGAGCCTTCATAGACCTTGGTGAATTGCGGGCGGAGGTAAGGGTTGCCGACCTTCAGCAGTTCCGGATCGTCATATTTCGGGAAGATCCGAAGCTCCGGCTCGCCCGGCCGGTCAACGCGGATATTGAAGAACGCGGAAATGTTGTCATCATCGCCCGCATGCCAGGTCAGGCGCGTATTCGGGTAAATCCGGAAATAATCATAGGCGTCACTGGTCGGGTAATAGATATTGGCGGCCGGCAGTTCATAAGCGACTTTCGTCTGTTCCGCCCTGACGCCGATTTCCGCCGTGTAGCGTGATTTCTCGCGCACATAATTGACGTAGGCGGAATAGATATCCTCGTTCCAGTCGGAATGATCGCCAAGGCCCGGATAGATGACCGAGCCGGCGCCTTGCATAACGGTGTAGTCGATCGGCAGCCGCCGCCATTGCGCTTTCAGGCCCGCCTCGATCCGCCCGCTCGGCAGCGGCCGCACATAGTCGGCCGTAACCGGGATGATGTTTTCCCGCGCCACCAGATGCGTCATGTCGGTTCCGATCCGGACCGGCGAAATCTCGTTGAGAAAATAAGCCTCGTCTTCCCACGCCATGGTAAACTGCGCATTCACCGAAAATGTATGGCCGGGCGCCGCGAACGCATGGGTCCAGTCGATGGCGCCGGTCAAATTGCCGGTGCCTTCGTCCTCGCGCCAGAACCAGAAACGCAATTCCTGATCCGTCGCCGCATCGACGAAGGGGATTTGCGCCTGATCGATATGATGTTCGTAATCGATCCCGGCGGAAAAGCTCAGCGTATCCGATGCGCCTGCTTCCCAATCGGCGCCGGTGCGCAGAATATAATGTTTCTGTTTGCGGTTTTCCGGCACCTGGCTGCGGATGGTGAGACCGCTGTCATAGAACCGCGTGGTGAATTCATTATTCGGCAGGTCGCGCTGGATCAGGAATTCGCCGCGCAGGAAACTTCTGACGGTCTCGGTATTGTAGTTGAGATTGGTCGAGATGACGCCGCGCGGATTGTTGTCGAAGCTCCCGAGCGGCGAGGGGACATCGTCCTTGCGTTTCGAGATCTGGCCAATGCCGCCGGTGATTGATGCATCGCCATTAAAGCCGAGTTTTGCATCCTTCTTGTAGATGATGTTGATGACGCCGGCCATGCCGGCGGCGTCGTATTTGGCTGAAGGATTGGTGATGATCTCTATACGGTCGATATTGTCGGCCGGAATGGTGTCGAGACCTTTTTGCTCGCCATAGCCGGTCTGCGCCGATTGTTTGCCGTCCTGCAGGATGACGACGCGGTCGCTGCCTCTGAGGCGCACCTTGCCGTCTTGTTCGAGCGTAATGCCGGGTAGGGCTTTGAGGGCGTCGAGCGCGGTGCCGCCGGCTCTGGCGACATTGCCGTCAAGACTGAAGGTCGATTTGCCGGGCTCAACGCCGAGGGGATCGCGGCGTTCGGCCTGCACGACGATTTCATCGGCGGGCGCGGCGGCGGAAGCAGCGGGCGCAAGCGCGATCCGGCCAAGATCATAGATGTTGTTCTTTTCGCCGATGACGAGCCGCCGTTCGGCGGCGTCAAAACCGTAACTCTCGATGCTGATGCGATAGGCGCCGGCGGGAAGGCCGGCGATGACGAACCGCCCGTCGCCGTCGGTGAGGGCGCCAGTGATGGGATCGCCGCCGTTTGCGGGAAGCGCCAGAACCGTCGCTGAGGGCAGCGGCGCGCCAGTATTGTCGACAACCGCGCCGGAAACCACCGTCTCGGACTGCGCCAGCGCTGTCCCCGTGGAGACAATCGCCGCTGCAAGTCCCAGCAGGCAGGTATTTCGCAAACCGACCCCCTTTTTGCCAGCCGACCCTATTGCGGCTCGCCGGATTGGTCTAGCGCGAAAAAATTAACCGACCACTCAATCGATGGTTTCAGCCGGCGGGTTGAGGTCTTCGCTGTCTTCGCCCTTGGCAATCTTGTATTCGGCATCGACGATTGGCGTCTTGAACCAGCCGTCGAAGAAGAGCGCCAGCAGCGCGTCGCCGCCGGTGAAGCGCTGTTCAAGCGCCGCCCAGTCGAGCGCCGCTCTGGCTTCCTCAAGTGACTTTCCGGCGGCGACGCTGGCGTCGACTTTGTCGACGACGAAAGTCAACGCGTCGATCAGCAGATCAAGATAGTCCGTGTCGGTCATAATATCGCCATGCCCCGGCACGATAAGGCGCGCCGGTAATGATTTCATCTGTGTCAGGACAGTGATCCAGCTGCGCGGATGGCTGTAAAACCCATAGGGCGTCGGGCTGACGACGGCGTCGCCGGCGGCAAGAATTTTTTCCTTCGGCAGATAAGCGATGATGTCGCCATTGGTGTTGCCCGGCCCCATATGGCGCAGCTCGACCTTGCGACCGCCAAGATCGATCGTCAGCGCGTCGGTGAAGGTGCGCGTCGGGCGGACAATCTTCTGCGCGCGCACTTGCGCGTTCACCAGATCGAAATTCCGAAGCGCGTCCTCATAATAGGCGCGCATGCCGGGCGTTACGGGATCGCCGTTCGACCGCTTGCCGGTCCTCAGCGCGGTTTCAATACGCTGGTGCGTTTCATTGTTCGCCGCCTCGTCCGGAGGCGTAAATGCGTTCAGCGAGCTGTCGATGGCGCGCGCGGTAAAGTCATGCGCAATGATTTCGACGTCCGGAAATTTGTCGATGATGGCGGAGGCACCCTGCGAATGATCGCCGTGCCAGTGGCTGATCGCCATCGCCGTCACCGGAAGGGGCGTCAGCGCGGCGACCTTTTCAAGGACGCGCTCGCCCTGCAAGGGGAACCCCGCAGGGTCGAAAACGAAGACGCCCTTTTTGCCGATCACGATCAGGGTGGAGCCGATCGGCGGCGCGGCATACGAAACCGGGCGAACGCCGGCCCAGACTCCCTTGTCGAGTTCCGTCCATTGCAGTTCGAACGGATCGGCCGCCGCCGCCTTCGCGACCGAAGCCAGCGACATGGCGCCAAGGGCCGCCATCATCAAAGCCACAAGGCTGTTCGTCCGGCGCATCGTCGCCCTCCCGTGTGAAATCAATAATAGACACAGCGGCGGCGCGGCGCCTCAAGACGCCTGCGCCAGGGCGACAGCGCGTCGCGGTGAAACGAAAGGCGTCCCTTGTTTGACGTCGCCGCAGGGCTGTCGTAGCAAGCCGCCTCCCGTTCGAGGCTTAAACATCCCATGACCGTCACCGTTCGCTTTGCGCCGTCGCCGACCGGCAAGATCCATGTCGGCAATGTGCGCGCCGCGCTGTGGAACTGGCTGTTCGCCCGCTCGCGCGGCGGCAAGTTCATCTTGCGGATCGACGACACCGATCAGGAACGCTCGACCAAGGAAAACGAAGAGCGTATCCGCGCCGATCTGACTTGGCTCGGCCTCAACTGGGACGAGAGCTTCAGCCAGTCGGCGCGCTTTGCCGATTACGACAAGGTTTCGGACGCGTTGCGCGACAAGCGGCTGCTGTACCCCTGCTATGAAACGGCGGACGATCTGGAGCGCAAACGCCGGCTGCAGCGCACCCGCGGGCTTCCCCCGGTCTATGACCGCGCGGCGCTGGCGCTCACCGAGGACGAGAAAAAAGCTTTCGAGGCGGAAGGCCGCCGTCCGCACTGGCGCTTCAAGCTGTCGCAGCAGCCGGTCAAATGGAACGATCTCATTCGCGGTGAAACGACCGTCGACACCGCCAGCGTTTCAGATCCCGTTCTCATCCGCGAGGACGGAATGTATCTTTATACGCTGCCGTCCTGCATCGACGATATCGCGGCCGGGATCACCCATGTCATTCGCGGTGAAGATCATGTCACCAACGCCGGGGTGCAGATCGAAATCATGCAAGCCGTGATTGAATTGCGCGGGCAAGGCAGGCTGCCGGAATTTGCGCATCACTCGCTCCTCATTGGCGCCGATGGGCAGGGGCTTTCCAAGCGACTGGGGTCGCTCTCAATCGAACAGATGCGCGAAGACGGGCTCGAACCGGCCGCGATCACCAGCCTTCTCGCCAAGCTTGGCACCGCCGAGCCGGTGTTGCCCGAGCCCGATATCATGGCGCTGGCGCGAAGCTTCGATTTCGGAAAGGTCGGCCGCGCGCCGGCGCGTTTCGACGAAGCCGAACTCCTCGCGCTGAACGCCAAGCTCCTGCACGAGCAGCCCTTTGCGGCGCTTTCGGCGCGCCTGTCAGCACTTGGGATTTCGCAAGCCTTATGGGAAGCGGTCAAAGGTAATGTGACGAAACTTTCCGGCGCCGCCGACTGGAAGGGCGTCATCGAGGGCGCGATTGATCCCGTCATTGAAGACGCCGGGTTCTGCGCCGCCGCCGCCGCGCTCGTGCCAGACGATCCGCTGACGGATCAAAGCTGGGATGCGTTTGTCGGCGCTGTAAAAGCAAAGACCGGCGCGAAGGGAAGGGCCCTCTTCCATCCCTTGCGCCTTGCCCTTACGGGGCGCGAAAAGGGCCCGGAAATGGCGGCGATTTTCCCCCTTATTGGCGCTGAAAAAGCGCGCGCGCGTCTTCAAGGCGAGCGGCGCTAGTTATTTCGGGTCGCGCGGACCGCTTGCCCGTGCTTTAATCGCCGCAAGGCCGCGCAATCCTGCGCCTGAAAGGAGCAACCCCGATGTCGATCGAACAGACTGCGAGCGCGTTTTTCGAGGCCTGCGAAAGTGGAAAAGGATGGGACGGCTGCGCGCGTTACTGTCATCCCGACGCGACATTCTCCTCGCAGGCCGAGCCGATTGCAGAAATCAACACGCTTGCCGCCTATGCGGACTGGATGCGCGATCTTTTGACCCCGATTCCGAATGGGTCCTATGAAATCAAGGCGTTTGCAACGGACGCGGAACGCGACATCGTCTGCGCATTCGGCGTCTTTTCGGGCGTCCACACCGGAGAAGGCGGGCCTGTCGCCGCGACAAAAAAGTCGACAAACGCCGATTATGTCTACGCAATGGAATTCAAGGGCGACAAGATCCGTCACATGACGAAGATCTGGAACGCCGGCTAGACGCTTCGCGAACTTGGCTGGGCGTAATTCCCACCGGCATTGCGGCGCGCTAGATCACTTCTTCCAGCGTGCGTTTCGCCAGCAGGGGAAAGACGTCTTCGACGCGGTCGACGAAGACGAGGTCGCTCATCAGTTCGGGCGCCGCGAATTCGCGTTCGACAATATGCTGCAGCAGCGTCTTCAGCGGCGTCCAGAACCCATCCATGTTGAGAACGACGATCGGCTTGCGGTGCAGCGCAAGGCGCGCCCAGGACAGCGTTTCGATCACCTCTTCAAGCGTGCCGATGCCGCCCGGCAAGGTCAGGATCGCGTCCGATTCCTCGAACATCCGCATTTTGCGTTCGTGCATGGTCTTGACGACAATATGATCGACGCCTTCGAGAACGCCTTCGAGATCGACAAGAAAATCCGGAATGATGCCGAAGACCTTGCCGCCGGCGTCGCGCGCCGCGCCCGCGGTGACGCCCATCAGCCCGAGCTTGCCGCCGCCATAGACGATGCG